>NZ_JBITJH010000008.1:0-298081 GCF_044459745.1 Micromonospora sp. NPDC050187
TCTGCGCCCGCTCCGCGGACGACAACCGTCTCCCTGGCATGAACCCTCATCCTCACGAGAATCCACCCCGTTGCAACAACCACTTGAACCCAAGGCAGGGTGATCGCCCAAGATGCCGCATATTCGGTGATCAGGGTTTCGGGGTGGGTCAGAGGTGGTGGGTCTGGGCCACCGCCAGCATCTCGGAGGTGTGGGAGCCGACGACGCCGACGTCGGGCGGGCGAGGGCGGAAGCCGGGCAGCCCGTCGAGGCCGTCGCTGGCGTCCATGACCCGCAGCGCCACCCGCTCCGCCTTCGGCGTGAGGGTCAGCGTGACCTCCAGGCCCTCGGACGGTGGGGCGTGGAAGACGAGCCCGACGTCCCATCGCTGTTCGTCGGCGATCCGGTCGACGGGCACCGGCCGGCCGCCGACCACCATCGACTGCACCGTGGCCGTGCCGGCGTCGACGTGCAGGGTGGCCAGGCGGACCTGCCGTTGCGGGGTGAGCCGCAGCCGCAGCGTGCGTTCGCTGCCGGAGCGGGTGTCGGCGAGCACCTCGACCTTGGTCGCGGGCAGGTCGGCCCGGGGTGCCGGTCCGGTCCGTAGTTCCGGATCACCGAGGCCGGGGAACTCGTCGTCGACGCGTTCGATCCCGTCGACGTACCCGTCGGTCCAGGGCTGCGGGTCGGTCTCGTGGCTGAGCCAGCGCGCCTGCCCGGTGCCGGCGTCGAGGGCGTACATCAGGTGGGTGGGGATCGGGTGGGCGGCGTCGAAGCGGTCCACGGCCAGGCCCACCGCGGCGAAGACCAGCGCGGCGAGCGTCGCGGCCAGCGCCGGCAGCGCACCCCGGCGGCGGGCCCGCGCGGCGGCCATGCCGCGTTCCCCGCCGGCCTGCGGGTGCAGCAGGTCCACCACGGGCAGCGCGGCGAACCCGAGCAGCGTCGCGAAGAGCGCGGCGACCGCGCCCATGCCCATGCCGAGCGCCGGGAAGAGCAGCACCACCGTGGGGAGCAGGACCAGCACCCCCACCGCCGCCGCGACGGTCACCGCGACCACCGGGCCGGGCCCGTCGATCCGGGTGGCCAGGGCCACCAGGCCGGCGAGCGCGCCGGCCAGAGCGGGGAGGGTCGCCAGGTACGACCCACCGGGCGCGACCACGGCGAGCACCACGCCGAACAGGGCGAGCCAGCCCAGCCCGCCGACCGCCAGCGTGGCCGGACCGACTGCGCGGCGGGTCAGCGCGTACCAGCCGAACAGGACGGCGGCGGCGAGCGCCACCACCGCCAGGCGGTACCACCCCGGCCGGTACGGGTCGAGCAGCTCGGCGTAGCCGGGCCGGACGGCGAGCACCGCCGCCCAGAGCAGCCAGGCGGCGAGCGGGGCGGCGACGAGCGGCACCGCGGCCAGCCCGAAGCCGGCGGCCAGCCGGGGCAGGCTGGTCCGGCCCTGCCGGCGGGCCGCCCAGCCGAGCGCGGCGACGCCCAGCAGCCCGACCAGGGCCAGCGGCCAGGTCAGCCAGCCGGGGTAGCGGACCAGGCCGCCGGGCACCGGGAAGTACGTGGCGTCGTGCGCGGCGTCGAGCGCGTCCAGGTCGGTCCGGCCGAACTCCCGGGCCAGCGCGAGCACGTTGTCGCCGTGGTGTTGGAGGCTGCGCCGGTCCAGCGACTCCGGGGTGTCCAGCGGGGTGTGGTAGATCGCCCCGCCGTCGAGGTACGCCGAGTTCAGCCCGACGAAGTCCTCGTCGAGGAAGGCGGTGAAGTCGGTGTCGTTGGGCAGCAGCCGGTAGACCTCCACGGCGAACGAGGTGCCCACCGGGTGCGGGGCGGCCCGGCCGAAGGCACCCACCAGGGCGGCGTTGCGCCGGGAGGTCTCGAACATGATCACGGGCCCGGTCCGGCCGCGCGCCTCCAGGTTGAGCACCACCCCGCCGTCGGCGGCGAGCGGATGCTCGGCGGCGAACGCGGCGGCCCCGCAGAGGCACGCCTCCTCCGCGTCGGTCAGCACGAACACGATGTCGTTGCGGGGCCGAGGGCCGGTGGTCAGCGCCCGCGCCGCCTCCAGGATCGCCGAGGTGCCGGCGGCGTCGTCGTTGCCGCCCGGTCCGGACTGCACCGAGTCGTAGTGCGCCACTAGGAAGACCCGGCCGGTCGGGTCGGTGCCGGGAAGCCGGGCCACTACGTTGCGGACCCGGGCCAGCGTGGCGCCGCCGGCCGCTCCGCTGAGCTGTCCGGCCTCCGGTGCGACGGTGTCCTGCACCGACGTCTCCAGGCCGAGCCCGCGCAGGGTCCGCTCCAGGTGCGCGCGGACCTGGTCGTTGGCCGGGCTGCCGGCGGCATGGGTTTCGGCGGCCACCACCTTGACGTGCTCGTACGCCCGGGTGGCGCTGAACTCGGCGGCCGGCGCGTCGGCCGGGGCCGGTGCGGGCGTTCGCAGGTCGAACAGGGTGCCGGCGGCGACCGCGACGAGCGCGGCGAGCGCGGCCACGGCGGCGGCCGGTCGGCGGCGCGGCCGGGCCAGCGCCCGGTCGGCGGCGGGGGTGGCAGGCGGTGCGCCCACTGGGGTCTCCTCGCGGGGTGGGGCCGGGGGTGGGACCATCCTGCCCCGCCCGCGCGTCCGGCGGGGGACCGTGATCGTCCGATCGGGACGGCGCGGGAGAAGCGACCCCGTGGGAGCGTGCCCGGTCCGCCCGGCCGGCCCGGTCATCGACCTGGGCGGCCGGTGGCCGTTTTGTCCGCCGCTGCGTAGTGACGGAGCCCATTTGCGCCCGTGCCGTGGCCGTCGTGTTGTGTGCGACCGTTGTCTAATACAGGATCAGCAGGGCACTCGGAAGGAGCTCGACATCAGTAGTGATCTTCCGCGTCTCGCGGCGGTGACCCGGTCCGTGCCGGGGGCGGGGGTGCCCCGCTCCACCGTCGCGCCGCTGGCGTATGCGCACGGCGGCCTCGGCCGGCACCCGGCACTGCCGCCGGGCGAGCGGTTGCGGGTCCTGCTGGTCGAGGACGACGAGGGAGACGCGTTCCTCGTCGGGGAACTGCTCGCCGAGACCAACTCGATGATCGACCTGCTGGTCGCCACGAGCCTGAGCGAGGCTCGGCAGCGGGTGGTCGGGGTCGACTGTGTCCTGCTGGACCTCGGCCTGCCCGACGCCCAGGGGATCGACGGCCTGCGTCAGGTCCTCGACATGGCCGGCGGCGCGGCGGTCTGCGTGCTCACCGGTCGCTCGGACGAGCACCTGGGCATCGTCGCGGTCGCCGAGGGCGCGCAGGACTACCTGGTCAAGGGCACGGTCGACGGCGTCCTGCTGACCCGCGCGCTCCGCTACGCCGTCGAACGGAAGCGGGCCGACGAGAACGCCCGCCGACTCCGTGAGGTCGAGTTGCGGCAGGCCGAGTCGGCTCGCCTGGAACGTGGCCTGCTGCCGACGCCGCTGCTGATGGAGCGCGACCGGATCGCCGTCCACACCTTCTACCGCCCGGGCCGGCACGCCGCCCTGATCGGCGGGGACTTCTACGACGTGGTGCAGACCCGGCCGGGGCGGATCGACCTGATCGTCGGAGACGTCTGCGGACACGGCGTGGACGAGGCGGCGCTCGGCGTGGAACTGCGGGTCGCCTGGCGCGCCCTGATCCTCGCCGGGGTGCCCGACGACGAGGTGCTGCCCGCCCTGGAACAGGTACTGATGAGCGAACGCCGGCTCCAGGAGATCTTCGCGACCGTCGCCACCACGCGGCTGGACCTGGATGCCAACCGGGCGACCGTACGGTTGGCGGGGCACCCGCCGCCGCTGCTGATCGCCGGGGGTAGGGTCGCGCCGGTGCCCGCGCCGGGCGGCCTGCTCCTCGGTGTGCGTCCCCGCCGGCCCGTTGCCTTCGACCTGGAGTTCTCCACCGATGACTGGTCCCTGCTGATGTACACCGACGGGCTGATCGAGGGGCGCGTGGGTAACGGCGAGGAACGACTCGACGTACCGGGGCTGAGCACCCTGGTCGGTGACCCGGCCAGCCGGGCCGTGCCCCTGCCCGAGCTGCCGGGTTGGCTGGTCGGCCGGGCCGAGGAGATCAACGGCGGCCCGCTCGCCGACGACGTGGCGATGCTGCTGGTGAGCCGGGGTGGTGGCCGGTGAACACCGTCACGCGGGGTTGGACGCTGCGCCAACGGGTGGTCACGCTGCTGGTCGTGGTCGGTGTGCTGCTGGTCGGCCTGGCCGCCGCCGAGGCGGCGGTGGCTGCCCGGAACCGGGCCCACACCGACGCGGTGTTGACCGAGACCGGCCCGCTGCGGGTCCAGGCGCAGGAGTTGTTCAACGCGCTGCTCGACCAGGAGACCGCCGTCCGCGGATACGCGGTCAGCGGCGACCGCCAGGACCTTCTGCCGTACGAGAGCGGCGTCCAGCAGGAGCGCGAGCGAATCGAGTCGATGGGCCGGCTGGCCGACGACTACCCGGTGGTCCGGCGGGAGCTGGACGCCGTGGGCGTCCAGGCGGAGCGGTGGCGGCAGGCGGTGGCCGTGCCGGTGATCACGGCGGTAGACCGGGACGGCACCCAGGCGGCCCAGAACCTGATCAACGACCGGACCCGGCAGGAGTTCGACCAGATCCGCAGCTCGATGTCCCGGCTGGAGGCGGAGATCCTCGCCGAACGGGAAGCCAACGAGCGGAACATCCGGCGGACCGGGAACCTGCTGGTCGTCCTGCTGATCATCGCGGCGCTGGTGGTGGTCGTGGCCGGGACGCTCCTGCTGGTCTCGCTGGACCGCATGGTCGTCCGGCCGCTCACCGGCTTGGCCGGCCAGGTGCGGGAGGTGGCCGAAGGCGACTACCAGCACCACATCAGCGGAACCGGACCACCGGAGTTCAAACAGCTCGCCGAGGACGTCGAGGCGATGCGCCGCAAGATCGCCAAGGACCTCGCCGAGGTCCGGGAGGCCCGGGAACGGATCGAGTGGGTCAACACCCAGCTCCAGAAGCAGGCCGAGGAACTGGTCCGCTCCAACCGCGACCTGGAGCAGTTCGCCTACGTGGCCTCGCACGACCTCCAGGAGCCGCTGCGCAAGGTGGCGAGCTTCTGCCAGCTGCTTCAGCGCCGCTACGCGGGGCAGCTCGACGAGCGCGCCGACCAGTACATCGGCTTCGCGGTGGACGGCGCACAACGGATGCAGCGCCTGATCAACGACCTGCTCGCCTTCTCCCGGATCGGCCGCCTCACCACCGGCTTCACCGAGGTCGACCTGAACAAGGTGATGGCGGACGTGGCGGGTCAGACCGAGGCCACCCGGCAGCAGGCCGGTGCCGAGCTGGCCTGGTCGGAGCTGCCCACCATCCGGGGTGAGGAGCCGCTGCTGACCAACCTGCTGGCCAACCTGGTCAGCAACTCGGTGAAGTTCCGCCGGCCGGACGTGCCGCCGAGGGTGCACGTCTCGGCCCGGCTGGTGGACGCCGAGTGGGAGATCACCTGCCGGGACAACGGCATCGGGATCGAACCGGAGTTCGCCGACAAGATCTTCGTCATCTTCCAGCGGCTGCACTCCAAGGACGCCTACCCTGGCACGGGCATCGGCCTGGCGATCGTCAAGAAGATCGTCGAGTACCACGGGGGTCGGGTCTGGGTCGACACCGACACCGAGGAGGGCACCGCCATCCGGTTCACCCTCCCGGCGCTGCCCGAGGACGTCGAGGCCGCCCGGGTGGCGGCCGACGAGCCGGGCGGGGACACCGACGCGACCGGGGGCGACGAGCCGGTCGAGAGCACCGAGCCGGTCGAGAGCACCGACGCGGGGACGGGCGCCGAGCGTGCCCGACCCGCAGACACCGCCGACACCGCAACGACCGGGCCGACCGCCGACACCGCTCGGGACGCTGACGACCAGCGTCCGGACCAGGCGGCGAGTGGCAGGACGGGTGGCACGAAGGAGACAGTGGGATGACCGCTCCGGCGGACGGCAAGAGCCCGATCGAGGTCCTCCTGGTGGAGGACGACCCGGGCGACGTGTTGATGACCCAGGAGGCGTTCGAGGAGCACAAGCTCCGCAACCGGCTGACCGTCGTCTCCGACGGTGCCGAGGCGCTCGCCTACCTGCGGCGCGAGGGCCAGTACGCCGACGCGGTGACGCCGGACCTGATCCTGCTGGACCTCAACCTGCCCCGGCGGGACGGCCGGGAGGTGCTGGAGGAGATCAAGAAGGACGAGGCGCTCTGCCGGATCCCGGTGGTCGTGCTCACCACCTCCCAGGCGGACGAGGACATCCTGCGCAGCTACCAGCTGCACGCGAACGCGTACGTCACCAAGCCGGTCGACTTCGAGCGGTTCATCTCGGTGGTCCGGCAGATCGACGAGTTCTTCGTCAGCGTGGTCAAGTTGCCGCCGCGTGGCTGACGACACCCTGCTCGACGACGTCGGGGGCCTGCTCCGTGAGGCCGCCGAGCAGATCGTCGTGCCGCTGTTCCGACGTCTCGACGAGCACGAGATCACCGAGAAGGCCCCGGGCGACGTGGTCACCGTCGCCGACCAGCGGGCCGAGGAGATGATCTCGGAGGGGCTGCTCCGGTTGCGTCCCGGCTCGGTGGTGGTCGGCGAGGAGGCCGTCGCCGCCGACCCCGCCCTCCTGGAGCATCTGCGCGGTACGGGGGACGTCTGGCTGGTCGACCCGGTCGACGGCACCGCCAACTTCGCCGCCGGGCAGCGGCCGTTCGCCCTGATGGTGGCCCTGCTGACCGAGGGCGAGCCGGCGGCGTCCTGGATCCTCGACCCGCTGGCCGACAACCTGGCCGTGGGCCGGGCCGGCGTGGGCGTACAGCTGGACGGCCGGACGGTCGACAGGGCCGGCCGGGTGCCGCCCCTCGGTGAGCTGCGTGGCGCGTCGATGAGCCACTACCTGCCACCGTCGATGCGGTCCCGGGTGACGGCCGGCGGCCGGCGGATCGGCGAGATCCTCCCCGGCCAGCACTGCGCCGGCCGGGAGTACCTCGACATACTCGCCGGCACGCAGCACTTCGTGCTCTTCTGGCGGACGTTCCCGTGGGACCACGTGCCGGGCGCGCTGCTGGTCCGCGAGGCCGGCGGGGTGGTCCGCCGGTTCGACGGCACCGACTACCACCCGGCCGCCGACGACCACGGCCTGTTGGTGGCCGCAAACGAGCAGATCTGGGACGAGGTGCACGCCGCGTTGCTCGCCGACTGAGGCGGGCCCGGAGCGTCCGCGACCCGGACCGTCACCGGCTCGGCCCGCCGCCGGCGGTCCGGTATTGTGACCGGCGGTCCACGCCGAGGACGCACCCGGGCAGCCGCGTCCACGACGGCCCGGTTGACGAGAGGACATCGACTTTCGTGCGCAGGACGGCTCTCCTCCGGTGTCGTGGCCTCCGGCCACTGGTCGCACTGCTCGCCGTGGTGGCGCTCGTGCTGGGCGGGGCCGCCCCTGCCCACGCCGAGCCGGCCGAGGGCGGCACCAAGGCGCTTCGGGACGCGTTGGAGGCCAGCGCCAAGGGCCACCTCGAGGCCACCGCCAAGCTGGAGAACTCCAAGAAGCGGCAGGTCCTTCTGACCACCGAGCTGAAGAACATCGAGGCTCGACTGGTCGGACTGACCGCCCAGGTGACCGAGGTGGCCGTCCAGTCGTACAAGCAGGGGCGGCTGACCGCCACCGGGCTGCTGTTGCAGAGCAGCGCGCCGGAGGCGTTCCTCCAGCGGGCCGCCGAGCTGGACGTGATGGCCCAGCGGGACGCCCAGCGACTGCGGGCGCTGACCGAGGAACGCGGCCGGGCCGACCGGGCGAAGCTGGCCATCGACGCCGAGGTCCGCGAGCAGCTCAAGCAGGTCAACCAGCTGGCCAAGAAGAAGCGGGAGGCCGAGCGGGCGCTCGCCGCGGTCAGCTCCGGCCCCAGTGGCGGCTTCGGCAGTGGCGGTTCCGCCACCGCCCGGCCGGCGCCGCGAAACCCGGACGGCTCCTGGCCGTCGGAGTCCTGCTCGGTGAACGACCCGACCACCTCGGGCTGCATCACCGCGCGCACCCTCAACGCCCTCCAGCAGGCCCAGTCGGCCGGCTACCGGCGACACGTCTCCTGCTTCCGCAGCGGCGGATCGGGCGAGCACCCCAAGGGGCGGGCGTGTGACTTCTCCGCCGCCACGAACGGCTTCGAGGACCGGACGGCAACCGGCGGGGACAAGGACTACGGTGACCGGCTGGCCGCCTGGTACGTCCGCAACGCCAGCCGACTCGGCGTGCTCTACGTGATCTGGTACCGGCAGATCTGGCACCCGGGCACCGGCTGGCGGGCGTACGGCGGGAGCGGCAGCCCGGCCGCCGACCACACGAACCACGTTCACCTCTCGATGTACTGACCACCCCTACCAGGAACGCTGCGTACCATCGCAGCGGTGAGCTCCCCGAAGTCCCCCGTCGACGTCGACGTCACCTCGCCCGTGCCGGTGCCGGTCCGGGCCCTGCCCACCGGCCTCGCCGCGTTCCTGGTCTTCTTCTCCAGCGGGGCCGTGCTGGTGCTGGAGACCGTGGCCCTGCGCCTGGTCGGCCCGTACGTCGGGGTCACCCTCCAGGTCACCAGTTCGGTGATCGGGATCGCGCTGGCCGCCATCGCGTACGGGGCGTGGACCGGCGGCTGGCTCGCCGACCGGCGGGATCCGCGTCCCCTGCTCGCCCCGGCGCTGGTGCTGGCGGGCATCGCCACCGCGGTCACCCTGCCCGTGGTCCGGTACGCCGGTGAGGTGCTGCGGGGCAGTGCGGCGAGCGCGATCCTGCTGCTCGTCGCGGCGGCCGTCTTCGTGCCGGCGGCCCTGCTCTCGGCGGTCACCCCGCTGGTGGTGAAACTCCAGCTCGCCGACCTGCGCCGCACCGGGCAGGTGGTCGGGCGGCTCTCCGGCATCGGTACCCTCGGCGGCATCACCGCCACGCTCGCCACCGGATTCGTCCTGGTGGCGGCCCTGCCCAGCTCGGTCATCATGCTGGGTCTGGCGGTGGCGCTCGGGGTGAGCGGGATCGCCCTCGGGGTCTACCTGCGTCGGCAGGACCGCACCGGGTTGCCCGGTCCGGCCCGCGCCCGTGCCGCCGTGGCGGTGCTCGGGTTGGCCGGTGCGGGCCTGGCCACCGTCGCGCCGAACCCGTGCGACGTGGAGACCGCGTACCACTGCGCGTCGGTGGAGGTGGACGGCAGCCGGCCGACCGGCCGGACGCTGCTGCTGAACTCCGCCCAGCACTCGTACGTCGACCTGGCCGACCCGACGTACCTGAAGTTCGAGTACACCCAGTGGATCGGGGCGGTCGCCGACGTGGCGGCCCCGGCCGGGCAGCGGATGGACGCGCTGCACGTCGGCGGGGGTGGCTTCACCATGCCCCGCTACCTGGCCGCCACCCGCCCCGGCAGCGACAACCTGGTCTTCGAGATCGACGGGGGCTTGGTCGACCTGGGCCGGTCGGACCTGGGCCTGCGCACCGGGCCGGGGATGCGGGCCGAGGTGGGGGACGCACGGATGCTGGTGGCCGGGGAGCCCGCCGCCAGTCGGGACCTCGTGGTGGGGGACGCCTTCGGCCATCTGGTGGTGCCGTGGCACCTGGCGACCCGGGAGATGGCCGCCGAGATCCGCCGGGTGCTCCGTCCCGGCGGGATCTACGTGCAGAACGTCATCGACTACCCGCCGCTGCGGTTCATCCGCAGCGAAGTGGCCACCGTGGCAGCCGAGTTCCGGCACGTGGCGTTGATCGCCCCGCCGGCCGCGTTGCGCGGCGAGTACGGGGCCAACTTCCTGATCGTCGCCTCGGACGAGCCATTGCCGCTGGCCGCCGCCGAGGAACGGCTCGCCACCCTCGACGAGCCGACCCGACTGCTGTCCGGTGCCGACCTGACCGGGTTCGTCGATGACGCGCTGGTGCTGACCGACGACTACGCCCCGGTCGACCAGCTTCTCGCCACCGCCTGAGCACGGCGCCCGAGCGGGATGTCCCGACCGCCCGCTCGGTGGCGATGCTGACCGATTTTGCCGTGGTCGGTGTAACTATTCGTCCCGTCGGGCAACAGATGTTGTCATGGGTGGTGGGGACGGCAAAGGTGCGCAACTGCTCGGTGACCGGTACCGGCTGATCGAACAGCTCGGTGCGGGCGGCATGTCCGTGGTCTGGCGCGGATACGACGAGGTGCTCGGCCGTCAGGTGGCGGTCAAGGTGCTCGCCTCGCGGCTGGCCAGCGACCGGGCCTTCCGGCACCGGATCCGCGCCGAGGCGCAGGCCGCCGCCCGACTGGTCCACCCGCACATCACCAACGTCTACGACTACGGCGAGTCGGAGCAGGTCGGGCTGACCGTCCCGTACGTGGTCATGGAGCTGGTCGACGGTCCGCCGCTGACCGCCCGGCTCGGCCGGGACCGGCAACTGCCCTGGCGGGAGGCGGTGACCATCGCCGCCGAGACGTCCGGGGCTCTCTCCGCCGCACACGCCCGGGGTGTGGTGCACCGGGACGTGACCCCGGGGAACGTGATGCTCACCCCGACCGGCGTGAAGGTCGTCGACTTCGGCATCTCCGCCCTGGTGGGGGAGAGCGAGAAGGGGCCGGACGGCACACTGCTCGGCACCCCGGCGTACGTCGCCCCGGAACGGCTCGACGGTGGCCAGGTCTCCCCGGCCACCGACGTGTACGCGGTCGGGCTGCTGCTGTACCGGATGCTGACCGGGCGGCTCCCCTGGCAGGCGAGCACCACCACCCAGATGCTCCGCGCCCACGTGCAGGCCGACCCCGAGCCGATGCCGCCGGTGCCCGGCCTGCCCGACGACGTGGTCGAGCTGGTGCACCGCTGCCTGGCGAAGCGCCCCGAGGACCGGCCGACCAGCGTCGAGCTGGCCCGTACCCTCGCCGAGGCGGCCGGGGTGGCCGCCGTCGTACCGGTGTCGCCGGCCGGCCCGTCCGACCCGGCGCTGCTGGCCGCCGCGAACACCACGATCCTGCCCTGGTCGGCGGCGACCGACGCGCTTCCGCTGTCGGTGAGCCGGTCGCGGCGCGCGAAGGGCCGGCGCCGGCGGCAGACGCAGGCGGGCGCGGTGGCCGCCGGCCTGCTCGCGGTGACCGGCGTGGTGTGGGGAATGAGCGCACAGCGGCCGGCCAGCGGCGACCAGGTGAACCCGGACGAGGCCCGGACGGGGCTGGACCGGCCGGCGCCCTGCACGGTCAACTACGCGCTGCGCCGCGACGACGGTCGTACCTTCACCGCCGACGTGACCCTGACCAACACCGGTTCGGCGGAGCTGCGGGACTGGACGATGCGTTTCACCCTGCCGGGCGACCAGACGGTCAGCGGCCCGAATCCGACAACGGTCCGGCAGCAGGGGCGGACGGTCGAGGTCCTTCCGGCCGCCGGGCAGGCCACGCTGGCACCCGGTGCCGCCGAGAAGGTCGCCCTGACCGGCCGGTACGCCGGGTCGAACCCGCTGCCGGTGCGGTTCCAGATCGGTACCGCGACCTGTGAGGTCCAGGTCGCCGGGGTGGCCGGTAGTTCGCCCACGCCCCTGCCCACCCCGACGGTCGCTTCGGGCGGTGGCGCGACGCGGACCGGCGGCTCCACGACCACGTCCGGCAGGACCACGGGCACCGGGGACTCCGACGACGACGGAAACGACAACGGAAACGACAACGGCAAGGGCAAGGGCAAAGACAAGGACAAGGACAAGGGCGGTGAGGGAAAAAAAGACGAGACTCCGGAGCCGACGCCCCCGGTGACGGAGCCGGCCCCGGATCCGGAGCCAACTCCGGACGTAACCCCAAGTCCCGATGACACCGGGGGCGACGGGGACGACGACGGCGATGACGACGGTGACGACGACGGCGGCGGCGAGGACCCGGCCGAGGGGTGAGTTCGTCCCTCGTCGGTGACCAACCGCCCCTCGTCGGACTCAGGTCAGTCCGGCGAAGCGTTGCACCTGGTCGATGCCGCCCTCAACGATCAGCAGCGACCCCTCGGGAAGCACCGTTTCCGGCGCGGCGTACTCGTACCGCCTCCCGGGCAGCTTCGCTCCGACCACCATGACGCCGTAGCGGGCGTCCGGCGCCACCTCGGCCAGCGTGCGGCCGACCAGGGGAGGTGGCACCCGGACCTTGGCGATGGCGAAGTCGTCGCCGAACCCGATGAAGTCGAGCATGTTGCTGACGATCAGGTGGGCGACCCGTTCCCCGGTCTCCGCCTCGGGGAAGACCACGTGCTGCGCGCCGATCGCGGAGAGGATCCTGGCGTGTTTCCGGGAGGTGGCGCGGGCCCAGATCGCCGACCCGCCGACCTCGATGAGTGCGAGGACGGTGAGGATGCTCCCTTCCACCGCCGCGCCGATGCACACCACCACCCGCTCGTAGTCGGCGACGCCGAGTTGGCGCAGCGCCGTCTCGTCGGTCGCGTCGGCCTGCACCACCTGGTCGAGGCGGGACGACCACCTCTGCACCGTCTGCGGGTCTCGGTCGATGGCGAGCACCTCGTGACCGAGCCGGGTCAGGGTCGCGGCCAGATAGGTGCCGAACCGGCCCAGCCCGATCACCACGACACCGTGGCCGTTACGTCTAGCCGACAATGGGTTGCTCCTCCGGGTACCGGTACAGCCGTTTGCGGGTGTTCAACGCGATCGCCGACCCGAGGGTGAGGGTGCCGACCCGCCCGATGTACATGAGGACGATCAGAACGATCTGCCCGGCGGCCGGCAGAGTGGGCGCGACGCCGGTGGAGAGCCCGGTGGTGCTGAACGCCGAGGTCACCTCGAACAGCGCCCGGTCGTAGCTCAGCCGCTCGGTCAGCAGGATCAGCGCCACCGTGCCGGCCACCACCAGCGCCACGCTGAGCAGGGCCACGGTGAGCGCCTGACGCTGGCTCGCCGTGGCCGCCCGGCGCCGTCCGACGGTGACGTCCGGCTCGCCCCGCACCTCGGCCCAGATGGCGAACGCGAGCAGGAAGAAGGTGGCGACCTTGATTCCCCCGGCGGTACTGGCGCTGCCGCCGCCGATGAACATCAGGGCGATCATCAGGGGGTAGCTCGCCTCGTCCAGTCCGGTGATGTCCAACGTGTTGAACCCGCCGGTGCGGACGAACGCGTCCTGGGTGAAGGCGGCCAGCGCCTTGCCCTCCCAGCCAGAGGGACCGAGCGTGCGGGGGTTGCTCCACTCGGCGGCCAGCAGGACGACGAAGGCGACCACGAGCAGTACCAGGCTGCCCCAGACGGTCAGCTTGGTGCCGATCGTCCAGCGGCCCGGTCGTCGCCAGCTCCGGCTGGCCTCGAAGAGCGCGGGGAACCCGAGCCCTCCGATGATCGAGCCGAATGCCAGTGGCAGGGTGACCCACCCGTCGTGCGCGAAGCCGGTCAGACTGTCCCGGTAGAGGGAGAAGCCGCCGTTGTTGAACGCCTGGACCGCGTGGAAGAAGCCGTACCAGAGGGCCCGGCCCGGCGGGTAGTCGTAGGCGAAGACGAGGCGTAGGGCCAGGATCGCGGTCATCACGGCCTCGCAGGCCAGCACGGTGAGACCGATCCTGAGCAGCAACCTGCGTACGTCACCGATGCCGAACTCGGCCGTCTCCGCCTGCACCAGCATCCGGGTACGCAGCCCGAGCTGCCGGGCCACCACCAGGATGACCAGGGTGCTGCCGGTGAGGATGCCCAGGCCGCCGACCTGCGTCAGAGCGGTGATCATCACCAGGCCGACCGGGGTCCAGTAGTCCGGCGTTTCCACCACGACCAGTCCGGTGACCGAAACCGCCGAGGTGGCGGTGAACAGGGCGGTGAGGAAGGGGGTGTGCCGGTGCTCCTCGGTCGCCGGGGGCAGCATCAGCACGCCCGTGCCGAGCAGGATCGCCACCAGGAAACCGAGGGGCACGATCCGCACGGGGTGACGGAGAAGCCGGCGCACCAGCCAATCTTCGTGCCGGAGCACGGCACCGGGTGCGGAAACGGCATCCTCCGCAGTCGCGGAGACCGCCAGCCCGACATTCACCTGCCGGTCAGTCGGAGACCACCTCCCGGTCGCCGGCCGCCGCTTGGCTGATCGCGATCCCTCTCGATGACAGGAGACGGCGTTGCGACGTACCCTTTCCGCCCTCGGTGTTGCCGGCGTGCTGCTCACGGTCGCGGTGGCCGTGCCCACCGCCACGGCCGTCGGGGCCGAACCACAGGCCCGCCCGGACCGGTCGCGGGCCACCGACCGGCCGGTCGTGATCGCCCACCGTGGCGCGAGCGGCTACCGGCCCGAGCACACCCTGGACGCGTACCGGCTGGCGATCCGGATGGGCGCGGACTACATCGAGCCCGACCTCGTTCCGACCAGGGACGGCGTGCTGGTCGCCCGGCACGAGAACGAGATCTCCGGGACGACCGACGTGTCCGCCCGACCCGAGTTCGCCGCCCGGAAGACCACGAAGACCATCGACGGGGTCGCGGTGACCGGCTGGTTCACCGAGGACTTCACCCTCGCCGAACTGAAGACGCTGCGCGCCAAGGAACGGCTGCCGCAGGTCCGGGTCACCAACACCGCGTACGACGGCCGGTTCGAGGTGCCCACCCTCCAGGAGGTCATCGACCTGGCCCGTGAGGAGGGGCGGAAGCGGGGCCGGGAGATCGGGGTCGCTCCAGAGACCAAGCACCCGACCTACTTCGCCTCCATCGGGCTGCCGCTGGAGGAGCCCCTGGTCGAGGTGCTCCGGGCCAACAAGCTGACCAGGCCCAACTCGCCGGTGGTCATCCAGTCCTTCGAGACGGCGAACCTGCGCAAGTTGGATAAAATGGTCGACGTCAAGCTGGCCCAGCTCCTCGACGCCTCCGGGCGTCCGTACGACTTCACCGTCGCCGGGGACCCGCGCACCTACGCCGACCTGACCAAGCCGGCGGGCCTGCGGTGGATCGCCGGCTACGCCGACGTGATCGGCGCACAGAAGAACCTGATCGTGCCCCGGGACGCGGCCGGCACGCTGCTCGCGCCGACCACCCTCGTCCCGGACGCGCACCGGCAGAAGCTGGACGTGCACGTCTGGACGTTCCGCGCCGAGAACCAGTTCCTCGCCGTCGACCACCGGATCGGCACCGACCCGAACGCCCGGGGCGACATCACTGCCGAGTACGAGCTGTTCTTCCGGCTCGGTCTGGACGGTGTCTTCTCCGACCACCCGGACACCGCCGTGGCCGCCCGCGCCGGCCTGTCCTGAGCCCCTCCTGTCCTGAGCTTCCTCCTGTCCTGACCCCGCCCGCCCCGACGTTCCTCCCCGCCGGCCCGCCACCCGACCGCCCGGGTGGCGGGCCGGCCCGTGTCTGCGGCATTGATCCACCGCCCCGCCCCGCCCCGCCCCACCCCGGCCTGACCTGCCTGGCTCGGCCTGCCTGGCCCGGCCCGCCCTGCCCCCCGGTCGGCGCGGTGGCTGGTCAGCCAAGGAGAAGTAGGGGGTGGGAGACGCTGTCGAGCTGCCCCGTTCGTGCGCCCGCTCGCCGGGGGATGACGGGCGCTGTCCGCCCCGTCTGTGCGGGCAGCTCGACAGTGTTCAAGAACCGACTGTTCCTTGAGCGCGACCGCGTCCGGCGGAAACGCGCGTGGCGGTTGATCGACGAGCGGCGCAGGCGAAGAGGTCCAGGTGCGCAGCGTACGGAATCTCCTGCGGCACTGCGGCAGGAAGCCGTCGCTCCGGACACCATTCGCCGCCGGACCGGCCCTGGTCACCCCCGCGCGAGGCGAATCTTGGACACTTACCGTCCGATGCGGACGGTAAGTGTCCAAGATTGCCGGGTGGCCGCTCTCGCTACTGCTGCGGCCGCTCCGCGACGTAGGTGCCCCGCCCTTGTTGGCCGATGATCAGATTGCGGTCATGCAAGATTGCTAGCGCTCGGTAGACGGTGTTGTTGCTGACGCCGTAGGCCTCGGCGAGTTGGCTGGTTGAGGGCAGCTTGTCGCCGGGCTTGAGGTCGCCGGTCCGGATCTTCTCGGCGATCTCGTCCACGATCAGGCGGAACGATGGCTGTGCTGTAGGCATGGTGAGGACTCCGGTCGGTTCGGCATCCCTGATCATGCCCGACCTGCTCCAGTAGCTGCAATAAGTGATCCCTTCGGCACGCTGCGCTAGACTCAGGCTAGTAAGTGGCGTAAGTTGCTGAGGGTCTGGCTCCGGTTGGTTCGGCAAACCCTCGGAGGTGGACAGCTGAGTGGGCTCCGGGGTCGTACCGCCGAGGAGGGCTGCGGTCGTGGGGCCGGCGGCCCGGTCCGCATTCCCCCTTTGTGCGGACCGGGCCGCCTTCCACCGACGACGGGTGACGGGAGGGTCCGGATGGGAATCCTGGCGAGACTGTTCCGGCCGGGGAAGCAGGCCCGGCGCGATCGGCCGCAGCATGCAGAGCACGAACCGGCGCAGTGCGCACAGTCGCGGCACGCACAGTCGCGGCGCTGTCGGGCGCGGGACGAACAGGCGCGGGACGGGCAGGCGTCGCACGGGCAGCGGCGGACGCCGAACGAGGGGTGGTACCGCTCGGCCACCTGCCGCTCGCTCACCGCCGGACAGGTCCGCGACCGGCAGTTCCGTAGCGTGCGTCGGGGCGGCCTCGACCCGCTGGAGGTGTACGCGTTCCTGCACCGGGTCGCCGGTGAACTGGCTGCCGCCCGGCGCGAGCTGACCTACACGACCGAGGAGAACGTCCGGATCAAGCGGGCGCTGCGGAGCTGGCAGTCCCGGTTCGCGCCGAGGGTGCGACGGTGAGCCGCGCCGAGGGCGCGCCGGTCGGCGGGACCGGGGACGCGCCGGTCAGCCCCGTCGAGGGCACACCGATCGGGCCGGAGCGGGAGCGCTTCGTGGTGCACCTGCCAGTGGTCGCCACCGACCTCGCCGGGGCGCTGCGCTTCGCCCGGTCGATCACCCGGGCGGTGAGCTTCCTGGCCGACGTGGACCGGGGCGAGACGACGGTCTCCGCCGAGGACGCGCAGGGCGTACGGCACCGGGTCTTCTGCGACCGGTTGTTCGCACGTGGCCGGCGCTGCCCGCGGCTGGCCGGACACGACGGCGACTGTGGTGCCGAGCGACATCGGTAGGTGGCGGGAGTCGACACGATGGCCAACGTCCCGGTGGCGGTGTCGGCCATCGACCGGAAACACCAGGGTGACCAATTGTCCCGACCGGCCACCTGGTCGGCGTTACTTGTGTGTTGCCGCCACATAGCCCGTGGGTGACGTCACTCCTAGCGTGAGCCGACAACGGATTTCCCTTCCTCCGAGTCCTCACGTGGAGTCGCAATGACGGTCCGGACGACGCGGCGCGCGGTCCTCGCCGCCGCCACCATGATGGCCGCGGCGGTCGCCGCGACCGCCTGTGGCAGCCCGCAGGACACCGCCTCCGGTGGCGGTGACGACACCGCCCCGGTCAAGGTCGGCCTGGTGTACTCCCAGTCGGGAGCCCTGGCCAGCTACGGCAAGCAGTACATCGAGGGGTTCAGGGCCGGCCTCGACTTCGCCACCGACGGCACCGGAAAGGTCGACGGCCGGACCATCGAGGTCACCGAGGTCGACGACGCCGGTGACCCCGCCAAGGCGGTGTCGGCGGCGAAGGACCTGATCGGCAAGGGACACAAGATCCTCGCCGGGTCCACCGCTTCCGGGGTCGCGTTGCAGGTCGCCCCGATCGCCGCGCAGAACAAGGTTCTCTTCATCTCCGGCCCGGCCGCTACCGACGCGGTGACCGGCGCGAACCGCTACACGTTCCGGTCCGGCCGGCAGTCGTACCAGGACGTGGTGACCGCGAAGTCGTTCATCGGCGACCCGGCCGGCAAGAAGGTCGTGGTGTTCGCCCAGGACGGCGCGTTCGGTGACGCCAACGAGGCCGCCGTCAAGGCCGTCATCGGCGGTGCCGGGGCGACCGTGAGCAGCGTGCGGGCCCCGGCCAGCGCGACCGACTTCACCCCGTTCGCCAGCCAGATCACCGCCGCCAAGCCGGACCTGCTCTTCGTCGCCTGGGCCGGCACCACCGCCCCGGCGATGTGGCAGACCCTCGACCAGCAGGGCGTCCTGACCTCCACCACGGTCGTCACCGGGCTCGACATCCGTGCCTCCTGGGCGACCTTCGGCGCGGCCGGCACCAAGATTTCGTTCCTGTCGCACTACTTCGACGGGGCCAGCGACACCGAGGCCGCCAAGGCGCTCAAGGCCAAGGTCACCGGCGGGACGCTCGACCTGTTCCACCCGGACGGCTTCGCCGCCGCCCAGATGGTGGTCCGCGCGGTCGCCGAGGGCGGCGACGACGTGGAGAAGATGGTCACCGCGCTGGAGGGCTGGAGCTTCGACGGGGTCAAGGGCAAGATGACCATCCGCAAGGAGGACCACGCCCTGCTCCAGCCGATGTACCAGGCCACCCTCACGGGCAGCGGCACCGCGTTCACCGCGACCGCCCAGAAGAGCCTCACCGGCGACGAGTCCGCGCCGCCGGTCGTGGCGATGAAGGGCTGATCCGACGATGCTCGCCACCCGCGGTCTGACCTGGCGGATCGGTGAGGTCGCCATCGTCGACGACGTGCACCTCGACCTGGCGCCCGGGGAGTTCCTCGGCGTGATCGGGCCGAACGGCGCCGGCAAGACCTCACTGTTCAACCTGATCACCGGCCTGCGTCGCCCCACCACCGGAACGGTCCTGGTGGACGGGAGGGACATCACCGCCCTCCCGCCGCACCGGCGGGCCCGACTCGGGCTGGGGCGCACCTTCCAGGCGTCCTCGGTCTTCGGTTCGCTGAGCGTGCGGGAGAACGTGCGGCTCGCCGTCCAGGCGCACCGCGGGGGTTCGATGAAGCTGTGGCGGCGGGCGGCGGCCGACCGGGAGGTGGTCGCCGCCGCCGACGCGGCGCTCGACCGGGTCGGCCTCGCCCACCGGGGTACGGCGCTCGCCGGCACCCTCGCCCACGGCGAGAAGCGCAAGCTGGAGATTGCCCTGCTGCTCGCCGGCGAACCCCGGGTGATGCTGCTGGACGAGCCGATGGCCGGAGTGAGCGCCGAGGACGTGCCCGAACTGGTTGCGGTGATCAAGTCGCTGACCGGGGAGAGCGGCCGGGCGGTGCTCATGGTCGAGCACCACATGGACGTGATCCTGGAGTTGGCCGACCGGATCGCCGTGATGCACCACGGCGCGCTGCTCGCCTGCGACACGCCGGAGACGGTGATGGCCAACCCCACCGTCCAGGAGGCCTACCTGGGGGAATCACTGTGAGCGCGAGGAGTGAGCCGGGTTTGCGAGCCCCCCAGTCGCGAACGGAGGGCGACACCGTGACCGCCATCCTCACCGTCGAGAACCTGTCGGTCCGGATCGCCGGGTTGCACATCCTCCAGGGGGTGTCCTTCACGGTCGCCCCGACCGGGGTCACCGTGCTGCTCGGCCGCAACGGCGTCGGCAAGACCACCACGCTGCGCGCCGTCGTCGGGCTCACCCCGGCCGGCGGGGAGGTGACCGGCCGGGTCCGGATGGGTGAGCGCAGCCTGCTCGACCGGCCCACCCACCGGCTGGTCCGGGACGGCCTCGGCTACGTACCCGAGGACCGCTGCGTCTTCGCCGGCCTCACCGTCGCGGAGAACCTGCGGCTCGCCGAACGGCGCGGCACCACCCCGGCGTACGACCGGGTGTTCGCGCTCTTCCCCGAGCTGGACCGGCGCGGACGCCAGCGGGCGGGCTCGCTCTCCGGCGGCCAGCAGCAGATGCTCGCCATCGGCCGGGTGCTGCTCAACGACAACAAGCTGCTCCTGGTCGACGAGCCGACCAAGGGGCTCGCCCCGAAGGTGGTGACCGAGGTGGCCGAGGTGCTGGAACGCGTCGCCGAGACGGTGCCGGTGCTGCTCGTCGAGCAGAACCTCGCCGTGGTGCGCCGACTCGCCACCGACGCGGTGGTGATCGATGCCGGGCGGGTCGCCTGGAGCGGCAGCGCCCGGGACCTGCTCGCCGAGGCGGAGCTGACGAAGTCCCTGCTCGGCGTCGGATCGGCCGAGACGCACCCGCCGACGAGCCCCGCAGTCGCGAGGAAGGACGAGCCCCGATGAGCACCGTCGTGCTGCTCACCCTGACCGGCCTCGGACTGGCCGCGCTCTACTTCCTGGTCGCCTCCGGGCTCTCCCTGGTGTTCGGCCTGGCCGACGTGCTCAACTTCGCGCACGGGCTCTTCCTCGGCGTCGGGGCGTACGCGACCTGGTGGGCGGCCGGGAACCTGCCCGGCGCCGGCCCCGACGGCCTCGGCTTCGTGGTGGCCGCCGCCTTCGGCGTGCTCACCGGCGCGCTGGTCGCGGTGCTGGTGGAGCTGGTGCTGATTCGGCCGCTCTACTCCCGCACCATCGCGCAGGTTCTGGTCACCGTCGGGCTCTCGCTCGCCGGCGTGGCTCTGCTCCAGGCGGTCTGGGGCGCCGACCCGCGTCCGTTCCCGCGCCCGGCCTGGACCCGGGAGGTGACCTCGGTGTTCGGGGCCAAGGTGCCGAACGCCGGGCTGCTGCTGATCGTCGCCGCCGGGCTGGTGCTCGCCGCGCTGCTGGCCTTCCTCCGTTTCACCCGGTACGGCCTGGTGATCCGGGCCGGGGTGGAGAACCGGGAGATGGTCACCGCGCTCGGCATCGACGTGCGGAAGGCGTTCACCCTGGTCTTCGCGATCGGCGGGGCCGCCGCCGCGCTGGCCGGGGCGCTCGGCGGGGTCTACTTCGGCTCGGTCTCGCCCGGTCAGGGCAGCTCGCTGCTGATCTTCGCCTTCATCGTGGTGGTGATCGGCGGGATGGGCTCGGTGGTCGGCTCCGCGTACGCGGCCGTCGCGGTCGGGCTGCTGCAACAGTTCGTGAACTACTACGGCACCTCCGGCCTCGGCGACATCTGCGTCGTCGCGCTGCTGGCCGTGGTGCTGCTGCTCCGCCCGCAGGGCATCGCCGGAAAGGTGGCCACCGCATGACGAACTCCGTGGTCGACGGTGTGGTGGATCCGCCGAAGGCAGCCGTCCCGGCAGAGTCCGGGCTGTCGGTGTGGCAGCGGCTGCGGCCGTTCCTGCCGCTGGTGGCGCTGGCGGTCGCCGCGATCCTGCCGTACTCGACGGTGCACCTGCCGGGGATCTTCGAGGGGCCGCTGAACTCGCCCGGCACCCTGCAACTGCTCGCCATCTGCCTGGTCTTCGGCGGGCTCGCCGCCGGCTACGACCTGCTGTTCGGGCGGACGGGCATGCTCTCCTTCGGGCACGCGCTCTACTTCGCCGCCGGGGTGTACGGCACCGACATCCTGGTCACCAAGGCCGGGCTGCCGCTGTGGCAGGCGGCACTGCTCGCCCTGACCGGCGGGACGACCCTCGCCGCGCTGCTCGGCGCGGTCGCGCTGCGGACCGTGGGCATCGCCTTCGCCATGGTCACCCTCGCCTTCGCCCAGGTCGGGGCGATCCTGGTGGCGCGGGACTTCGGCGGGCTGACCGGGGGTGAGGAGGGGCTGCCGCTGGACGTCTCCGGGCTGCCGGCGGCGCTGGTCGGCGTGACGAACACGGCGAACCTGTACTGGCTGGCGTTGGCGTACCTGGCGGTGGTCGTGCTGGTGGTGCACCGGGTCGGCGCGTCGCCGACCGGGCGCGTGCTCGCCGGGCTGCGCGACGACGAGCGGCGGATCGGGGTGCTCGGGCTGGACCCGTACCGGTTCAAGCTGGTCGCGTTCACCCTGGCGGGCGGATTGGCGACGGCCGGCGGGGCGGTCTACTGCCTGATCGTCGGTGGTGCCTCGCCGCACATCACCTCCAGCGAGCTGACGCTCTCCCTGCTGGTCATGGTGGTGCTCGGTGGACCGGGCACCCGCTGGGGCCCGGTGCTCGGCGGCGTCCTCTACATGTACCTGGACCACCGGCTGACCGCGTTCGGGGCGTCCGAGGCGGTGGACGCGCTGCCCGGCTGGCTCAGTGCCCCGCTCTCGCAGCCGCTGTTCGTGCTCGGCACCGTGTTCATCCTGGCGGTCTACTTCTTCCCCGGCGGCCTCGCCACCCTCGCCACCCGGCTGGCCCCCCTCCGCACCGCCCTCTCCTCCCGCCCCTCCCGCCCCTCCCGCCGCCCCCGCTGACCCTCGTTGCCCCCCCCGCTGAACCCCGCTGAGTTGATCAAGAGGATCGCGTCAGGAATCCGCACCCGGCTGACGCGAACCTCTTGATCAACTCAGCGGGGGTGGGGTGGCTGGTAGAAAGGTGGGGTGGGGTGGGACCGGGGGGCGGTACGGGAGCGGGCTGAGGCGGTGCTGCGGCGCCTGGCCGGCGCGCACGCGCGGCTGCGCGAGGACCAGTGGCGCGCGATCGAGGCGCTGGTCGTCGACCGGCGGCGGGTGCTCTGCGTCCAGCGCACCGGGTGGGGCAAGTCGGCCGTCTACTTCGTCGCCACCGCCCTGCTGCGCGGGCGGGACGTCGACCCCGGTGCCGACGGGCAGCCGGGGAGTGCCGACGTCGGCCCGACGGTGATCGTCTCGCCGTTGTTGGCGTTGATGCGCAACCAGGTGGAGGCGGCCGGTCGGGCCGGTATCCGGGCCCGCACCATCAACTCGGCGAATCTCGACGAGTGGGACGCGATCACCGCCGAGATCCACGCCGGCACGGTCGACGTGCTGCTGATCAGCCCCGAACGCCTCAACAACCCGGACTTCCGGGACACCGTCCTGCCCCGGCTGGCCGCCACCACCGGGCTGCTCGTGGTCGACGAGGCCCACTGCGTCTCCGACTGGGGGCACGACTTCCGTCCCGACTACCGCCGGCTGCGCACCTTCCTGGCGAACCTGCCGGCGGGTACGCCGGTGCTCGCCACCACGGCCACCGCCAACACCCGGGTCACCGCCGACGTCGCCGAGCAGCTCGACACCGGACCGTCGGCGGTGACGCCGCCTGCCACCGGACCGTCGGCGGTGACGCCGCCCGCCGCCGACGACGCCACCGGGGACGGGACCGCGCGAACGGCGCAGTCCGCCCCGGGACGGGGGGACGTGCTGGTTCTGCGCGGCAGCCTGGACCGGGAGTCGCTGCGGCTGGCCGTCCTCGACCTGCCCAGCCCGGCGCACCGGCTCGGCTGGCTCGCCGACCACCTCGACCGGCTCCCCGGCTCGGGGATCGTCTACACGCTGACCGTGGCGGCGGCGGGGGAGACCGCCGACTTCCTCCGCTCGCGCGGCTATCCGGTCGCGGCGTACACGGGGCAGGCCGACGACGCCGACCGGCGTGCCGCCGAACAGGACCTCCTCGACAACAAGATCAAGGCGCTGGTGGCGACCTCCGCGCTCGGCATGGGCTTCGACAAGCCCGACCTCGGCTTCGTCGTGCACCTCGGCGCACCGCCCTCGCCGATCGCGTACTACCAGCAGGTCGGCCGGGCCGGGCGGGCCGTCGAGCACGCCGAGGTGCTGCTGTTGCCCGGAGTCGAGGACGCGGCGATCTGGCGGTATTTCGCCTCGCTCGCCTTCCCGCCGGAGGAGCAGGTCCGCGCCGTGCTCGCCGCCCTGCGCACCGACCGGCCGCTCTCCACCCAGGCCCTCGAACCCGTCGTCGACCTGCGCCGGGCCCGGCTCGAGATGATGCTCAAGGTGCTCGACGTCGACGGCGCGGTCCGCCGGGTCCGCGGCGGCTGGCTCGCCACCGGCGAGCCCTGGGCCTACGACGGGGCCCGGTTGCGCCGCGTCGCCCAGGCCCGCACCGCCGAACAGCAGGCCATGCGCGAGTACGCCACCACGACCGACTGCCGGCTGCGTTACCTGCGCGAGTGCCTGGACGACGACGCGGCAGCCGACTGCGGCCGGTGCGACCGGTGCGCCGGGCCGCTGTTCGACGCCACGGTGTCCGGTCCGGCGCTCACCGCCGCGCAGGCGTTCCTCGGCCGCCCCGGCGTGGAGTTGGCACCGAAGAAGCTCTGGCCCACCGGCCTGGACACGGTGGGCGTACCGCTGAAGGGGCGCATCGCCCCGACGGAGCAGGCACTGCCGGGACGTGCGGTCGGGCGTCTCTCCGACCTCGGCTGGGGTGGGCGGTTGCGCGCCCTGGTGGGCCCGGACGCCGCCGACGCGACGGTGCCGGACGACGTCGTCGCCGCCGTGGTCGAGGTGCTCAAGGACTGGTCGCAGGGGGACGACCCCTGGCCGCACCGTCCGGCGGGCGTGGTGGCGGTCGGCTCCCGACGGCACCCCCGGCTGGTCGGCTCGCTCGCCGAGCGGATCGCCTCGATCGGCCGGCTGCCCCTGCTCGGCCAGGTCACGCCGACCGGTGTCGCCGGCCCGGACGGCCCGCGCGGCAACAGCGCCCAGCGGGTACGCGCGTTGCACGACGCCTTCGCCGTGCCGGACGACCTGGCCGGCATGCTCGCCGGGCTGACCGGCCCGGTCCTGTTGGTCGACGACCTGGTCGACTCCGGCTGGACGCTGACCCTGGTGGCGCGGTTGCTGCGCCGTCACGGCGCGCCCGGAGTCCTGCCCCTGGCCCTGGCCGTCGCCGGCTGAGCCGCGGGCGGCCCACCGGGGCCGTGGCGGGGCGCGCGTGTCCCGGGGCGGGCGGAAAAGTTCCCGGCCGGGGCGGAATGCGACCGTTACCACGCCGTCGCCGTGGCCGCCCGGTGACGGGTCGTTCCGACGGTACCGTGAACCCCATGAACGACCAGTTCCCCGTCAGTACCCTCCGGCTGGCGCTGGTGGTGGCCGGGCTGGTCCTCGCGTTGATCGCCGGCTTCGGCATCGGGCGGCTCAATCCCCACCCGTCGTCGGTGGCGGGGATGTCCACCACGGCCGGCACCGACCACACCCACCCGGCGGGCACTCCGGTGCACGAGCACCCCGAGGGCGGGACGGAGGTCGGCGGTCTGGCCGTCACCTCGGCGGGTTACACCCTCGCCCCGTTGGGCGGGACGTTCACCGCCGGCCGGGCCGACGAGTTCCGCTTCCGGATCCAGGAGGCGGGGCAGCGACCGGTGACCCGGTTCGCGATCGTGCACGACAAGCCGATGCACCTGATCGTGGTACGCCGGGACCTCACCGGCTACCAGCACCTGCACCCGACGATGGCCGTTGACGGCACCTGGTCGGTGCCGCTGACGCTGCCCGAGCCGGGGATCTGGCGGGCGTACGCCGACTTCTCCACGTTCACCACCGACGGCGTGCAGACGCCGGTGACCCTCGGGGTGGATCTGGTCGTCCCCGGCGCGTACACCCCACGGGAACTGCCCCCGGCGGCCCGGACCGCGACCGTCGACCGGTTCACCGTCGACTTCCAGGGCGACCCCCGCATCGGCGTGAACGCGCCGATGGCGTTCCGGGTGCGCATCGGTGACAGCACGCCCACGTTGGAGCGCTACCTCGGCGCGTACGGGCACCTGGTGGTGCTCCGCGAGGGCGACCTCGGCTACCTGCACGTGCATCCGGAGACGGAACTGGCCGGGAACGCGCTGATGTTCCGGCTCACCGTGCCCGGCCCCGGTCGCTACCGGTTCTACCTCGACTTCCAGGTGGCCGGTGAGGTGCACACCGCCGAGTACACGGTGACGATGCCCTGACCGTCCCCGCGTCCGGCGACGTGGCGCGGGCTCAGCCCGCCCGGCGGCGGGCGGGACGGTGGGCGAGGTACCGCAGCATGTCCCGGATCTGGTGCTTCTCCTCGGTGGCAACGGCGGGGTCGGCGAGCCGGTCGAGGATCACCCGGACGTCCGCCTCGACCGGGGCGTCGTCGCCCCGACGCCGGGCCGCCGGAGCGCCGTCGGGCAGGCCGAGTGCCCGGAACGCCGCGGTGACCGGCACGTCCAGGGCGGAACAGAAACCACGGACCTTGGCCAACTCGGGATAGTCCTGCCAGTCGCCGGCCAGCCAGCGGAAGATCGTGGACCGGCCCACCCCGGTGTGCGCGGCGAGGTCGGTGACGGTCCACCCGCGCTCCTGGCGGGCGTCGTCGATGGCCCGCCGGACGAAACGCGCGAAGGCCATCTGCGGCGAAACCTCTGCGGAGCCCATGATCGGGTGTCCCTTTCCGGCCGGTCGCACCGGACGGTGCGTCTTCGAGGGTAGTACCCCCGGCAGGTCAGGGGGTCGCCCGATCGCCCGGCTGGTCACCCCTGATCCGGTATACCGACGGCAACAGTTGCCGCCGGTCAACCAACTCGGCGACGGGAGCGGCGGGCTACGCGCCGCTGTCGAGGAGGGTCTCCAGGCGGGGCGTGACCTGCCACTGCCCCACGAGGGCGCGGTACTCGGCGTGCTGCTCGTCGGTGCCGGCTGCGGTGGTGCGACGGGCGCGGATCAGCAGGTTGCGGGGGGTGTGGCGGGAGTCGACGAACTCCACCACCTCGGCCCGGTAGCCGTGCGACCGGAGCAGCCCGGCCCGGAGCGCGTCGGTCAGCACGTCGGCGAAGCGTTCCCGCAGGATGCCCTGCCGGGTGAGCAGCTCGTACGGAGCCGGTGCGGGTCGGGCCCGCAGTTGCGCGGCGAGGTCGTGGTGGCAGCACGGGGCGGCGAGCACCCAGCGGGCCCGCCAGCGGACCGCCCGGGCCAGCGCCTCGTCGGTGGCCGTGTCGCAGGCGTGCAGCGCCAGCACCAGGTCGGGAGCCGGGTCGACCTCCGCGTCGAGGATGGTGCCGGCGACGAACCGGACCCGGTCGGCCCAGCCGAGGCGCTCGGCGAGGGCGGTGTTGCGTTGCCGCTGGTCCTCCCGGACGTCCACGCCGACGAGTTCCACGTCGACGCCGCGCCGGGTCAGGTAGCGGTACGCGGCGAAGGTCAGGTACGCGTTGCCGCAGCCCAGGTCGACCACGCGCAGGGGACCGGCCAGATCGTCGGGCAGCGTGGCGGCGAGGGCGCGGAGGAAGGCGTCCACCTGTCGGCGCTTGGCCGCCGACCCGCCGATCTCGGCGAAGATCGGGTCACCCGGATCGAGCAGGTACTCCTTCTCCCGGTCGTGACCGTCGGACGCGGCGGCGGGACGACTGGCGGCGGCCCGGTGCACCTGAGCCTCGCCGGACTTGGTCACCCGGAGCTGGACGGTCGCGTCGGTGGTCTCCACGTGCCAGTTGCCGAACGGCTCGGCCAGCAGCGCGTCGACGGCCTCGTCCGCCTCCCGCCCCGGGGCGACGTTGCGGGTGTGCGGGCGGTTCCCGTCCGAGGTGGAGATCTGGAGCCGGGGGCCGGCCTTGAGGGTGACCGGCCGGAGTTCGGCGCGTACCACCGAGGGGCGCTGCCCACGGCGTCGTCCGGCGGCGACCGCCCTGGTCAGGGCGGGGCCGAGCAGCAGGGCCCGGAGGTCGGTGAGGGCGTCGTCCAGTGGTACGGGCATCGGTCCATCATCCTCGTCGGGCCAGCGGTCCCGCCCGGCGGCCCGCGTCAGAGACGAACGTCCCCCGTACCGGTGCACCGGTACGGGGGACGTCGGCGTGCGGTCGGTCAGTCGACGATCGCCTCGGCGGGCGTACCGGTGGCGGAGCCGGCGCCACTGCGGCGGCGACGGCGACGGCGGGGCTTCGCCTCGCCCTCGGCCGCGCCGGCCGGGCTGCCGGCGGTGTCGTCCGCGATCACCGCGGTCGGCTCACCGTCGGAGACCACCTCTCCGGCCCGGCGGCGACGCCGGCGGCGCGGGGTACGGGCGCTCTCCTCGTCGGTCGCGACGGCCTCGGTCGGCGACGCGTCCGTCGACGACGCGTCGGGCGAGGTGTCGGAGCCGCGCCGACGGGAGCGGCTCGGGCGCTCGCCCCGGCGGCTGCTTTCGCCGCGCCGGCCGCCCTCGCCCCGGCGGCGGCCACCACCGAGGTCCTCCTCGACCTCGGCGGAGAGCCCCGCCCGGGTCCGCTCGGCGGTGGGCAGGGTGCCGGTCATCTCGGTGGAGATACCCAGGTCGGTGTAGAGGTGGGCGGAGGTGTGGTACGTCTCCGGCGGCTCGGGCATGTCCAGCCCGAGGGTCTTGTCGATGATCCGCCAGCGCGGCATGTCGTCCCAGTCGACGAAGGTCACCGCGACCCCGGTCGCCCCGGCCCGGCCGGTCCGGCCGATCCGGTGGGTGTAGGTGTCCTGGTCCTCCGGGCAGTCGTAGTTGATCACGTGGGTGACGCCGCTGACGTCGATCCCGCGCGCGGCCACGTCGGTGGCGACCAGGGTGTCGATCTTGCCGGCCCGGAACGCCCGGAGTGCCCGCTCCCGCGCGCCCTGCCCGAGGTCGCCGTGGACGGCGGCCACCGCGAAGCCCCGGAAGTCGAGGTCCTCGGCGACCCGGTCGGCGGCCCGCTTGGTCCGGGTGAAGATCATGGTCAGGCCGCGTCCCTCCGCCTGGAGGATCCGGGCCACGATCTCGATCTTGTTCATCGAGTGCGTGCGGTAGGCGAGCTGCTGGGTCTGCGGCGACGGACCGGTCTCGGCGGTGTGCCCGGCGTGGATCGTCACCGGTCGGCGCAGGAAGCGCCGGGAGAGGGTGACGATCGGGTCCGGCATGGTGGCCGAGAAGAGCATGGTCTGCCGGTCCTCCGGCAGCATCGACAGGATCTTCTCGACGTCGTCGAGGAAGCCCAGGTCGAGCATCCGGTCGGCCTCGTCCAGCACCAGGGCGTGCACCCGGTCGAGCCGGAGGTGCTTCTGCTTGGCCAGGTCGAGCAGGCGGCCCGGGGTGCCGACGAGAACCTCGACGCCCTTGCGCAGCGCCTCGATCTGCGGCTCGTACGCGACGCCACCGTAGATCGGCAGCACCCGCACGCCCCGGGTACGGCCGGCGGCGGCGAGGTCCTTCGCCACCTGGATGCCCAGCTCACGCGTGGGTACGACGACCAGCGCCTGCGGCACGCCGTCGCTGCCCTCGCCCGGCGCGAAGACCCGCTCGAGCAGCGGGACGCCGAAGCCGAGGGTCTTGCCGGTGCCGGTCGGAGCCTGGCCGATCAGGTCGGTGCCGCGCAGCGCGATCGGCAGCGCGTACTCCTGGATGGCGAAGGCGCGGGTGATGCCGGCGGCGGCGAGCGCCTCGACGGTCTCCTGCCGCGCGCCGAGTTCGGCGAAGGTGGGTGCTTCCGGGCGAACCGGAGCGGTCGGGGCCAGTTCCTGGCCGTCCGTGTGGAGATCTGTGGGGGCCAGGAGCTGGCCGTCCGTGTGAAGATTCTGTTCGCTCATGTGGTGTTGGGGGTGCCCTCTCGTGGTGCGCCCCGTCATGTCCGCAGGGCGCGTTCGGTATGGCGCGGGCCACACGGTCGGCGGCAGAACGCCGTGCCGGACCGGGCCGCACGCGCGCCGTGGGCAGGACGTCCAGCCGGATCGACGGCCGCACCTGCGGCGGGCGAACATCAGAACGGCGCCCACGGCAACTGCTCCATACTACCTGGCCAACCCGGATGACGTCCTGGTCTGTGTGAGGGGCGGCCGACGCGGGGGTCAAGGTTGTGGCCCAGGTCACAGTATCTCCGGTTCGGGAATCCGTGATCGGCTGCCCCACGCCCCGTGCCGCCGACGGGTAACCTGCGCTCGTGTCCGCCGCCCCCGCACCACCGTCCGCCGTCGTCGATCTGCTCGGCCTGGTGGCCCTCGGCGAGCTGCTCGCCTTCGACCGGATGGCCGCCGACGCCCGGCTCGCCCCCGATCTGCGACGTCGGGCCGAGCTGAGTGCCATGGCCGCCGCGGAGATGGCCAACTACCGGCGGCTCGCCGACCGGCTCACCGAACTGGGCGCGCTGCCCGACGACGCGATGGCGCCGTACCTGACGGCGTTGCAGGCGTACCACGACTCGACCGAGCCGAAGGACTGGCTGGAGGCGGTGACCAAGGCGTACGTCGGGGACGCCATCGCCGACGACTTCATCCGGCAGATCGCCGACGCGCTGGCCGAGCCGGATCGGCAACTGGTCCTCGACGTGCTGCACGAGTCCCGGTACGCCGACTTCGCCGCCGCCGAGATCAGGGCGGCGATCGAGGCGGATCCCCGGGTGGCGAACCGGCTCTCCATGTGGGCGCGGCGGCTGGTGGGGGAGGGACTCTCCCAGGCGGGACGGGTGGCCGCCGCCGACCGGGGTGCGCTGACCGGACTGATCGCGCGGGGCGAGGACGGGGACGCGCAGAAGCTGTTTCGCAAGCTGACCGCGGCCCACACCGCGCGGATGGGCGCGGTCGGACTGAACAACTGAACACCGACCGACTCGGGCACGGACCGTAACCGGGAGCGCCGCGGTCCGACGGCGCTCCCGTCGTCACCGGTCGTGCCTCGGTCCTGGGGTGCCCCCGTCGTCACCGGTCGTGTGGTGCCACCGGGAGCGGGGCGGTCGTCGGGGTTTCGCGGAGCCGGTCCGCGGCAGGTGGACTTCCGGCACCTGCCGCGGCGACCCGGGTGGACCGGTGGGCGGTGGACCCGCCCGTCAGCGGACGGTGAACCCGACCGCGCGCGGCGCGGCCTCGGCGATCTCCACGTAGGCGAGCTTGCTGACCGGCACGATCACCCGCCGGCCCTTCTCGTCGGTCAGCGAGAGCGTTCCGTCGCCGGCGATGGCGTCGGTCACGATCTGCTCGATCTCGGCCGGCGACTGCGCGCTCTCCATGACCAGCTCACGCGGCGCGTACTGCACGCCGATCTTGACCTCCACTGTGCCTCCTCATCCGGGCGAAACGACCGCCCTGGGAAGGCTAGCCGATCCGGGCAGGCGATGGTCACGGTGACTCGGTTTGCCCCGCCCCGGCGGCCGGCTCCCCCTGCAACGGGAAGCTGGCGATGCCCCGCCAGGAGAGGGCGGCGAGCAGCGCCTCCGCCTCCGCCTTCGGCACCTGCCGCCCCCCGCCCAACCAGAACTGCGCGGCGGTCTCGGCCGCCCCGACCAGTCCGGACGCCAGCAGCTCGGCGTGCGCCCGGCTGACCCCGGTGTCGGAGATGATCGTGTCGGTGATCGCCGCGATGCAGCCCTGTTCCACCCGCTCCACCCGCTGGCGGACGGCCGGGTCGTTGCGCAGGTCCGACTCGAAGACCAGGCGGAACGCCTCGCTCTCGTGGTCCATGAAGTCGAAGTACGCCCGGACCGCCCCGCTGACCCGCTCCTTGTTGTCGCTGGTCCCCCGCATCGCCTCGTGCACCTTGGCCAGGAATCCGTCGCAGTGGGTGTCCAGCAGGGCGAGGTAGAGCTCGAGCTTCCCCGGGAAGTGCTGGTAGAGGACGGGCTTCGAGACCCCCGCCCGTTCGGCGATGTCGTCCATCGCCGCCGCGTGGTAGCCCTGCGCGACGAACACCTCCTGGGCCGCCGCGAGCAGCTGCTTGCGCCGCGCCGAACGGGGCAGGCGCGTGGGACGACCCGCCGTCTGTGAGCCGTTCCCCACAGCTGTCATGGGAACCTCCGATGTTCGTCGTACGAGCCGCTACTTCCTACCCGAACCGGCCGGTCACTCGCCCCGCCGTGGAATTTGGCCCGCCGCTGTAACTTATCGCCACTGTCACCACACGGTAGCCTCAGCGGGGGCGACCAAGGAGCGCGCGGTGGATGAAACAGGGCAACCCGGTGCCGCCACCCCGGGAGAGCACGGCGATGGGACGGGTCAGCAGGATGACCTGGCCCACTCGGCCAGCGCATGGGCGCCGTCGGGCGCCGGCTGGTCCCGTGCCGCCGAGGGCGGGTCCCGGGGGGAACCGGCCCGCACCCAGTGGCGTCCCTCCGACCCGGGCCACGGCTGGGCCTCGTCGTCGCCGCAGCACGGTGACCTGCCCGCCCCGATGCCCGGTGTCGACGAGGTGAGCGAGCTGCCGAGCCGGGTCAACGGCCGGCGGCTCAACGGCCACGCCCACCGCGACGACTCCCCGGGTGGGCGACAGGTGCCGGTCAGCGCGCCGCCCAGCCTGGCCGGTGATCCCGACCACGGTCGGCTCGCCGTCCCCGCGCAGCGGCCCGCGCCCGCGCTGGAGCAGGCCGGTGAGCCGGGCCGGGAGACCGCCGCCCTCCGCCATCCGACCGGCGGGCAGCCGGTGCTGCAACCGGACACCGCCGTCCGCCACCCCACCGGCGGATATCCCGTGGTGGAGACCGGCGGGGCGACGACGCACCCGGCGGTGGACACCGGGACGCTCCGCCATCCCACCGGGGGGCACCCGGTGCTGTCCACCGAGGGCCGGTCGGCGCGGCACGCCTCGGACGAGCTCCCGGCCCCGCACGCGGAGCGCCGGGTCGAGGGGAGCCGCCCGACCTCGGTGCCCCCGGCGCAGTCGCCCGCCGGGTTCGACACCCCGCCAACGCGTCCGGCGTCGTCCGCCGTGGACCAGCCGGCCGACGGCCCGGGCCGGGGGGCCACCCCGCCGTCCCCGGCCTGGGGCGAGCCGACCGACGCGTACCCGACCGACCCCGGTCCGGCCCCGTCCGGCGCCGACGCGGAGCGCCGGCCCTGGAACCCGCCCACCGAACCGGAGCGCCCGAGCTGGGCCGGCGGTGGTTGGGCGCCGCCGTGGTCCCGCGAGGGCGGCGGTGGCCGGCGGTCCCGCGCGGAGCGGCACAGTGAGGACGACGAGCCGACCGGTCGCCGGTTCCGGGAGGAACGGCCCCACGAGGACGTGCCGCCGGCCTGGGCGCCGTCGTCCGACGCCCGGGAACCCGAGTCGCGTCGCCTCGCCGACCCCGTCCGGACCCCGTCGAGCGACCCCGCCGTGCCCCGAACCCCGTCGAGCCACTCCGCCGTGCCCCGGCCGCCGTCGGCCGAGCCCGCTTCCGGCCGGACACCCCGGCCGGAGACCACCTCCGGCCGGACACCCGTGGTCGAGGCCGGGCCTGCCCGGGTGCCGTCGGCGGAGGCCGGTGCGCCGTACCGGGCCGCCGAGGCGGGTGACGCGCGGGTGTCGCCGGCGGAGGCCGGCGCGCCGTACCGGGCCGCCGGGCGACGCTCCTACGAGCCGGAGGCGGAGGCGCGCCGGCCGTACCCGCCGGTGGACCAGACCGCGTGGGCGTCGGGTCGCCCGCCGGCCGCGCCGTCCAGTGCCCCACCCGTGCCGTCCCCGGCCGATCCGACGGAGCCGTCCGGCATCCGTCCCGAGACCCGTACCGTCCGGCCCTTCCGACTCCGGCCCGAGGCCGCCGAGACCGACCCTCCCCCGTCGGCCGGCCGCCATCCGGACCGTGCCGGCGTCAGTCCCCTCGCGGCACCCGCCACGAGCGGGGCCGGGCGCGTCGATCCCACCCCGCCCGCGCCCGCCCCGGCGAGCGCACCCCCGTACACGGCCCGTCGATCCGCGCCCGACCCGGTGTCCCCGGCTCCGTCCACCGTCGCCGATCGGCATCCGGGCGGTACGCCGGCGGTGCTGCCCCAGCGCGTACCCGCCGAGCCGGATGTGCCCGTCGTGCCGGAGCCGCCAGCCGTGGAGCCCCCCGCCCACACGCCCGAACTCGCCCGTATCGCCACCCACCTGAGACGGGAGGACGAGCCGGCACCGCCGCAGGAGCGCCCCGAAGGCTTCGACGTCGACGCGATCCTCGACGCCGTCCGGGGTGTGGCCGGGGTGCGTGACGCGTCGCTGCGGCGTACCCCCGCCGGCGCGCACAGCCTGCGGCTCGACCTCGCCGACGGGGCGGACGCGGCCGAGGTGAGCCGGCACGTCGCCCGCCTGCTCCAGGAGCGGATGGGGCTGGCCGCCGCGCCGCAGAACGTGCCCGGCCCGGTGCCCACGCCCGACCCGCCGGTGCGCCGCCGCATCGCGCCTCCGCCGGAGGGCCGGGCCGAGGTGCCGGCCGACGTGCGCCGTCGTCGCCGGCAGCCCGGCACACCCCAGGGCCGGGCCAGCGTGGAGGAGCAGCTCAGCCCGTGGGCCGCCTTCGGCGGCGCGGCCACCGGGAGCCCCGTGGGGGCCACCGGGAGCCCGGCGACGCTGGCTGCCTCGTACTCGGGTGGGCAGCGGACCACGACGGAGACCGCGCCGTCCCGGCCGCTGGACACCGGCGGTGCCCCCGGCCCCCGGGTGGTGATCGACCACGTGCAGGTCAGCACCTTCGGCCTCGACGCGGACGTCGAGGTGCGCCTGCTGGCCGGCGCGCGCAACGCCGCCGGCCGCGCCGTCGGTCCGGCCGTCGACGGGTACGTCCTGCGCCTCTGCGCGGTGGCCGCCGCGGCAGCCGTCGACGAACTGCTCCGGGTCGCCGGCTCCGGACGCGGGCGGTGCTTCGTCGAGCACGCCGCCGTGGTGCCCTTCGGCACCTGCGAGGTGGCCACGGTGGTGGTCCTGCTGGTCTGCGACGGCTGGGTCGAGCAACTGGCCGGTTCGGCGCTGGTTTCCGGCGCCGATCCCCGGCAGGCCGTGGTCCGGGCCACCCTCGCCGCGGTCAACCGCCGATTGGAAGCGCTGCTGACCTGAGCGTCCAGCGGCAGACTGGAAACATGAAGCCCGCGACGCTCGGACCGGACGACCTGCTCCCGGCCGACCGGATCCCGCCGCCCTGGCCCGGCCGGTCGGTGCTCCTCGACGGCTCGGTCATCCACGTCCGGGACACGCCGGCCACCGCACCGGACGCGGAACCGGCGCTCTACGTCCACGGCCTGGCCGGTTCGGCGCAGAACTGGACCGACCTGGCCGGGCTGCTCGCCGGCCGGCTGGACGGCCAGGCCGTCGACCTGCCCGGGTTCGGGCACAGCGACCCGGCCCACCGTTACACCATCGGGGCCTTCGCCGACCGGATCGTCCGGTGGATCGAGTACTCCGACCGGGGACCGGTGCACCTGTTCGGCAACTCGTTGGGCGGGGCGGTCGCGGTCCGGGTGGCGGCGCTGCGGCCGGATCTGGTCCGGACGTTGACGCTGATCTCGCCGGCCCTGCCCTTCCTCGACTTCCGCCGCTCGTTGCAGGGGCGGATGCTGCCCCTGCTGGTGATCCCCCGGGGCGAGCGACTGGCCGCCTGGCGGCTGGCCCAGCTGGCTCCCGAGATGATGGCCCACCAGGTGTTGGAGGCGTGCATCGCCGACCTGACCCGGATCGGCGAGCAGCGCCGCCGCGAGGCGCTGGAGGAGATCCGGCTCCGACACCGGACCGAGCACCACGCCGCCGCGTACGTACGCACGTTCCGGGGCATCGTCTCCAGCTTCCTGCGGTCGTACCTGCCGGGTTCGGGTTCACTGTGGCGGATGGCCCGCGCGGTGCAGGCTCCGACGCTGGTGATCGGCGGGCGGCGGGACCGGTTGGTCGACGTACGGGTGGCGCCGCAGACGGCCCGGATGATCCCGGACAGCCGACTGTTGATGCTGGACGCCGGGCACGTGGCCCAGATGGAACTGCCCCGCACGGTGGCCCGCGCGGTGCTGGGACTTCTCGACGACGTGGCGCGAGTGCGTGACCGGGGGTGACGTGGCACCCTGAGCGGGATGTCCACGCCATCCTCTCGCCCGCGCCATCCACACCGGAGGGTCCTGGCGTACGTCCTGGCCGCGTCGGCCGTCACGGTCGTGGTCGCGGCCGTGACGGCCGTGCTACCCGCCCGGTCCGGCACCGCACCGGCCACCACCGCACCGGCCACGGCCGGGTCGGTCGCCCCCCTCGTCGCACCGACGCCGACGCCGACGCCGACACCGTCGCCGAGCGTCACCGCGTCCCCGCCACTGCTGCGGATGCCGGGTCCGGTGCCGTCCGCCGGTCGGGGCACCTTCGGCTTCGACGACCGGCCGGGTGAGCTGCGGGGCCGCGCCGGCATTCTGCGCCGCTACCGGGTGGCGGTGGAGGCGGGTTCCGGGGAGGACGTCCGGGCGTTCGGTACGGAGGTGGAGCAGGTGCTCGCCGCGCCGGGCAGCTGGATCGGCAGCGGGCGGCTCCGCCTGCAACGGGTTCCGGGGAACGCGCCGCACGACTTCACCGTCTACCTGGCGACCCCCCGGACGGCGGGCCGGATGTGCGCGGCGGGTGGGGTGAACATCCGGGTCGGTGGCCGGCCGTACACCTCCTGCCGGGCCCCGGGGAAGGTGATCCTCAACCTCGACCGGTGGCGGACGTCGGTGCCGCACTTCGTCGACGCCGGGGTGCCGTTGACCGTCTACCGGGCGTACGTGGTCAACCACGAGGTCGGTCACGAGCTGGGATACCGGCACGAGCGCTGCCCGAAGCCGGGGCGGCGGGCACCGGTGATGATGCAGCAGACGCTCTTCCTGAAGGGCTGCGTGGCGAACCCGTGGCCGTACCTCGACGGCCGGCGGTATGCGGGCCCCCGACTCTGAGTTCACTCCTTCCGGAACTGACTCAGGGTATGGCGGCCCTCGATCTGGCCGCCGGCCCCGACGATCCCCGGCAGCGCACGATCTCCACCGTTTTCACGAGCAGGGCCTGGACCGGGCGCTGCGCCATGACCTCCGGGCGGAACCCGCCCGTTGCCAGCGCACGATGGCCGGGTGACCGCCGGCCCGCAGGGGTGCGGCTTTACGGGCGAATCAGGAGATTAATTCGGATTTACCAGGCATCCTGCTGGTATGCGACCGTTTACCCATTCTGACGGGCCCGGTGCTTCCGGCGCCCACGCCGACGGGCTCGGTGGTCCTTCCGCCGGGGTGGCCGGAGCGGTGACGGATGCCGGCCGCCGTCGGTACCGCCCCCACGCACTGCTGGCCGTGCTGGTGGCCGCAGTGGCGGCGCTGGCCCTGATCTGGTCCGCCACCACCCCGACCGGCCCCGGTCCCCGGGGGCGGACCGAGGGCAGCGGCGTCCGGGCCCCCGGTCGGGGCCCGTCGACGGAGCCGGACGACCGGCCCTCGGCCACCCGGAGCGACCACGGTGCCGGCGAGCAGCGCCGAGCCGCCGACGGGGACGGTCGTTTCCTGGTAGCGGCGGGCGACTCACCGGTGGCCGGCACCGACGGTCCGGTCCACCGGTACCGGGTCGCCGTGGAGGCCGGCACCGACCAGAACCCGGCCGATTTCGCCACCGCCGTCGACGCGACCCTGGCCGATCCCCGAAGCTGGACCGCCTCCGGTGACCTGCGGGTGCAGCGTGTCGACGGGTCGGAGCCGGCGGACTTCACCGTCTACCTGGCCACCGCCGCCACCTCTGAGCGGATGTGCGCCGAGGGCGGCCTGCACACCGCCGGCTACACCTCCTGCCGGCTGCCCGGAAAGGTGATCATCAACCTGGACCGGTGGCTGACCGCGGTGCCGGACTACGCGGCGTCGCTGGACGTCTACCGGGCGTACGTGATCAACCACGAGGTCGGGCACGAGTTCGGCGAGCTGCACGAGGCCTGCCCCGGCCCCGGCCGTCCCGCCCCGGTCATGCAGCAGCAGACGTACGGCCTGGCCGGCTGCGTCGCCAACGCCTGGCCGTACCTCGACGGTCGCCGGTATGCCGGTGACCTGATCCCGTGACCGGGGGGTTATTCCCGCTCCCGCATGTCGGGCGACGTGTCCCTCCTCATGGCCGACCAGCGGCCCGGCGAGCAACAATGGCGCGGCAACCAACGCCGATCCCGGGGAGTCCACCGTGTCGTTGCCCCCGCTCGTCGAACCCGCCGCCGAGCTGACCGTTGACGAGATCCGCCGCTACTCGCGCCACCTGATCATCCCGGACGTCGGGGTGGAGGGGCAGAAGCGGCTGAAGAACGCCCGGGTGCTCTGCGTGGGCGCGGGCGGCCTCGGCTCACCCGCGCTGATGTACCTCGCGGCGGCCGGCGTGGGGACGCTCGGCATCATCGACTTCGACACGGTCGACGAATCCAACCTCCAGCGCCAGGTCATCCACGGCCAGTCCGACGTCGGCCGGTCCAAGGCCGAGTCCGCCGCCGCCACGGTCCGCGAGATCAACCCGCTGGTCACCGTCGAGATCCACAACACCGCGCTGGACCGGGACAACGTCCGGGACATCTTCTCCCGGTACGACCTGATCGTCGACGGCACCGACAACTTCGCCACCCGGTACATGGTCAACGACGCGGCGGTGCTGCTCGGCAAGCCGTACGTCTGGGGGTCGATCTACCGCTTCGACGGCCAGGCGTCGGTGTTCTGGGCCGAGCACGGCCCCTGCTACCGCTGCCTCTACCCGGAGCCCCCGCCGCCCGGCATGGTCCCCTCCTGCGCCGAGGGCGGCGTGCTCGGCGTGCTCTGCGCGTCGATCGGCTCGATCCAGGTGAACGAGGCGATCAAGCTGCTCGCCGGCATCGGGGAGCCGCTCGTCGGCCGGCTGATGGTCTACGACGCCCTGGAGATGAGCTACCGCAAGATCAAGGTCCGGAAGGACCCGGACTGCGTCCTCTGCGGCGAGAACCCGACCGTCACCGACCTGCTCGAGGACTACGAGGACTTCTGCGGCGCGGTCTCGGTCGAGGCACAGGAGGCGGTGGTCGACGCGACCATCACCGCCACCGAGCTGAAGGAGTGGCAGGACGCCGGCAAGGACGTCTTCCTGGTCGACGTCCGGGAGCCGGCCGAGTACGAGATCGTCCGCATCCCCGGGTCCACCCTGATCCCCAAGGGCGAGATCCTCTCCGGCGAGGCGCTGGCGAAGTTCCCGCAGGACCGGCAGATCGTGCTGCACTGCAAGTCCGGCGTCCGCTCCGCCGAGGCGCTCGCCGCGCTCAAGGCGGCCGGGTTCTCCGACGCGGTGCACGTCCAGGGCGGCGTGCTCTCCTGGATCAAGCAGATCGATCCCTCGCTGCCCGCGTACTGAGCCGTCCATGTTAGGGGCCCGCCGGACGGCGGGGCCCTAACATGTCCACCCCGGATCCGCGTACCCCCGCCAGCTGGGGTTTCGTCGGCCGAGCTACCGAGGCGCGACCCGGCCGGCGTCGGTAGCGTCGTCGTCGTGGTCGATCTGGACGGCGCCATCGGCTTCGTCGTGGCGCACGGTGACGCAGTGGACCGGGCGCGGCTCGGCTGGCTCCGCGCGGGCACGCCGCCCCCGCCGGAGATCCTCGGCCTGGCCGAGTTGGGGCAGGCGCCCGACGGCGGCTGGCCGGCGATGTGGGCGGGCGACGTCACCTCGGTGGACGCGACCTGCTTCCGCCTCGGTGAGCTGGACGACCTCGGTGCGCTCGGCCGTCCGGCCGCCCGCAGGGCGCTGGACTGGCTCGCCGCCCGCCAGCAGCCCGACGGCTGCTGGGAGGAGGACCCGGCGCTGGCCGACACCGCCCCGGCCTGGGCCCGTCCCGGGGATCCGGAGGCACGGCTCTACCTCACCGCGAACGCCGCCTTCCGGCTCAGCGTCGCCGGCCGCGACGCCCGGGCCGCCGGCCCACTCGACGACCGGGTGGGCGGGGTGTACGCCGGCGTCGTGCACGCCGCCGCCCGCGCCCTGGCCGATGCCCTCCGCCCCGACGGCACCTGGCCGTCGTACCTGCCGGTGGGCTGGCTCAGCGCCGCCGTGCTGCACCTCCAGCAGATGTACGACGAGGCGGCACGGATCCGGGCGGTGCTCGACGAGCGGATACGCGACATGTCCTCGGCCGACGTGGCCTGGCTGGCGGCGACCCTGCGCCGGGTCGACGTGCCGGCGGCGGAGTGGACGCTGGTGGCCGCCCGCCACCGGCTCGCCACCACACAGCGCACCGACGGCGGCTGGGACAGCGACGACGGTCACCAGTTCGACGTGCACACCACTCTCGCGGCGATCCGCGCCTTCCGCTGAGCCCGGCCTGCGGATGAGCCTGAACCCGGTTCGGGGAAGAGGCTGAACCCGGTTCGGGGATGAGGCTGAGTCCGGTTCGGGGATGAGCAGGGGTCCCCTGCTACGCACCAGGCGGTAACAGGGGACCCCTGCTCAGACCTCGGACGCGACCGGCTCAGGGGCGGCGGGCCACCACCGCGCCGTTGGCCCCCGGCGCGTCGAACGTGATCGTCCGTACGTCGGTGAAGCCGGCATCGGTCAGCCAGGCGGCGTACTCGGCGCCGGAGTAGTTCCGGCCGCCCTCGGTCTCGACGAGCATGGTCATACCCATCAGGGCCGCTGCCGGTGGGCCGGTCCGCTCGTCGTTGAGCAGCAGCTCGCAGATGACGATCGCACCGCCGGAGGGCAGCGCTTCGTAACACTTGTCCAGAATCGACCGGTTCTGCGCCTCGTTCCAGTCGTGCAGGATCATGCTCAACAGGATTACGTCGTGGCCGGTCGGCAGCGCCCGGTCGGTGAGGAAGTTCCCGCTGGCCGTGCCGATCCGGTCGGCGAGCCCGACGGCGGCAATCTTCTCCTCCGCCTTGGCCGTGACGTGCGGCAGGTCGAAGATGGTGGCCCGCAGCTCCGGGTATTGCCGGCACAGCTCGATCGGGAAGGCCCCGGCCCCGCCACCGACGTCGAGCAGCCGCTGGCGCGTGCCGAAGTCGTACGCCTCACCGAGCGCCCGTGCGGTGAAGGCCGAGGTGGAGTACATCGCCTCCCAGAACAGCGCCAGCATTTCCGGGTCGGCGGTGGTGAACAGCGAATCCTGCGTCTCCGGGTCCCAGGTCAACGGCCGGTCGGTGCGCAGCGCCTCGCCGAGACGGTGGTAGGGCAGGTAGGTGCGCTCGTCGCAGTAGCGCACCTGGCCGCCGAAGTAGTGCGGCCGACCCGGGACGAGGAACTCCTCGGTCAGCGCGGTGTTGCGGTAGCCGTCGCCGGCCTTCTCCAGCAGGCCGAGGGAGGCGCACGCGGCGAGCAGCAGGTCCGCCGGACGCTCGGGAAGGCCGAACTCCTTCTCGGCGTCCTCCCGGGTGACCACCCGCCCTCCGGCCAGCCGCCCGAACAGGTCGAGTTCGACGGCGGCGGCAAGGGTCTTGAACGACCAGTAACCGGTCACGAGTTGCATGAGGGGAGTGGGGGTGATCATGAAGACATGTGATCATTTTTCCCCGTGATTGGGTGTCGGGAATCCGATAGTCCGTGTCGGCGTGTCCATTAGCCGGACACGCTCGGTGAGGCCGGGGTCCGCGCCCTGCGCTCTGTTCCCTGCCCTGTCCGCCGCCACCGCCGCTTCGCCGCCGCAACCACCGTCACCGCGCTTCGGGCCGCCGGCCCGGGCTCCGGAACGTCGGCTGTTCCCGGTCGGGAGCGGACGCACCGCCGACCCCGACCGGGAGCACGGTCAGCCGCGCAGGTGGCCGTCGCCGGTGACCACGTACTTCGTGCTGGTCAGCTCGGGCAGGCCCATCGGTCCCCGGGCGTGCAGCTTCTGGGTGGAGATGCCGATCTCCGCGCCGAAGCCGAACTCGCCGCCGTCGGTGAACCGGGTCGAGGCGTTCACCATCACCGCCGCCGAGTCCACCCGGGCCACGAACTCCCGGGCCGCCGCCTGCGAGTCGGTGACGATCGCCTCGGTGTGGCCGCTGCCGTACCGCCGGATGTGCGCGACCGCCGCGTCCAGCGAGCCGACGACGGCGGCCGAGATGTCCGCCGACAGGTACTCGGTGGCGAAGTCCTCGTCGGTGGCGGGCACCACCGCGGCCGAGTACGCGGCCACCCGCGCGTCGCCGTGCACGGTCACCCCGGCCTCGGCGAACGCGGCCAGCACCGCCGGCAGGAAGGCGTCCGCGACGTCGGCGTGTACCAGCAGCGACTCGGCGGTGTTGCAGGTGGAGAGGCGCTGCGTCTTGGCGTTCAGAGTGATTGCGACCGCCTTCGCCAGGTCGGCGGCGGCGTCCACGTAGACGTGGCAGTTGCCCACCCCGGTCTCGATCACCGGCACCGTCGACTCCTCGACCACGGTGCGGATCAGCGACGCCCCGCCGCGCGGGATCAGGACGTCCACCAGGCCCCGGGCCCGCATCAGCTCCTTGACCGAGTCGCGTGAGGTGGCGTCGAGCAGCTGCACCGCGTCCGCCGGCAGGCCGGCCGAGGCGACCGCGTCCCGCAGCACCGCCACCAGCGCCGCGTTCGAGTGCGCCGCCGAGGACGACCCGCGCAGCAGCGCCGCGTTGCCGGACTTCAGACAGATGCCGGCGGCGTCGACGGTGACGTTCGGGCGGGCCTCGTAGATGATTCCGACCACCCCGAACGGCACCCGGATCTGCCGCAGCTCCAACCCGTTCGGCAGCGTCGAGCCACGCACCACCTCACCGACCGGGTCGGGCAGCGCGGCCATCTGCCGCAGCGCGTCGGCGATCCCGGCCACCCGCCCCGCGTCCAGCGCCAGCCGGTCCAGCACGGCCGCGCTCAGCCCGGCCTCCCGCCCGGCCGCCAGGTCCGCCGCGTTCGCGGTCAGGATCTCACGCGTACGCGCCACCAGCGCGTCGGCCATCGCATGCAGGGCGGCGTCCTTCGCGGTACGCGTCGCCACGGCCAACGCCCCCGCCGCCTCCCGCGCCCGACGGGCCTGCTCGGTAACGCTCATCTTTCACCTTCCTGTTAGGAGGGGTCCCCTGTTACCGCTTTTTGCGTAGCAGGGGACCCCTGCAACCACCTCACCCCGGCGCACCCGCCGTCACAGCAACACCAGGTCGTCGCGGTGGACCACCTCACGCTCGTACGCCGGGCCGAGCGCCGCGGCGAGTTCGGAGGTGGAGCGTCCGAGCAGGCCGGGCAGTTCCACCGCGTCGTAGTTGACCAGCCCCCGGGCGACCGGCGCGCCCCCGGCGTCGACGAGGTCCACCGGATCCCCGGCGGTGAACGCGCCGTCGACGGCGGTGATGCCGGCCGGGAGCAGGGACTTGCGTCGGCCCACCACGGCCTGGACCGCACCCGGGTCGAGATGCAGGCGGCCCCGGGGGGAGGTGGCGTGGGCGAGCCAGAAGAGGCGGGCGGTGGGCCGCCGGCGTACCGGGTGGAAGAAGGTGCCGACCGGCTCGCCGGCCAGCGCGGCGGCGGCCAGCGGCGCGGCGGTGAGCACCACCGGGATGCCGAAGCCGGTGGCGATCCGGGCCGCCTCGACCTTGGTCACCATGCCGCCGGTGCCCACCCCGGCCCGGCCCGCCCCGCCGATCTCCACCCCGGCGAGGTCCCCCTCACCGTGGACCTCGGTGATCCGGGTCGACTCCGGGCGGGCCGGATCACCGGTCCAGAGCGCGTCGACGTCGGAGAGGAGCACCAGCAGGTCGGCGTGGACCAGCGCGGCCACCAGCGCGGCGAGCCGGTCGTTGTCGCCGAACCTGATCTCCTCGGTGGCCACCGTGTCGTTCTCGTTGACGATCGGCACCGCCCGCAGGTCGAGCAGCTTGCGCAGGGTCCGGTACGCGTTGCGGTAGTGCGCCCGGCGGGTGACGTCGTCGACGGTGAGTAGCACCTGTCCGACGGTCAGCCCGTGCCGGGCGAAGCTGGCCGCGTACCGGCCGATCAGCAGGCCCTGCCCGACGCTCGCGGCGGCCTGCTGGGTGGCCAGGTCGCGGGGACGGCGGGGCAGGCCGAGCGGGGCCAGCCCGGCGGCGATCGCGCCGGAGGAGACCAGGACCACCTCACGGCCGTGCCCGACCAGAGTGGCGAGGGCGTCCACCAGATCCGTCACGCGGGTCTCGTCCAGCCCCCCGCCGGCCGTGGTCAGGGAGGAGGAACCGATCTTGACGACGACGCGTCGGGCTGTGGTCACTGCTTCGCGCACCCGCCCATTCTGCGTGGTCGGTCCTGCTCCGCCCGCCGCCGTTCCCATATCGTGGCTGGCCATGACACCCGAGGAGTACGTCGAGGCGGTGCTGGATCTGGTCGAGCGGATCCCCCCGGGGCGGGTGATGTCGTACGGCGGGGTCGCCGACGCGCTGGCCGAGCGCAGCGGTCGCGCCTCGGCCCGACTGGTCGGATCGATCATGGCCCGGCACGGCGGTGGGGTGCCCTGGCACCGGGTCGTCAACGCGGCGGGCCGCCTCCCACCCGGCCACGAGCGGGAGGCACGGGCCCGGCTGCGCGCCGAGGGCACCCCGCTGCGCGGCGACCGGGTGGACATGACCGCCGCCGACTGGCAGCCGGAGCACTGAGCGCTCCAGCCGTGCTGCTCCAGCCCCGCCCGCCTCCACCCGAGGACGTGACGGCGGACACAATGTGAGTACCATTCGGCTCCATGAGTGCGTCGCCGGCTGAGCTGCCCCGTCGGGTGCACCTCGGCTATGCCCTCGGTTCCCTGGCGACCGGGGCCTTCGGCACGGTCCCGGGGTTGTTGCTGCTGCCGTACCTCACCGACACCCTGGGCGTCGCGGCCGGTCTGGCCGCCCTGCTGGTGCTCCTGCCCAAGGCGTGGGACGTGCTGGTCAACCCGGTCGCCGGGCGGATCTCCGACCGGACCCGCTCCCGCTGGGGCGCGCGCCGGCCGTACCTGCTCCTCGCCGGGATCGCCCTCGCCGTGCTGTTCGCCGCGATCTTCGCCGCGCCGTTCGGCACCGGCCCGGCCGCCGCGGTGTACGTCGCCGTCGCCTTCCTGGCCACCGCGACCGCGTTCGCCTTCTTCCAGGTGCCGTACGTGGCGATGCCGGCCGAGTTGACCGGCGACTACGCCGAACGGACCCGGCTGATGAGCTGGCGGATCGCCGTCCTGGCGGTGGCCATCCTGGTGTCCGGTGCGGTCGCGCCGCTGGTGGTCACCGCCGGTGGGGACGGCGTGCCCGGGCATCGCTGGATGGGGTTGTTCGTCGCAGCCCTGATCGTGGCCGGTGCGCTCGGCGCGTTCCTCGGCACCCGCGGTGCCCCGGCCGGCGAGGTCGGGGAGAGCGAGCCGACCCTGCGTGCGCAGCTCGCCGTCGCCGGCCGCAACCGCCCGTTCCGGGTGCTGCTGATCTGCTTCGTGGTGCAGTCGGCCGGGGTGGCGACCATTCTCGCCGGGGTCAACTACTTCGCCGACCAGATCCTCGTCGAGCCGGAGACCGGGCCGACCCTGCTGTTCGCCTGCTTCGTCGGCCCCGCCCTGCTGGTCATGCCGCTGTGGACCCGGGTCGGCGCGCGGGTGGGCAAGCGTGCGGCACTGGTCGCCGCGTCGGTGCTCTTCGCGGCCGGCGCGCTGGCGCTGGCCGCCGCGCCGGTGCTGCCCCCGGCCGTGGTCTACCCGCTGGTCGCGGCGATCGGGTGCGGCTACGCCGGGCAGCAGGTCTTCGCGCTGGCCATGCTGCCCGACTGCATCGCGTACGACACCGCGCGCACCGGCCGCCGCCAGGCCGGCGTGTTCACCGGACTCTGGACGGCGGGGGAGACCTTCGGACTGGCCCTCGGTCCCGGCATCTACGGGCTGGTGCTCCAGCTCTCCGGATACGTCTCCTCGGCGACCGGCTCGGCGGCGGCCCAGTCCGACACCGCCCGCCTCGGTGTGCTGCTCGGCTTCACCGTACTGCCGGCGCTGCTGGTCGGCCCGGTCGTGCTGCTGCTGCGTCGCTACGACCTGACCGCCGAGCGGCTCGCCACCGCCGAGCGGGCCGCCGACCGAGCCGCCGACCGCGTACAGAAGGGGACCACCAACCGATGACCGACGACCTCAGGACGGCTCCGAGCAACCCGGAGGGCGCGGATCCGACCGGTCCGGCGGACGGGGTGCCGTCGGCGTTGCCGGCGCGGGGCGTACCGGCGGAGCAGGTGCTCGCCGAGATCCGGGCACTGCGCGCCGCCGACCGCCCCACCCACGGCGGACGTCTCTTCGCCTACGTCTACGACCCGGCGGTCCCCGGTCTGGACGAGCTGACCAGCGCCGCCCACGCGGGCAGCGCGCACGTCAACGGACTCGACCCGACCGCCTTCCCGTCCCTGCTGGCGATGGAGAACGCGCTGGTCGGGGCGGCGGTGAAGCTGCTCGGCGGCGGGCCCGGCACGGCCGCCCCGGAGGCGGTCGGAAGTGTCACCAGCGGGGGTACCGAGTCGCTGATCCTGGCGGTGAAGGCCGCCCGGGACGCCCGCCCCGACATCGCCGAACCCCGGATCGTGGTGCCGGTCAGCGCGCACGCGGCCTTCGCCAAGGCGGCGCACTACCTGCGGGTGGCGCTCGACGCGGTGCCCGTCTCCCCCCGGACGCTGCGGCCGGAGGTCGCCGACGTGGCCGCCGCTGTCCGGCCCGAGACCGTGCTGGTGGCCTGCTCCGCGCCCTCCTACGCGCACGGGGTGGTCGATCCGGTGGAGCAGATCGCGGCGGTGGCCGCCCGGTCCGGGGTGCGCTGCCACGTGGACGCCTGCTTCGGCGGCTGGACCCTGCCGTACCTGCGTCGGCTCGGCTGGCCGGTGCCCCGGTTCGACCTCTCCGTGCCCGGGGTCACCTCGATCTCGGTGGACCTGCACAAGTACGCGTACGCCCCGAAGGGGGTGTCGGTGCTGCTGCACCGGGACCCGGCGCTGCGCGCCCCCCAGTACTTCGCCTTCGCCGACTGGCCCGGCTACACGATGATCAACCCGGTGATCGCCTCCACCCGTTCCGGTGGACCGATCGCCGCCGCCTACGCCACCCTGCGACACATCGGCGACGCCGGCTACGTCGAGCTGGCCGGCCGTACCGTCGAGGCGGTCCGCCACCTGGCGGCGTCGGTGCGGGCCACCGAGGGGCTGCGGCTGATGGCCGAGCCGGAGACCACCGTCGTCTGCTTCACCAGCACCGACCCCGGACTCGACCTCTTCGTCCTGGTCGACGAGCTGACCGTGCGGGGCTGGCACACCCAACCCCAGATGGCGTACGGCGACCTGCCGGCGAGCGTCCACCTGACCGTCACCGCCTCGGTGGCCCCGAAGGTCACCGAGTTCGGCCCGGACCTCGCCGACGCGGTCGCGGCGGCCCGCGCCACGGGTCCGGTCCGCCTGCCGGCGGAACTGCTCAGCCTGGCCGCCGGGCTCAGCCCGGACGCGCTCACTCCCGAGCTGGTGGCGGGTCTCGCCGAAGGGCTCGGCCTGGGCGGGGCCGGGGGCCTGCCGGACCGGACGGCCACGGTGAACACGCTGCTCGACGCTGCCCAGCCGGCCCTGCGCGAGCGGCTGCTGGTCGAGTTCGTCAGCCTGCTCCAACGCCCCACCTACTGATCCCGGGTGCTCCCGGGACGCTGTGGTTGACTGTTGGTCGGGGCGACGGGAGGAGGTCGGGGTGCAGCTACCGGGAGTGCTCGGTGAGCCGATCCGGTTCGTGCTCAACTGGGGCCGCCGCTACTCGCTCTGGGTCTTCAACTTCGGGCTGGCCTGCTGCGCGATCGAGTTCATCGCGACCAGCATGGGACGGCACGACTTCATGCGGCTCGGTGTGATCCCCTTCGCGCACGGCCCCCGCCAGGCCGACCTGATGGTGGTCTCCGGCACGGTCACCGACAAGATGGCCCCGGCGATCAAGCGTCTCTACGACCAGATGCCCGAGCCGAAGTACGTCATCTCCTTCGGCGCCTGCTCGAACTGCGGTGGGCCGTACTGGGACTCGTACTCGGTGACGAAGGGGGTCGACCAGCTCATCCCGGTCGACGTCTACGTGCCCGGCTGCCCGCCCCGGCCGGAGGCGCTGCTGCACGGCATCCTGCGCCTCCAGGAGAAGATCGCCGCCGAGCAGTCCGGGCTCGGCGGGGTTCCGCGCCCGGACCCGCTGGCCTCCCCGGCGGACGCCCCGTCGCCGGGTGCCGCGTCGCCGTCCCGCCCGGTCGAGTCGCTCACCGCACCGGTGGTCCGCCCGCCCACCGCCGACTGAACCGTCCGTCCTCGGAACGGGTGACCAGGCACGCCGTTCCGGTCGGCAGGCGAAGATCAAGTCGTGGTGGTCGGGGACTAGCGTGAGCGTCCATGAGCCAGACCCTGGACCGCCGTTCCGCGCACATCGTCGACGTCCTGATCGAGGAGTTCGGGCCGTCGATGGCCCTCGACCCGGCGGCCTTCCGTCGTAAGTTCCGCAAGATGGCCGCCTCGCCGTTCGCCTTCTACCGGGGCAGCGCCTCGCTCTTCTACGCCGACCAGGTCGGCGCGTACGCCGACGACCGCTTCCTCGACGAGCGGACCAGCCGGGTGTGGATCCACGGTGACCTGCACGCGGAGAACTTCGGCACCTACATGAACGCCTCCGGGCAGCTGGTGTTCAACGTCAACGACTTCGACGAGGCGTACGTCGGCCCCTTCTCCTGGGACCTGAAGCGGTTCGTGGCGAGCGTGGCGCTGATCGGGTACGCCAAGGCCCTCTCCGACCAGGTGATCAGCGGCCTGGTGCAGGCCTTCGCCCGGTCGTACCTCACCGAGCTGCGGGCCATCGCGCACGGCGGGGACGACGCGATCGGCTCGATCACCCTGGACAACGCGGACGGCGTGCTGCGCCGGGTGCTCCAGCAGGCCCGGCTGAACACCCGGGTCGACCTGCTCGCCGCGCAGACCACCGTCGACAACTACGAGCGCCGCTTCTCCCTCGGCGACGGGGTCTACGAGGTCGACGAGGTGACCCGGGAGGCGGTCTGCCAGTCGTTCCACCGCTACCTGGACACGTTGCCCGCCTCCAGTGCCCGGCTGCGCCCGGTCGCCGCCCAGGTCAAGGACGTGGTGCTGCGCAAGGGCGTGGGCATCGGCTCGGCCGGCCTGCCGTCGTACAACCTCCTGCTGGAGGGGCACACCCAGGCGCTGGAGAACGACGTCGTCATCTACATGAAGCAGGCCCAGGTGCCCGCCGTGGCCCGGCACATCGACGACGAGGGCGTCCGTGGCTACTTCCGGCACCAGGGGCACCGGACGGCCGAGTCGCAGCGGGCACTCCAGGCACACGCCGACCCGTGGCTGGGCTTCACCGAGCTGAACGGGGTGGGCCAGCTGGTCGCCGAGGTCTCCCCGTACGCCGCCGACCTGGACTGGGCCGACGTCAACGAGCCGGAGGAACTGGCCGGGGTGATCGCCGACCTGGGTCGGGCGGTCGCCCGGATGCACTCGGTCGCCGACGACGAGTCCAGCCACGACCTGGTCGACTACTCCACCGAGGAGGCGATCGTCGCCGTGGTCGACGCCGACGAGCAGGGTTTCGTGACGCACCTGGTGGAGTTCGCCCACACGTACGGCCTCCAGGCCCGCCAGGACCACCAGCTCTTCGTCGACCTGTTCCGCAACGGCCAGCTGCCCGGCCTCTGAGGTGCCCGGCCGCTGACCCCGCTCCGCTGACCCGGCCTGCTCCGCCGACCCGACCCGGGCGGCCCGGTCGGGTCAGCGGGCGAACTCCAGCACCACCTTGATGTCCTCCAGGCCGGGGTGGTACGCCTCGGCGTACGCCTCGACCGGGAGCCGGCGGGTGACCAGGCTGTCGAGCCAGGACGGGTCGGCCCGGCCGAGGGCCGCAGCGGCCAGCTCCCAGTGTCGGCGGTTGGCGTTGACCGAGCCGAAGACGACGTTGTTCTCCAGCACCAGGGTCCGGTTCAGCGCGCCCGCGTCGAAGTCGATGATGCGCCCACCGCTGGAGACGCCGGTGAGGCAGACGATGCCGATCGGGGCGGCCTTGCACATCACGTCCAGCACCACGGTCGGGGCACCGGTGCACTCCACGGTGATGTCGGGTGCGAAGTCCAGCTCGTTGACCGTGCTCGTGTGGTACGTCGCGCCGAGCGCCGCCACCAGCGCGGGTTTCGGTCCGCTCGGGGTGCGGTCCAGCACGTGTACGGTCAGCCCCCGCTGGCTGGCCAGCAGCGCGGCGAGCAGGCCGATCGGCCCGGCCCCGGCGACCAGCACGGTCTGCGGCTGCCACTCGGCCCGCTGGCCGATCCGGTCGATGTGGTCCCACGCCTTGGCCACCACGCTGGCCGGTTCGAGGAGTACCCCGACGTGGGCCAGGTCGGGATCCAGGCCGATGGCGAACTTCGGGGAGATGCGCCAGCGGTCCCGGGCGAAGCCGGGCAGCTCCTTGATGCCGTGCTCGGTGTAGCGGCCGTTGCGGCACATGTCCCACTCGTCGACCGCGCAGTTGGCGCAGGGCACCGGGTCGGGGCGGCGGACGATCCCGGCGACCAGGTCACCAGGGCGCAGGGTGCCGGTCGGGTCCTCCAGCACCCGGCCCAGCGACTCGTGCCCGAGCACCAGGCGGTCGGCGTCCGGGGGCGCCTCGCCGAACTCCCCGGCGATGATCTCGTGGTCGGTGCCGCAGATGCCCACGGCGAGCGCCTCGACCAGGATCGCCCCCTCCTCGGGATGCGGTTCCGGCCAGGCCTCGTCCAGCCGCAGGGAGTCCGCCACCCCCGGTGCCACCGTTATCGCCCGCACCACCCGATCCTCCCCGTTCCCACCCCCGTGCACACCGCGTTACCGCAGTTGACCATGGAGTCGGCGACGCGGCGCGCGGCCCGGAGCGCCGCCATCTTCATGATCGGAGGATGGGGGCGGGTGCCAGGGTCGAGTGGGCCATAGGATCGGGGCATGGAGGCGGAGGGGGTCGGGCGGCGGCTGGTCGAGCTGGTCGCGGACGAGGCGGCGGTCGCGGGTGTCTCCGGCGGCCAGGCGTACGCGCGCGCGACCGTCGACATGCCACCGGCCCGCTGGCGGGACGCGCTGCGCGCGGCGCGGGACGACGCCGACCTGGCCTGCGACTTCTTCGATTGGCTCTCCGCCGTCGACGAGTTGGACGCCGGCTTCGACGTGGTGGCCCACCTCTGGTCGACCACACACCGGCACGGGATCCTGCTGCGCACCCGGGTGCCCCGGGAGGCCGCCGAGGTGGCGTCGGTGGTGGACGTCTACCCCGGCGCGGCCTGGCACGAGCGGGAGACGCACGAGATGTTCGGCATCGCGTTCGCCGGACACGAGGGGCTCCGTCCGCTGCTGCTGCCGCCGCAGTTCGAGGGGCATCCGCTGCGTAAGGAGTTCGTGCTCGCCTCCCGGGTGGCGAAACCGTGGCCGGGGGCGAAGGAACCGGGCGAGTCGGTGGCCGGCGGTGGCCGCCGGGCCGTCCGCCCGCCGGGCGTGCCCGCACCGGGGGAGTGGGGCTCCACGCCGACCCCGGCCGGTGCCGGCGGTGTCGGTGAGGGGCCGCGCGGCGGCACGCCGGCCCGCCCGGCCCGCCGGCCCCCGACCGACCGGCCGCAGCGGCCCACCCCCGGTGACCGACCGCCGCGGTCCGCGCCCGGTGACGGCGACGGCGGGGGTACGGTCTGATGCCGCTCTGGCTGGAGCTGACCCTGCGGGTGGTCGGGGTGCTCGCCGCCTTCCTGGTCCTGCCGCTGGTCGTGGGGCAGGCCGAGCACAAGGTGATGGCGCACATGCAGGGCCGGCTCGGCCCGATGTACGCCGGTGGCTTCCACGGCTGGGCCCAGCTCGTCGCCGACGGCATCAAGTTCGTGCAGAAGGAGGACATCACCCCGCGTGAGGCGGACCGGCCGGTGTTCCGGCTGGCCCCGGCGGTGGCGCTGGTGCCGTACCTGCTCGCCCTGCTGGTGATCCCGCTCGGTCCCGGCGACCTGGTCGGGCAACCGCTGGACATCGGTCTCTTCTTCGTCCTGGCCGTGGTCGGGGTCGGCGTGGTCGCGGTGCTCATGTCGGCCTGGGCGTCGGCCAACAAGTACAGCCTCCTCGGCGGCCTGCGCGGCGCGGCCCAGCTGCTCGGCTACGAGCTGCCCCTGGTGCTGGCCGCCGCGTCGGTGGCGATGGCGGCCGGCACGCTCAGCCTGCCCGGCATCGTCGAGGCGTGGCAGCCGTGGTGGCTGCTCTGGCAGGCCCCCGCGATGGTGGTGTTCTTCGTCGCCGGGCTCGCCGAGATCCGGCGGCCCCCGTTCGACATGCCGATCGCCGACTCCGAACTGGTCTTCGGCTACATGACCGAGTACACCGGCCTGCGGTTCGCCTTCTTCCTCCTCGCCGAGTACGTCGGCATCGTGGTGATCGCCGCGCTGACCACCGTGCTCTTCCTCGGCGGCTGGCAGGGCCCCTTCGGCGACGAGTACCTCGGCTGGCTCTGGACGCTGCTGAAGGTCTTCGCCGTCTCGTTCGTGATCATCTGGCTGCGGGTGTCGTACCCCCGGCTCCGCGAGGACCAGCTCCAGCGCCTCTGCTGGCTGGTCCTCGTGCCGGTCGCGCTCGGCCAGCTCGTCCTGACCGCCGCCGTCCGCGTGGCGACGTAGCCGGGACGCCCGCTCACGCCCCTCGGTAGGCAGAAGGGGGCACCCCTCCACCGCTTCTCGCGGCGGCGGGGCACCCCCTGCCAACTCACCGGCAGCCGGCCGGGCGGGTCTGGGCCCGTCCGGACGGCCCGGTCATGGAGCGGCGTAGAGCAGACGGTTCGGTGAGCCGGTGCCCGGGTTGATCACGACGCCCGTGGTGGCGGCGGCGATCAACGCGCTCTTGGCCGTCGCGATCGTGGCCGTGGGGTTGAGCTGTCGGTACCGGGCCAGCCACCCGGCGACGTGGGGCGCCGCCATCGAGGTGCCGGACCAGCCGGAGGCGACCGCGGTGTTCGAGGCGATGCCGGCCGACGTGATGCTCACGCCGGGGGCGAAGATGTCGACGCACGTGCCGTAGCTGGAGAACGAGGCCCGGGTGTCGGAGGAGTCGGTCGCGGCGACCGTGACTCCCCGGGCCGAGCGCGGGCCGTTCGTGCAGGCGTCGGTGTTGAAGTTGTTGGCGATGAAGACCGCGTGCACGCCCTCGTCGATCAGGTTCTCCACGGCGGTGTTCGGCGTGGTGCCGTAGCCCTGGAGGCTGAAGTTCGCCACCGAGACCGGGTCGTGGTTGGCGGCGATCCAGTCGATGCCCTCGATCAGGTCCGAGGTCCAGCCGGTGTTGTCGCACTGGAGGACCCGTACCGCCTTGATGGTCACGGACTTGGCGACGCCGTACGTCGCGCCGCCGACGGTGCCGGCCACGTGCGTACCGTGACCGTGGCAGTCGTTGGTGCCGTTGCCGTCGCCGACCGCGTCGTAGACCCCGCTGGCCCGGGTGCCGAAGTCGACGTGCGTGGCCCGGATGCCGGAGTCGACCACGTAGACCGTGACGCCGGAGCCGGTCGAGGTGTACCCGAAGCTGTTGTTCAGCGGCAGGTAGTGCTGGTCGATGCGGTCCAGCCCCCACGACGGCGGGTTCGGCTGCGTGGCCTGCGTCGACACGTCGCTGGTCAGACCGCCCCGGATGCGGGTGTCCCGTTCGACGTACGCCACGGCGGGGTCGTTGCGCACCGCGGCGAGGGCGGCCGGGGGCAGGTGGGCCGCGTACCCGTCGAGGACCTGCGTGTAGCGGGTCAGCACGGTGCCGCCGGCCCGCTCCGCGACGGAGGCGACGCGCGCCTGTGCGGTCCGTGCGGCACGGTCGGTGCCGGCCGGTGAGTCGGAGAGCACCACGATGTACCGGTCCGGCGCGGCCTCCGGCCCGCCCGCCCGCAACGGGGCGGGCACGGGCCGCTCCGGTGTCGCCGTACGCGGGGCCGCCGCCGCCGGAGCGGCGATGGCGGCCACGAGCGCACCGGCGACCATGCCGGCCAGTACGCCCCGGCGTACCGTTCTGCCACCTGACTTCCGCAAGGTTCGATCCTCCTCAGGAGTCCTCGTCCACAGTGGACACTGTGTCCGGACGTCGGCCGGCGTGAGTCGGCCGAATCGCCAACAATTCGATCAGGTTCGATTGAACGTTATGTTAATGAGCGAGGAATGTCGATGTCCTTGCGTGTTCCGGATGCCTGCCGAACCGCCCGCCCCACCCGGACTGCCGGGCGGGACGGGCGGGCGGGACGGGCGGGCACCCAGGGCCGGGGTCAGCCCAGCGGGGTGTGGGCGGGGTCGACCCGCTCGGCCGGCGGGGGTGGCGGCGGGGCGCTGCCGTCGCCGAAGGGCCGGCCACCGAGGGCCTCCCGGCCGTGCGGGGTGAGCCAGTTCGACAGGTCCGGGCCGAGCGGCACCACCCCGGTCGGGTTGATGTCCCGGTGCACCTCGTAGTAGTGCCGCTTGATGTGGTCGAAGTCGATGGTGTCGCCGAAGCCGGGAGTCTGGAACAGGTCCCGCGCGTACGCCCAGAGCACCGGCATCTCGGACAGCTTCTGCCGGTTGCACTTGAAGTGGCCGTGGTAGACCGGGTCGAAGCGGACCAGCGTGGTGAACAGCCGCACGTCCGCCTCGGTGATGGTGTCGCCGACGAGGTAGCGCTGGCCGGCCAGCCGTTCGCTCAACCAGTCCAGCCGGTCGAAGAGACGGCGGTACGCCCGCTCGTACGCCTCCTGGCTGCCGGCGAAACCACACCGGTAGACGCCGTTGTTGACGTCCTTGAACACCAGCGCGTTGACCTCGTCGATCTCGGCGCGCAACCGGTCCGGGTAGAGCTCCGGCGCGCCCGGCCGGTGGTGCGCGGTCCACTCCGTCGACAGGTCCAGGCTCATCTGCGCGTAGTCGTTGGTGACCACCTGCCCGGTCGGCTCGTCCACGAACGCCGGCACGGTGATGCCCCGGTCGTACCCGGGGAAGCGCTTGAAGTAGGACTCGGCCAGTCGTTCGACGCCGAGCACCGGGTCCCGGCCGTCCGGGTCCAGGTCGAAGGTCCAGCTCCGCTTGTCGTGGGTGGGACCGGCCACCGCCATCGAGATGGACCCCTCCAGGCCGAGCAGCCGCCGGACGATGATCAGCCGGTTCGCCCACGGGCAGGCCCGACTCACCGCCAGGCGGTACCGGCCGGGCTCCACCGGATAGCCGTCCCGCCCGTCGGCGGTGATCCGGGTGGCGATGTAGCGCTGGTCGCGGGTGAACTCACCTCCGGGCTCGACGTACTTGCCCCCGGTCCGCTGCAGGACCTCGTCGTCGCTCGTCGCCGAGCTGCTGCCGGTGTCGCTCACGTCGCCCCCTCGCGGTGCGCCAGATCGTCTGCCGTCTCCCATCATGTCCGATCTTCCAACGGCCGGCCCACCGACTTGTCGCAGCGGCCGACCGGCTGTACCTCGACCATCCGGCGGCCCGGCTGTCCCTCCGTCGGCGCGGGCTAGGCTCGCCGGGTGACCGACCTGGAGGCCCTGGCCCGTCGCCTCGTCACCGACGTCTGGAACGGCGGCCGGGAGGAGACGGCGTACGACCTCATCGGGCCGGAGTGTCCGGGGCTGGGCGGGACCGGCCCGGCGGCGACGCTGGCCTGGCACCGGGACCGCCGGGCGGCCTTCCCCGACCTTCGTTACAAGATCGTGGACGTGGCGGCCGGTGGCGACCGGGTCGCGGTGCGGTGGCGAGCCGCCGGCACCCAGACCGGGCAGTTCGGGCCGGTACCGCCGACCGGGCAGGTGGTCAGCTACTCCGGGGCGAGCTTCCTGCGGTTCGACCCGCACGGCCGGATCGTCGACGTGTGGAGCGTCAACGAGCTGTTCCAGCTCCTGCTGCAACTCGGTGTGGAGGTGCTGCCGCCGGTCACCGGCCCCGGGGCGTGATCCGGGCGATCGGCAGGTTCACCGGGAAGGGCTCCCCGGTGTCGACGACCTTCGTCCAGCGCCCGGTCTCGGTGTAGACCTCGTCCACCGGGTCGATCCGGGACGTGTAGACCACGATCTCGTCGCCCTCCACCTCGACCCGCCAGTAGTACGGGATGCCGGCCTGGGCGTAGAGCGCCGGCTTCAGCACCCGGTCGATCGAGCGGGTGCTCGGCGAGACGATCTCCACCGCCAGTACCACCTCGTGCGGCGCGTAGTGGGCGGGGTTGCCGGCGGCGGCCTCGGCGGTGGTGACCAGCACGTCCGGGATGAAGGACCGGGAGCGGCTGAGCCTGACCTCCACGGCCTGGGTCACGTCGTACTCGTCGGGACACGCCTCTTCGAGCGCGACACCGAGCCGCATGGCGATGGTCTGGTGGAGCCGGGTGGGGGAGGGGGACACGAGCAACACTCCATCGAGCAGTTCACGGCGACGCCCGTCGTCGGGTAGCGCGTCCAGATCGTCGGTCGTCCAGCCGCCCTCGGGCGGAACGTCGTTCTGCAGCGCGGCGGTCATCGGGCTGTCCTTTCGCGGTGCTTCCCGGTGCGTCGTTCTCCCCACCGGTCACGGTACCGCCGGCAACTGCCGGGTGGTGGTCGCGCACGCCGGGGACACAGGGCAGGATGACGGCATGAGTGACAGCGGTGTGCCCGGAAGCGGACTGGCGAAGGGACTGGCGGTCACGCTGAAGACGATGACCCGCCGCTCGACCACCCAGCAGTACCCGGACGTGGCCCCCGACCTGCCGCCCCGGTCCCGTGGGGTGATCGCCCTGCTGGCCGAGAACTGCACGGTCTGCATGCTCTGCGCCCGGGAGTGCCCGGACTGGTGCATCTACATCGACTCGCACAAGGAGGAGGTGGCCGTTCCCGGTGCGGCCCGCCCCCGCCAGCGCAACGTGCTCGACCGTTTCGACATCGACTTCTCGCTCTGCATGTACTGCGGCATCTGCGTCGAGGTCTGCCCGTTCGACGCCCTCTACTGGTCGCCGGAGTTCGAGTACGCCGAATACGACATCCGGAACCTCCTGCACGACAAGGAGCACCTCGGGCAGTGGATGGCGACGGTCCCGCCGCCGCCCGCGCACGACCCGAACGGGGAGCCGTCCAAGGAGGAGACGACGGCCGCGCGCAAGGCCGCCGCCGGGTCCGCCCCCGCCGCCCCGCCGACCCGGGGCCGTCCCGACGCCGGTACGGAGGGGGCCCGACAGTGACCGGTGTGGACGTGCTGCTGCTCGCACTCGGCGCGGTGGCGGTCGGCGCGGGTGCCCTGGTGGTGACCACGCGACACCTGGTCCGGGCCGGTCTCCACCTGGTGGTCTGCCTCGGCGCGCTGGCCGGGCTGTACCTCGTGCTCACCGCGGAACTGGTCGCCTGGGTGCAGGTGCTGATCTACGTCGGCGCGGTGGTGGTGCTGCTGCTCTTCGCGGTGATGCTCACCCGCGCCCCGATCGGGGCCTCCGACGACCTGGACCGGCCCGGTTGGCCGGCCGCCCTGGTCGGCGGCGGCACCGGTCTGGGGCTGAGCGCACTGCTGATCGACGCGTACCGGTGGTCGGCGGTGGAGCTTCCCGAGGCGGGCACCGCCGAACGCCTCGGCGCGGAGATCTTCGGCAGCTGGGTGCTCCCGTTCGAGCTGCTCTCGGTGCTGCTGCTGTCCGCCCTGGTCGGCGCGGTCGTCATCTCCCGCCCCGACATCGGCTCGGCCCCCGACCGGCGGGACGACGGCGCGACGCGGGAACGACCGGGAACCGAGGCGGGGACCGACGGGTCGGCGGGCGGGGACGTCCGATGAGGCCGGTCATCCCGTACGTCACCGCGGCCCTGCTCTTCGGGCTCGGCGTCTACGGCGTGCTGCGCCGGCGCAACGCCGTGCTGGTGCTGATGGCCGTCGAACTGATGCTGAACGCGGTCAACCTGATCCTGGTCACCGCCGACACCACCGTCCGGGCCGCCCTGCCGCACGGCGGGCAGGTCTTCGCGCTGTTCGTGATCGTCCTCGCCGCCGCCGAGATCGGCGTGGGGCTGGCCATCGTGCTCCAGCTCTACCGGCTGCGGGCCACCGTCGCGGTGGACCGGGTCCCGCTCACCGAGCGCCCCGAGCCGACCGACCGCTCCGAGCCGACCGAGCCCCCCGAGCAGACCGACCGTCCCGAGGAGGTCGCCCGGTGAACCGCGTCCAGACCCTCGGCGCGCTGCTGCCGGCCGTACCGCTGGTGGCCGGGCTGACCGGGCTGCTGCTGGCACCCTCCCCGCGCGGCCGGGCCGACCACGGGCAGCGGGCCCGACGGGTGGCGATCGGCCTCGGGGTGGCCGGGGCCGCCGGGACACTGCTGCTCGCGGTGGCCCTGCTGGTCGTCATCGACGGCCCGACCGAGCACGCCCGCACCTGGATCGAGCTGGGCGACCTGCGGGTGACCCTCGGCGTCCGGCTGGACGGCGCGGCGGCGCTGGTCGCGGTCGCGGTGGCCGCGGTCGCGCTCGCGGTGCAGGTCTACTCGGTGGCCTACCTGCGGCGGGGCCCGGACGACGACGTCGAGGTCGACCACCGCTACCCGCCCTACGCGGCGCAGATCAGCCTCTTCACCGGTGCCATGCTGCTGGTGGTGGTCTCCGGCGACCTGATCCCGCTGCTGGTCGGTTGGGAGGTGATGGGCGCCTGCTCCTACCTGCTCATCGCCCACGACCGGAGGCTGCCGCAGGCTCCGGCCGCCGCGATGAAGGCGTTCCTGGTCACCCGGTTCGGCGACGTGGGATTCCTGCTCGGCATCGCCCTGCTCGGGGTGAGCGCCGGCAGTTTCCGGATCGCCGACGTGCTCGCCCACGACCACGCCACCGGCACGCTCACCGCCGCCTGCCTGCTGCTGCTCGCCGGGGTGGCCGGCAAGAGCGCCCAGTTCCCGCTGCACACCTGGCTGCCGGACGCGATGGCCGGCCCCACGCCGATCTCCGCGCTGATCCACGCCGCCACCATGGTCGCCGCCGGGGTGTACGCGGTCACCCGCCTGTACCCGCTGTTCGAGGCGGCCCCGGTCGCGCTGGCGGTGCTCGGCGTCATGGGCGCGATCACGCTGCTGCTCGGCGCGTTCGCCGCCACCGCCCAGGACGACCTGAAGCGGGTACTCGCCTGGTCCACGGTCTCCCAGATCGGCTACATGACCGGCGCGCTGGCCGTCGGCTCCTCCTCGGCGGCCCTGTTCCACCTGCTCACTCACGCCGCCTTCAAGGCGCTGCTCTTCCTCGCCGCCGGTGCGGTGATCCACGCGGTCGGCACCACGCTGATGTCCGGCATGGGCGGGCTGCGCCGGCAGATGCCGGTCACCTTCTGGTGCACCCTGATCGGGCTCGGCGCGCTCGCCGGGGTGCCGCCGCTCTCCGGCTTCTTCAGCAAGGAGGGCGTGCTCGCGGCCGCCGAGGACGCCGCCCGGCACGGCGGCGGACCGGCCCCGGCCTGGGTCGGCTGGCTGGTCTGGCTGGCCGGGCTGGTCGGCGTCGCGGTCACCGCCTGGTACGCCACCCGGCTGCTGCTGCGCACGTTCCTCGGCACCAGCCGGGCCCCGCTGGCCCACCCGCACGACCCGCCGGCGGCGATGCGGTGGCCGATCCTGCTGCTCGCCGTGCCGGCCGCCCTGCTCGGCCTGGCCGGCTTCACCCCCGCCCTGACCGATCGGCTGGACCCAACCGACGGCGGCGGGGAGCTGGTCCATCTCGGCCCGGAACTGCTGTTGCCGTTGGCGTTGCTGCTGATCGGGGCGGGGCTCGCCGGGTGGCGGTGGCGGCGGGACCCCACCGCCGACCCGGCGACCGCGCTCGGCCCGCTGCGGCCGGTGTTCGCCGCCGCGTTCCGGCTCGACGACGTCCAGCACACCCTGGTGGTACGCCCGGTCGTCGGCCTGGCCCGGCTGGCGCGTACCGGCGACGAACGCGTGGTCGACGGGGCGGTCGAGGGCAGCGGACGGGCCGCCGCCGGGCTCGGCGGCGCGCTGGCCGCGCTGCACCGGGCGGCCCTGCCCCGGGCGGCGGTGGCGGTGCTGGCCGGCGTCCTGCTCATCGGTCTCGCCGCCGCCCTGGTCGGAGGTGTCGCATGACGACCCACCCGCTCTGTCCGCCCGGTCGGCTCGGGGGTGTCGCGTGACGGCCGGTCAGTTCCTGCTGGTGGCGGTGCTGGCGCTGCCCGCGCTCGGCGCGGCCCTAGCCGCCGCGCTGCCCGACCGGGCCGGGCGGTCGGCCGGCACGGCCGCCGCCGCGCTCACCCTGGTCGCGGCGGCGCTGCTCGCCACCGGCGACCGCACCTGGACGGCGTACACCCCCAGCACACCCGGAGTGCTCCCCTGGCACCGGCTCGACGTGGCCTGGGTGCCCGACCTGGACCTGCGGTTCCACCTCGGGGTGGACGGCATCTCGTATCCGCTGGTGGTGCTGACCGCCCTGCTCACCCTGCTCTGCTGCGGGTACTCCCTCTGGCGGGTGCCCGACGGCGGCCGGGGGAGCCTCCTGGTCGCCCTGCTGCTGGTGATCGAGGTCGGCATCCTCGGCACCTTCCTCGCCCTCGACCTGGTCCTCTTCTTCCTCTTCTTCGAGGTCGTCCTGCTGCCCATGTACGCGGTCATCGCCGGCTGGGGCGGCGCGGGCACGCCCCGTGGCCACGCGGCGGACCGGGGCGAGACGCGGGCGGCGGCCCGCAAGTTCGCCCTCTACACCCTCTTCGGCTCGGTGCTGCTGCTGGTCGGGGTGTACGTCGTGGTGTCGGCCGCCGGCACCGCCGACATCGTGGCGCTGACCGGCGGGTCGGAGCTGTCCCGGGGCACCCAGCTCGTCGCGTTCACCCTGCTCGGGCTGGCCTTCGCGGTGAAGAGTCCGCTCTGGCCGCTGCACTCCTGGCTGCCCGACGCGCACACGCGGGCACCCACCGTCGGCAGCGTGATCCTCGCCGGGGTGCTGCTCAAGATGGGCACGTACGGCCTGGTCCGGGTCGCCGTCGGGGTGGCCCCGGAGGGAGCCCGCTGGGCCGCGCCGGTGCTCGGCGTCCTCGCTGTCGCGGCGATCCTCGTCGGCTCGCTGGTCTGCCTCGCCCAGGACGAGCTGAAGCGGCTGATCGCGTACTCCAGCGTCGGGCACATGGGCTTCGTGCTGCTCGGTATCGCCACGCTCACCGCCACCGGCATCCAGGCGGCCCTGATCGGCAACGTCGCGCACGGCGTGATCACCGGCCTGCTCTTCTTCCTCGCCGGGGCGGTCAAGGACCGTACCCACACCGGCGAGCTGGCCGACCTGTCCGGGCTCCGGGAGACCGCACCCCGTCTCGCCGGGCTGCTCGCCTTCGCCGCGATCGCCTCGCTCGGCCTGCCCGGTCTCGCCGGCTTCTGGGGCGAGGCGTTCGCCGTGGTGGCCGCCATCGAAGCCGGCGGGGCGCTCTGGACCACGCTCGGCGTGCTCGCCGCGGTCGGCGGGGCGCTCACCGCCGCGTACCTGCTGCGGTTGCTGCGCCGGGTCACCCACGGGCGGCCCGGCCCGGCGGTGGCGGGCCTCTCCCCGGGCCTCGCCGGGGCGGAACTCGCCGCCTGGGCCCCGCTGGTGCTGCTCGCCCTCGCGATCGGACTGGCGCCGACGCTGGTGCTCGGGATCGCCGAGGCCCCGGTCGCGGCTCTGCTGGAGGTGGTGCACCCGTGAGTCCCGTGAGCGTGAGGAGTGCAGCGGAGCGGAGCCCCGCAGTCGCGAACGAAAGGCTGGCACCGTGACCAGCGTGGTGCAGTCCGTGGACCACGTGGCGCTGCTGCCCGGATACCTGGCCGCCGGGACGGCCGTCCTCGTGCTCCTGGTCGACCTGCTGCTGGCCCGGCCGCGTGCCACGGTGGCGACCGCCGCGGTCGGCGCGACGGCCACCGCGCTCGGCGCGGCGCTGGTCGGCGCGAACGGCGACCGGGGGACGTTCTGCGTCGCCGACGGCTGCTCCTGGGTCGCCGACAACCGGGCGGGACTGGTCGGGACGCTCTTCGCCCTGCTCACCCTCGGCGTGCTGGCGCTGTCCGGTCCGCTGCTGCGCGGCGGGCGGGTGCCGGTGGGGGAGTTCTGCTTCCTCCTCGCCTGCTCGATGACCGGTGGTGTCGTGCTCGGCGCGGCCGGCGACCTGATCACCCTGATCGTGGCGCTGGAGACGCTCACCCTGCCGATCTACGTGCTGGTCGGGCTGCGCCGCGGCAGCCTGGCCGGGGCCGAGGCGGCGGTGACCTTCTTCGTGGTCAGCGTGGTCGCCACCACGGTCACCCTGCTCGGCGCGGCACTGCTCTACGCGGTCACCGGCCGGTTGCACCTGCGTCCGCTCGGCGCGGCGCTGACCGACGGCGCGGACCTGCTCGACCTGCCGCTGACCACGGTCGCGGTGACGCTGGTGGTGCTCGGGTTGGCGTTCAAGGTGGCGGCGGTGCCGTTCCACGCCTGGGCGCCGGCCACCTACGACGGCGCGCCGGTGCCGGTGGCCGCGTACCTGTCGACCGCCTCGAAGCTCGGCGGGGTGGTCGCGCTGCTCGCCGTGCTCCAACACGCGCTGCCGGCGACCGTCACCGGCCCGGTGCTCGCCCTGCTGGCCGCGCTCACCATGACCGTCGGCAACCTGGTGGCGCTGCGGCAGCGGCGGATGGTCCGGCTGCTCGCCTGGTCCTCGGTGGCCCAGGCCGGCTACATCCTCGCCCCGCTGGGCGCGCTGGCACTGGCCGCCGGGCGCACCGCCGACGCCCGTACCGCCGCCTACGCCGCCGCCGTGGCGTACGCGGTCTTCTTCGTGGTGCTGGAACTGGCCGCGTTCGCCGGCGTGGTGGCGTTGCGGCCGGACGGCGCGGACGGCGGCACGATCGAGCAGTACCGGGGCGTGGCGCGGCGACACCGCTTCGCGGGAGCCGCGTTCGGGTTGGCCCTGGTCGGACTGGCCGGGTTACCGCCGGGGCTGGCCGGCTTGTTCGCCAAGGTGACCGTGGTCCGTTCGCTGGTGGCGGGCGGGTCCGGTTGGCTGGCTCTGGTGGTGGCGGTGAACGCGGTCGTCGGCCTGGCCTACTACCTGCGCGTCGCCGCGACCATGTACGCCTCCCCGGCCGGGCCGGTGCCCGCCCGTCGGCCGTCACGGAGTGTCATCACCGCGCTGGCGGCTGCCACCGCTGTGGCGGTCATGCTCGGTCTGGCGCCGCAGCTCCTGTTCGATCTGGTCTAGCCGGGGCGTCCTTCTCCGGGCGGTCGCGGCGCCTTCGCGTGCCGTTCTCAGGTTACTCACAGTCATGAGAGGGATGGTTGCGGGGTACCGGGTTGTTGTCACCGGTTGACGGATCCCGGCGGATCCGGGCACCGAAGGAGTGATCGTGCACCACAACCGTCTCAAGACCGCCGCGCTGCTCGGCCTGCTCACCTCGCTGATCCTCGCGGTCGGCTACTGGTTCGGCGGCAGCGGCGGACTCGTCATCGCCGTCGTGGCGTCCCTGGTCATGAACGGCGTCACCTACTTCTACTCCGACAAGCTGGCCCTGCGGTCGATGCGGGCCCAGCCGGTCAGCGAGGCACAGTTCCCGGAGCTGTACCGGATGGTCCGTGAGCTGGCGACCGAGGCGCGGCAGCCGATGCCCCGGCTCTACGTCAGCCCCACCGCCCAGCCGAACGCCTTCGCCACCGGCCGCAACCCGCGCAACGCGGCGGTCTGTGTCACCCAGGGCATCACCGAGATCCTCGACTACCGGGAGCTGCGGGGCGTCATCGGACACGAGCTGTCGCACGTCTACAACCGGGACATCCTGATCTCCAGCGTGGCCGCCGGCCTGGCCGGCATCATCACCATGCTGGCCAACATCGCCTGGTTCATCCCGCTCGGCGGCGGGGACGACGAGGACAGCCCGAACCCGGTCGTGCTGCTGCTGACCATCATCCTCGGCCCGATCGCGGCCACGGTGATCCAGTTGGCGGTCAGTCGGAGCCGGGAGTTCCAGGCGGACGCCTCGGGTGCTCAGCTCACCCGGGACCCGCTGGCCCTGGCCAGCGCGCTGCGCAAGATCCACATGGGTACCCAGCGCCGCCCGCTCCCGGCTCAGGGGCAGCTGACCAGCACCGCGCACCTCATGATCGACAACCCGTTCAAGGGCGGCGGCATCGCCAACCTCTTCTCCACCCACCCGAAGATGGAGGAGCGGGTCCGCCGGCTGGAGCAGATGGCCGCGAACAGCGGCCCGGTGCAGTTCCAGCGCTGACCGTACGCCGGGGAACCGCCCCGGCCGCCCCTGAACGCCACCCGTTCCGCCCGCGACCAGGTCCCGGTCGCGGGCGGAACCCTGTCACCCATCCGTCCCCGGTGAGCGGGGTAACCATTTCTCCCTGCTCCCGGAACGGGCTATGGTCGGACCGTCCGGCGTCAGGGTCGTAGAGCCGTCCGCCCATTACCACGCCGCCACACACCATCACCGCTCACCGCGGGCGCGAACGGCTGCGCCCGCAGCAGAGGAGACACCGTGGCCGCACTGGGTCGGTACCGGGACGTATGGCGGATCCCCGGAGCACCGGTATTGCTGGTCACCGGCATCATCGGCCGGCTCGGGATCGGGATGACCTCGCTGGTGCTGTTGCTGCTCGTCGAGGAGGTCACCGGGCGGTACTCGCTGGCCGCCGTGGCCGGAGCCACGTACGCCGTCGCGGGTGCCGCGTTCAGCCCGGTGGCCGGCCGGATCGCCGACCGGATCGGGCCCACCCCGGTCCTGCTCGCCACCGGGATCGCCCACCCGCTCGCCCTGGTCGGCCTGCTGCTGGCCAGCCGGTCCGGAGCCGAGGCGCTGCCCCTGATCTACGTCGCGGCGGGTGTGGCCGGTGCGACGTACCCGCCGCTCACCGCCGCGATCCGGGGCGCCTGGAACGACCTGACCACCGTCGCCAGCGGCCGGTACCACCTGCGCAACACCGCGCTGGCCGCGGAGACCACCCTCTTCGAGGTCGTCTTCGTCCTCGGCCCGCTGCTGGTGGCCGGATTCGTGCTGGTCGCCGACGCCCGGGCGGCCCTGGTCGGGGCGGCCGTTGTCACCCTGGTCGGCACCGCTGTGGTCGCCCTCGGCCGGGTGATGCGCAACTGGCAGCCGCACCCCCGGCACGCCCACGCCAAGGGGCTCGGCCCCCTGCGGGTGCCCGGCTTCCCCGCCCTGCTGCTCTGCGTCGCCGGGCTGGGCATCGCGTTCGGCGCGGCCGGCGTGACCGTCCCGGCGTACGCGAGCGCCTCGACCGACGGGGACGCGGAGAGCCTCGCCGGCGTGCTGCTCGCCGTCTGGGGGGTGGGCAGCGCGGTCGGCGGTTTCTGGTTCGGCACCCGTCGCCCGGCCCGGAACATGACCCGCCAGTTCGCCTGGCTGCTGGGCGGCGTGGGAGCAAGCTTCCTGGTCTTCGCGGCGATGCCCACCCCGCTGGCGCTCGGCGTGGCGCTGGTCGTCGGGGGAGCGACCATCGCCCCCGCGCTCACCCTGGAGAACACCATGGTCGGCCGGGTCACCCCGGCCGGCATGCTCAACGAGGCGTACACCTGGGTGGTGACCATGTCGGTCGGCGCGAGCGCCGCCGGCAGTGCGGTGGCCGGCCTGATCGTCGACCACGGGAGCGTTCCGTGGGCCTTCGTCTTCGCGGGCGCGGCGGTCGTCGTCGCGGCCGGGGTGGCGGGCCGCCCCGGCGGCTCCATCGCCCGCGCCGAGGCCCGAGCGGTACGCGTGGAGCACACCCTCGCCGCCGAGGCGGTCTGACCCGTCGAGGTGCCGGTCAGCCGCGCCGGACCAGGTGTCCGGGTGTTCCGGGGCGGCCGACCGGACCGGGCCGTGAGCCGGTATGACCGCAACGGACCCCGGGCACCTGCGCTGGTGCCCGGAGTCCGGTCGTGACGCCTCAGATGTGGATGTATGCCCTGCGGCGGATTCGGGCAGCACCGAGGAGGAGGCTGCCGGCGGCGAGCAGGCCGCCGCCCAGAGCGAGGGGGCCGGCGGAGTCGTGTCCGGTGAGGGGCAACTCGCCCTTGCCGTCGTCACCGCCCTTGCCGTCGTCATCGCCGTCACCGTGGTCGTCGTCGTCCTTGCCGGGGTCGTACTTGCCGTCCCGGATGCAGACGGTCACCGTGACCGGGTCGGACTCCACGAGGTGGCCGTCCCACCTGTCGTGGTCGTCGTGATCGCTGTGGCTGCCGTACCGGCCGGTCGCCTTCGCGGTGTTGACGATCTTGCCCTTCTCGACGTCGTGTTCGGTCACGACGTACGGGTCTCTGGCGTGGCAGTCGGTGCTGGTGCCCGGGGCCAGCGTCGTGCTGTTGCAGACGACCGGGCCGGCGGACGGATCGTCGACCGCGACGTCGGTGATCTTCACCGTGCCGGTGTTCGCCACCCGGTAGGTGTAGAAGATCCGGTCGTCCAGGGTCGCCAGGCCGTCGTTCTCGCACGTGTAGCGGCAGTCGGACTCGATCCGGGCCTTCGTGTCGATGGACAGGCTGGCCTGCACCTCTTCGGTGGTGACGACGGCCGTGGCCCGGTTGGAGTGCACCGGCCGACCGTGGAACGAGCCGGTGGCCTGCGCAGAGTTGACGATCTTGCCCTTTTCGACGTCCTGCCAGGTCACCGTGTACGTGCCGGTGCAGGTGGTGCTCTGCCCCGGCCGGAGCGAGGTGCGCCGGCAGGTGATGTGGCCGCGCGTGTCATCGCTGACGGCGATGTGGGTGATCGCGTCGTATCCGCCGTTGCTGTGGGGATGCGGGTCGTCCGTGCCGGTGGTCTCGTTGGTCACCGTGTGGCGGTAGACGACCTTCTTACCGACCTGTAGCCCACTGGCCGGCGTACCGGTCGTGGTCAGCCGCAGTTTCGGGTGGCCGTTCCACGGTGGCTTGGACGCGACGCAGGCGTGGGCCAGCACGAAGGCCTCGGCGGTTCCGGAGACCACGGCGCTGGCGCCGGTGAGCGTCCAGCCGGCCGGGGTCCGGATCCAGGCCCTGCTGGTGCCCGTGTGGCTGGTTATGGCGCTGTTCGGGTCGGTGGGGATGCTCCTGGTGACGGCACCGTCGGGGGTGCTGAACGTCGCGGTGACCGACTGGAACGTACCGCTGGTCCACCGGTTGCCCGGCGGGCTGAACACCCAGGCGTCCTCGTTCGGACGGGGCCCACCCCCCAGGCTGGGAGCACAATCCTGAGTGACCTGGGCCGCCGTCGTCGGCACGTCCCCCGGGTCGATGCCGATGGTCGAGGCGGCGAGGGCCGGCGAGCCCTCCACCAGCAGCAGAGTGCCGGACAGCAGCCCGAGGGCAGCCAGCCCGGCCCGGATACTGACCCGTCTCTGCGGCGTCGAGGTTCTACTCATGTCATCCCCCGTGTTGTGGACCGTTGACATCCGGGCAACGAGGGGGTGCAGCGAGTCGTCACGTCAGAAAATGAGGAATCCCCCACCTGATGGAACTTGCGGCGATTCCGCTACGAGGCGGTCTCGCTCTGCCCACCACCACGGTGAACTACGACCAGGGAGTCCGCAGGACCCCCTGGTCGTAGTCGGTGACGGACGGTGTGCCGGTGAACCCGGTCTACCGGTAGTTGGTGAACTGGAGGGCGACCCCGAAGTCCTCGGCCTTGAGCAGGGTGATGACCGCCTGGAGGTCGTCCTTCTTCTTGCCGGTGACCCGGAGCTGGTCGCCCTGGATCTGCGCCTGGACGCCCTTCGGCCCCTCGTCCCGGATCTTCTTGCTGATCGCTTTGGCCTTGTCCGAGTCGATTCCCTGGATCACCTTGCAGTCAATCTTGAAGACCTTGCCCGACGAACGCGGGTCCCCGGCGTCCAGCGACTTCATCGAGATGTTCCGCTTGATCAGCTTCTCCTTGAAGACGTCCAGCGCGGCGCGGACCCGCTCCTCGGTCTCCGCCTGGAGGCTGATCGCCTCCTCACCCGACCAGGAGATCTCCGCGCCGGTGCCCCGGAAGTCGAACCGCGTCGCGAGTTCCTTCTCCGCCTGGCGGAGGGCGTTGTCGACCTCCTGACGGTCGACCTTGCTGACGATGTCGAACGACGGGTTGGCTGCCATGCTCATGCTCCTGCTTGTCCGGCTGTCCTGCTTGACGGTTGCGGTCGTCCTCGACCAGCGGTACGGCCCCCTGACCGTACCCGGTTGCACGGACCCCGGGTGGAGCCGCTATCCTTGCTCCGCTACCGCGTTACGGCGCGGTGGGGTGCCCTGGCGGGTTGCCCGAGCGGCCAATGGGAGCGGACTGTAAATCCGTCGCGAAAGCTACAGAGGTTCGAATCCTCTACCCGCCACCAGGGAACGGTAAGGCCCTTGACCTGCGGAAACGCAGAGCAAGGGCCTTTGTCGTCGTGTGCTGGTATTGACCATGGCTCCCCGTCGGTGACCGGCCGATCGGGCACGCAACGGGCACGGAGGAGGATGCCTTGGCCTTCGGCTGGAACGAGCTGGATGCGCTTGGGTCACTAATGAGTGGGGCCTTCACAGGTCTAGCCTTCGGCGGCACGCTCTGGATCTTGCTGCGCGACGGCAAGCAGATCCGCGAGGCTAATCGGCGGCGAGACGAGGAGCGCCGTGATGATGAGCGCCGTCAAGCGCGCTTGGTGTTTGCCAGCCTTGATGAAGGTCCGTCGCCAGCCGAAGTTGAGCGCGTATGCCCCGACGAAGACACGCGGGACTACTCAGAGGTCTACGTCCGTGTCTTCAACCACAGCGTCGAACCCATCTGGGACGTGAAGGTTCCGGTCCCTGGTCGGGAACGCCGACCGCTGCTCTACGAGCGCGTTGATCCCCACAGTTCGGAACTGAACGGTTGGCTTGACGCCCCTGCTGACTGGCATCTGATGAACGTTGGTGCGGGCTGTCCTGGCACCCCGCACTGGATACCCCTCGAGGTGTCTTTCGTGGACAACTCTGGTCGACGTTGGCGCAGGTCCGGTCGAGCTGAACCCGTCAGGCTCACCGACAGCGAGGATCACCACCCGCTTTAGTCTGAGCCCGAGTAATTCCGGACCTTGTTGGGCATACACCGACCGATCACCTTCCCCGAGCCTCGCTCCGGACTGGCCGCCATGCTGCCCCCATCCCCCGGATAGGTGCCAAGGACTTCGGCGGCCGGTCGGGGTCAAGGGTGGCCGTAGGCCATCGGCGTGCCGACGCGTAGCGCCCTTGACGCCGGGCGGGTGGCGTAGAGGATCAGGTACCTGGGGGATGGGTCACGTCCTGGTCGTCGTCGCCGTTCGCCGCGGGCGGTGCCCACGAGAGGCCGGGGGCAAGCAGCTTCGCTGCGCGGCAGCCGATCGCCCCAACCTCGACGGGGAGCAACCCCGATGGCGATCGTCCCGCCTCAGCCCCTTACGCCTTTGGTGTTCCGTCAGCGTGGCCGGCCGGCCCGGCCGATGCTGGCCGGAGGGCGCCAGCAGGCCGGGGCCGGGCCGGCGCGGCCCGCTTGCGGGCCGCCTTGATTCTTAAGAGGCCAATTCGGCAACGCCAGACCCAACACCATTGTCCTCCGTCGACTGATGTGCGACAGTCGTCCGCCAGGTGACCTGCAACATGCCGAGCACGGATCGCGGCATGTGCGTGCGTTCGGGACCGCTCGCACTGGGCGTCGTCTAGGTCCGCTCTGATAGCTACGCGGTCTGCCGCTCCCTCGCGCGTTTGACCACTCCACCGCTGTGGACCGGTCGCACCTCCACACCGCCGCCCTGGCGAAGCACGGGGTTGGTGCCCGCGATGGCCAGCGCCGCGTCCAGGTCTGGTGCCTCGATGACGTAGAAGCCGGCGACGATCTCCCGAGAGTCGAGGAACGGCCCTTCGGTGGTCGAGTCCGCCCGCAGCGACATCGCCATGTCACGCGGTGTCAGCGCGTATGCCATGAGCATCGAGTCATCGGCCACCAGCTCGTCAGCGTGCTGGTCGCACGACTCGGTGTCGGCTGCGGTGGCCTCCGGTGCGTGGGCGGAGTCGTTGGCGTAGATCAGGACAGCGTACTGAGCCACGGCGGCTCTCCTCTCAAGGACGACTCGCTGCCGCCAGTCCTACCACTGACGACTGACGCAACACCGTGGCACCCTGCCGCAGAGAGCGTCTACGGCGCCCATGAACTCGCTCAGACCAACGACCGCACATCGGCAGACCGCGCGCTTGGCCGACCTGCCCCAGCACCCTGACGCCTTCCTGTTCCCCGGTCGTCAGCAGCGGACCGCCGATCGGCCGCAGAGCTGCAACGGCTGGAAGTACCGCTTCGACCGGGCGGTGGAGCGTGCCGGCTTGACCGACCTCATCCCGCACGATCTCGGGGCGACGCACGGTAGCTGGGTCGCGGACTCTCACGGCGTCCTCGTCGCCGCTCGTCGTCTCGGCCACTCGAACGCCAGCGTGACCACGCGGCACTACGCCCGTGCTGTCGACGGTCGGGATGCCGATGTGGCGCGGTTCCTCGATCGGGCACGGCAACGCGGCGGATCGTCTGATCGGGCACGCGGGGGAGTCGGGAGATGCTGACTCCTCGCCGGACCGGCGCTGACCTGGGCATCCTGTTGGCCGACATTGTGGATACGGGCAAATCTGTAAATCCGTCGTGAAAGCTACAGAGGTGCGAATCCTCTACCCGCCACCAGGTGCAAACGAGGCCCCTGACCAGCGAGAATGCCGGTCAGTGGCCTCGTTTGCAAGTCTCACTCCAGTCCCGCTCCAACCCGTTCGGTCTCGCTGGCGTGTCGCATACGTATCGTTGTCGGCCAGCCAGGCGAACCGCCCCCAGGAGTTCCGCCACGGCTGCGACGCGATGAACGACATCGGGACGCGCTGGGATGACCGAGGTTCCCCGATACCATCCGATCATGGTGGACTGGGTGCGCCTGCAACTGAACGTGGACGAATTCAACGACGGGGATTTCGGGCCATACCTGCATGGGGCGCGAGAGTCGGGTATCGAGTTCACCACGTTCGCCGAGGTCGGCGACTCGGCCGGCCACCGGCAGGCGTTGTACGACCTGAACAAGACCTGCTCGGCTGACATCCCGGAGCGCGGCGAGTTTTACACGTACGACGAGTACGTCTCGCGGCGCATCGACGTGCCGAGCTTCCGCGCGGACGGAGTTATGCTCGCGATCCGCGATGGCGTGTGGATCGGGATGTCTGCGACCTCATTGCATCCGGCCCAGGGGTACGCGTTCAGCGAGATGACGGGTGTGCTCGCGCCTTACCGCGGCCAAGGCCTGTCGCTGGCGCTGAAACTCCTCGCGATCCGGTTCGTCCGCTCTTCGGGCTACCGGCGGCTCGTGGCGTTCCACCACCCGCGCAATGTGTCCGCTATCGCAATGAACCGGCGCCTCGGTTTCGTCGAGGAGGTTAGCGGGAGGCTCGGCTGATCCGTCGTTCGATCGGACCAGGAGGCGGTGACGCCTCGCCAGCGACCTCGTGGGCGTGGGCAGACGGTGGGCGGTTGACCGGCTGGTGTCCGCCTGGCGGAAGCAACCGCAGTCGGTGGCGCTGACCGGGGCAAGGTCATAGCCGGCGTACGAGGGCTCGTGCAGTATTGGCGCGGTGACTGAGCCGCAGCCTCCTTCGTCAGCCCTTGTGTGGGCTGCTGAGGTCGCCGGTCCGGGCGCCTCCGCGTACACCGTTCGGCGACTCACCGGCGGCACCCACGCGGCCACGCACCTCCTTCGGACCGAGCGTCCGACGGGGGAGATGGTGCTCCGCCGGTTCCCGCCGGGCGACGACGCCGCTGCCCGGGAAGCCGGCGTGCTGGCAGCTCTCGACGGCCTGGACGGCTGGGCTCCGAGGCTCTTGGACGCCGACCCCGCCGGTCGTCGATTCGGTGAACCGGCCCTCCTGATCACCCGGCTGCCCGGCCGTGCCGACATCACGTCGGTCTCCGCTCAGGCTGCGGCCGAACAGTTGGGACGAGTCCTGGCCCGCATCCACGCCGTGCCGCTCACCCGCCTTACCGCGCTCCGCGACGGCATGGCAGCAGCATCCGCCTCGTCCCCTGCCGGCGTCGGTGCGGGGCCTGCCGCATCGATCCTGGCTGCCCATGGTCGTCGCCTTGCCGGTCAGAGACCCGTTCTGACGCACTACGACTTCTGGTCCGGCAATGTCCTGTGGGAGCAGAAGGTGATCACTGGCGTTGTCGACTGGTCGGGGGCCGCACGGGCGCCGCGTGGCCTCGACGTGAGCTGGTGCCGGCTTGATCTGCGTCTGCTGCACGGCCCGGACTCGGCGGAGATGTTCCTGAGGGCGTACGAGCAAGCAGCAGAAGCGGTGTCCGACCTGACGCTGTGGGACCTGTTCGCTGTCCAGAACTCGTACCGCAGCGTCGAGTCCTGGCTTCCCAACTACCACGATCTTGGCCGCACCGATCTGACCGCAGCCCATCTGCGCGAGCGTCACACCAGCTGGACGCAGGAGTGCCTCGCCCGCTACCGAACGCAATAGCGTCGAGCGGTGACGCCAGCTCGCCATGGGTTCCTCGTGGCGCATCGGCGTCGACCCGACCGAACACACCAGCCTGGTGACGGGCGGCCCGTTCGCGCTCGCCCGGAACCCCATCTTCACCGCCATGGCGGCCATCACCCTCGGACTGGCCCTGATGGTGCCCAACGCCGTAGCGCTCGCCGCCTGGCTGGTCCTGGCGCTGCAACTACAGGTCCGAGCCGTCGAGGAGCCGTACCTGATGAGCGTCCACGGTAAGGACTACGTACGGTATGCCGCCCGGGTCGGCCGCTTCCTGCCCGGCCTCGGCCGGATCAGGCCCCAGGACAGAGGCCCGAGCCGTACCGGATCGTCTTCCTCCGGAGAGGGATAGCGAACCGGGACCCGAAAATCGGTGGACGTCGTATCCAGGTTGGACAATGGTCGACGGTATGCGACAAGAGGACATCTGGGACGTCGAGGCCGCTCGCGGCTACGACACGCCCGGCACCGGCATGTTCGCCCCCGAGGTGCTCGGCCCGACCGTCGACCGCCTCGCCGAACTGGCCGACGGTGGCCGGGCGCTGGAGTTCGCCGTCGGCACCGGCCGGGTGGCCATCCCGCTCGCCGAGCGGGACGTGTCCGTCACCGGCATCGAGTTGTCCCGCCCGATGCTCGACCAACTGCGGACGAAGGCGGACGAGGCGACGATCCCCGTGGTCGTCGGCGACATGGCGACCACCGCCGCGCCGGGCGAGTTCTCACTGGTCTACCTGGTCTTCAACACGATCTCCAACCTGCTCACCCAGGCCGAGCAGGTCGCCTGCTTCCGCAACGCCGCCCGGCACCTGATTCCGGGCGGGCGGTTCGTGATCGAGTTGTGGGTGCCGGAGCTGCGCAAGCTTCCGCCGGGTCAGTCGGCCACGGTCTGGCTCTCCGAGTCCGACTACATCGGCCTGGACACGTACGACGTGCTCCACCAGCACGTCGTCTCGCACCACTTCCGGTTCGGGGCGGGGCGGGCGGCGACGCTGGGCCGCAGCCCGCACCGTTACATCTGGCCCGCCGAGCTGGACCTGATGGCGCAACTGGCCGGTTTCGAGTTGGAGAGCCGGCATGCGGACTGGGACGGTTCCGAGTTCACCGCCGAGTCACGTTCGCACGTCTCCGTCTACCGTCTTCCGGCGGCCGACTGACCGTACGCCGATGCCGCCTGTCGCCCTGCGGGCGAGGACGACGCCGAGGAGGACCAGGACGACGCCGGCCAGGATGGCCGGGGTGACGACCTCGTCCACGACGAGCCAGCCCAGGCCGACGGCGACCAGCGGCAGCAGGTACCCGACGACGGAGGCGGCCGTCGCGCCCTCGTCGGCGATGATCCGGTAGTTCAGCACGTAGGCCGCGCCGGTGCCGAGGACGCCGAGCACGAGCAGGCTCACCACCGCGTCCCACCGCCAGGTGGGCGGTTCCAGCCCGGCGAACGGCATCGCCAGGGCGAGCAGGACGGTGGCCGCGCCGAGCTGGCTCGCCGACAGCATGAGCGGACTGATCCCGCGACCGGCCAGGTGACGGCCCATGTAGACGTAACTGATGCCGTAGCTGGCGGCAGCGGCGAGACAGGCGAGCCCACCCCAGCTCGCGATCTCGTTCGCGGACTCCCACGGCGAGAAGATGACGACGACACCGAGGAACCCGAGCGCGAACCCGCCCGCCTTCGTCCAGCTCACCGAGCGATCCACCCCGACCAGGAACGCCAAGAGGAGGGTCCACAGCGGAGTGGTGGCATTCAGTACCCCGGCGACGTTCGACCCCACGGTCTCCTCCGCGACGCCGAACAGTACGTAGGGGATCGCGTTGGCGACCAGCGCGGCCACGAACAGGTGCCCCCACAGCCGCCAGCCGCGCGGAAACCTCAGGCCACGCCACAGGGTGAGCGGCGCGAGGACGACGAAGCCGAGCAGGAGTCGAGCGAAGACGATCTGCACCGGGTCGAAGCCGCGCAGGGCCAGCTTGATCCAGAGGAAGCTCGACCCCCACAGCAGCGCCAGCGCCACCATCCTGGCCAGTCCGGCCCGGCTGACGGTCCGATGGTCAGTGCTCGGCGGCATGCTCGATCCGGCCCTCCAAAAGGCGGACTGGCTCCCGATCGGTTGGGCGGGACACGGTGGGCGGACCGGGTCAGCCGGTGATGAAGTCGCCGGTTTTCAGTCCGTTCACGAAGGCGGTCCAGTTCCGTGGCGTGAAGAGCAGGGCCGGACCGGAACGATCCTTGCTGTCCCGCAGCCCGATCCCGTCGGGCAGACCCTTCCCGACCTCGACGCAGTTGCCGGAGCCGTTGCTGCGCGTACTCTTCCACCAGGTCACGCGGGCCGTGCCGGCCTCTTCCACCTGCGCCGTCCTCTCATAGGCCGTCGATCGCCTTCTCGATCAGGTCACGCGACTCCCGAGCGCTCTTCGCCGTGGCGACCAGGTGCTCGAAAACGCGGGTGTACTCCCTGACCTGTTGGCCTTCGAGATAGAGGCTACCGGCGCGGGTCTCGACGTAGACGACCCCGGGATCCGCCGGTTCCGGGAAGGTGAGCACGCTGAAGGCGCTGCCCATCGATCCGTACTCGCCGGCAGTGAAGGTGAGGATCTGAAGGGTCAGACCTGGTTGGTTGCTCGCGTCGACCAGGCGCTGCAACTGGATCTTGAAGGTTTCCGTCCCGCCGATCGGTCGGCGCAGAGCGGCCTCGTCCAGTACCACCCACAGCTTGGGTGGGCTTTCCCGCTGCTGTCGGCGCATGCGTAGCTCGATCCGGCGGTCGACCTCGTCGGTTGACGCGTCTGGATGCTCGGTCCGGATCACCGCCCTTGCGTAGTCGGCGGTCTGGAGCAGCCCTGGCACGAGCTGCGGCTCGAAGGAACGGATCTCGGACGCCTCGTCCTCCAGCCCAACGTAGACCTCGAACCAGTCGGGCAGGACATCGTCGTATGCCTGCCACCAGCCGCGTTTGCGGGCATCCCGAGCAACCTGGACAAGAGCGTCGACCTCTTCGCCCTCGACGCCGTACAGCTCCAGCAGACTCCGGGCGACCGGCGGCATCACGGATACCTGAGCGTTCTCGATCCGGCTGATCGCCGATTTCGAGATGCCGACCTCCTTCGCAGCCTGGTCAGCGGTCATTCCGGTCTGTTCGCGAAGGCGGCGGAGGGCAGTAGCGAGCCGTCGACGCCGCACGGTGGGGCTTCCAGCCATGCCGTTCAGTCTGACGAAATCGGATCGATCTCGCAACGACTCAGTCCCTAATCGGGAGTTGCGGAAAGGGACCGGATCGGCGCAAGATGAGCTGCGGGCCCTGTTGCCGTACCGCTGATGGGAGCTGCGGTGGCAGGTGCCGGGCGGTCCGCCCGCGCGCGGCGGGCGGGTGGGCCGCCCATCCAGGTCAGAGGGGATGCGTCGCGGCAGCGACAGAGAGGCGGAACGGTATGCGGACCTTCTTCCGGCTAGGCGGTCGACACCACCGATCCCGGGGTGCGACGGAACCGGGCCTCTACCGGTCGAGGGCGTACGCCCCGCTGCGGCCCTGGCAGGTGCGCGGGCGGCGTTTTCCGTCGACCGGGTTCCTCCGGCGTGGGCTCGACCCGGACGAGGTGCGGCGGTTCCTCGACCGGGTGGCTGACGACCTGGCCGCCGCCCACGACGAGCTGTACCAGAGTCGGGAGGAGGCCAGCCGCGTCAAGGACGCGCTGCGTCGCTGGCAGACCGAGTACGCGGCCGCGCGCAACGAGCGGGCGTACCACTGATGCCAGAACGGTTCGTGATCCACCTACCGGTGACCGCCACCGATCCGACCGCTGCGGCGCGGCTCGCCCGGGTGCTGGCCCGCTGGGCGAGCATCCTGCCGTCCACCGACCCCGGCGAGACCACCGTCTCGTACGAGGACGAGCAGGGCGTACGACGTCGGGTGTTCTGTGACGCCCGGATGCCCGGCGGTCGGCGCTGCCTGCTCCGGGTCGACCACGACGGCCCCTGCGCCCGCCGACTGACACTCCGATGACCGGCGCTCGGGTGGTAGCAGGGGTCCCCTGCTCCGCAAAAAGCGGTAACAGGGGACCCCTGCTACCAAGCGTCCGCGACCCCCGCCGGAACCGGCTGGTATGCCATGGGCACGAGGGTAGGGAGCAGACACCAGGCCCCCTACGGAGTGCTGGTCAGCGGGCGTCGTAGCGGGATCGGGCGGCCTCGATCTCGCCCAGATGGCCGGTCGCCCACGCCTCCAGTCCGGCGACCAGGTCGACCAGGCTGCGGCCGAGGTCGGTCAACTCGTAGTCGACCCGGGGTGGAACGGTGGCGTGCACCGTGCGGGTGACCAGCCCGTCGCGTTCCAGGCCGCGCAGCGTCTGGGTGAGCATCTTCTGGCTGACGCCGTCGATGCGCTGGGCCAGTTCGCCGTAGCGCTTCCCGCCGTGGGCGAGGGTGAGTACGACGAGCACGCTCCACCGGTCGCCGATCCGGTCGAGGACCTGTCGGCTGCCGCAGTTCCGCTGGTAGGGATCCGGTTCCACGCCTTTACTCTCCCTTAGAAAGTAAGTTACTTCAAGGTGCCTACTCTCCAACGGGAAGTAAGGCGGAGGTCTTCCCGTTGGGGGCAGATGACACAGGTCAGAGCCGGGATCCCAGAGGAGAGAGCACATGTCCATCGTCGTCACCGGTGCCACCGGTCACCTCGGTCGCCTCGCCGTCGAGTCGCTGCTGCGGCGCGGCGTCCCGGCGGACCGGATCGTCGCCCTCGGCCGGAACGCGTCCCGCCTCGCCGACCTCGAAGCGCGTGGCGTGGTGGTGCGGGCGGCCGACTACGGCGACCCCGCGTCGCTGCGGGCCGCGTTCGTCGGCGCGGAGAAGCTGCTGTTCGTCTCCGGCAGCGAGGCCGGGCGACGGGGGACCCAGCACCACAACGTGGTCGCCGCCGCGCGGGAGGCCGGCGTCGGGCTGGTCGCCTACACCAGCATCGTGAAGGCCGACACCTCCAGCCTCCTGCTCGCCGCCGAGCACCTGGCCACCGAGCGCGAACTGGCCGCGTCCGGCCTGCCGTACGTGCTGCTGCGCAACGGCTGGTACCTGGAGAACTACACCGGCCAACTCGCCACGTACCTCCAGCACGGGGTGCTCGGGTCGGCCAGCGACGGTCGGGTCAGTGCGGCGGCCCGCGCCGACTACGCCGAGGCCGCCGCCGCCGTGCTGACCACCGAGGGGCACGCCGGCCGGGTGTACGAGTTGGGCGGCGCGCCGTTCACCCTGACCGACCTGGCCGCCGAGGTGTCCCGGCAGAGCGGGCGGCACGTCGTCTACACCGACCTGCCGGTGGAGAAGTACACCGAGATGCTGGTCGGCGCGGGCGTGCCCGAGCCGTACGCGGCGGTTCTCGCCGACGCCGACCGGGGGCTGGCCGCCGGTGACCTGTACGTCGGGGACGACGATCTGCGGGCGCTGATCGGCCGGGAGCCGACCTCGCTCGCCGAGGCGGTCCGCGCCGCGTTGCCGTCGGCGCGGTAGTGCACTGTGGCCGCCCCGTCCTTCGCCGACGGGGTGGCGCACTGCCCACTGTGGCGGCGCCGGGACGGAGCGTGGCGCCGATGTGGAAGTTTGTCGGCGCGGTGGGCATTTGCCAGGGCAGTTCCCACTACCCCAATTCCCGTCGTTCGACACTCCTCTATTTTTGTCGGTCCTGCGGTCTAGGGTTGGAGGTGCATCCTGGCAGGTGGGGGCCGGTGTGCGAATGGAGGCGATCTTGGGGATTGATGACGAATCACGTACTGCGGCAACATGAGTGGGAAGGTGCACATGGTGAGATGAACGCCGAAACCAGGGGTAGCTATTCGGAGTCGGGGTAGGTACGAACGGTCCGAAACTGACCAATCCCCGGTGGGCCCGTTCCCACGCCTCTTTGCTCGATCGGACCTCTGTGGCACGATCGTGGAACCTCCTCCATCCATCTCCCCCCACACCCCTGTTGACAGGAGCGCACTGATGTCTGGTCGGAAGCCCTTCCGGTTCGCCGCAGTCATGGCGCTGATGGCCTTTGCCGTGGTCGCCGCCGGCTTCTCCGGCACTGAGTCCGCCGGCCCGCTGGCCGACTTCGAGTGGAGCGCCCCGGTGATCACCATCCTCACCCCCTGAGGTCGGTCCGACGTCGTCGGGAGATCGCTGGTTGGAGGCCCGTTCGAGGTACGAGTAACGAGGGAGCCGGATGACGAGCGCTCGCCCGTCGTCGCGCAGATCGACCGACCAGGCCTGGCTGATCACCGGCCCGCTGGCCCTCTTCGCGGTCGTCTGCTCCGTCGCCCTCGCCCTCGTGTCGGACCCGTCCCCGGGTAATCCGCTACTGACGCTCACCCTGCTGGTCGTGATGGTCGCGGCCGGTACCCAGGTGCTGCACTTCGTCATCCGCCGGCAGGGGCTCACCTTCACCATCAACGAGATCCCGCTGGTTCTCGCCTTCTTCTGGCTGCCGCCGCTGACGGTCGTCGCGTTGAGTGTGGCGGCGGTGCTCATCGTGCAGTTCCGCCGCCGGATCTCGCCCACCAAGCTCTGGTTCAACGTCTCCAAGGCGGGTGCCTCGGTGTCGCTGGCCGGTCTGGTGCTGGTCGCGCTGCCGCCGCTGGAGGGCGTGGGCCCACACACCTGGCTGTCCCTGTTCGGCGCGGTCAGCGTGCACACCCTGGCCTCCCTGGCGGCGGTCGGCGGGGTGATCTCCCTGATGCACGGCTGGCAGGCCGGGCGGGAGGTGGTCCGCACGGCCGGTCCGCCGCTGCTGACGTCGGGGATAAACGTGGTCATGGGCCTGGTGGTCCTGATCGCGATCGAGACCACCTGGTGGGCGCTGGTGCTCATCGTGGTGCTGGCCTTCGCGGTGGTGCTGGTCTACCGCTCCTACGCGCAGTTCTTCCGCCAGCACCGGACGCTCGGCGACATGTACGAGCTGACCCGGGCGATGACCGCCAGCGGCCAGGACGGCACCCTGATCGACGTCCTGCTCGCCCGGATCCGCAAGCTCATGCAGGCCGAGTACGCCACGCTCTGGCTGCCCGCCCAGGGCCGGCACTCCGAGGTCATGCTCACCGCCCGGGTGGACACCCCGGGCCTGCTCGACGTCGCCCCCACCCCGGTGGTGGTGCGGGAGGAGGCCCGCCGGGAGCGGCGGACCCTGGTCTGGGGCGCCCGGCTCGACGGGGACGACCGCCTGGGGGCCGCCCTGCGCGGCAGCGGTGTGAAGGACGTCATCGCCGTGCCGCTGCGCTCCGGCCAGGCGGTGATCGGCACGCTCGAGGTGGTCAACCGGCTCAGCGACGCCGGCCACTTCACCCCGGACGACATCCCCGTCTTCGAGACGGTGGCCGCGCACGCGGCGGTCGCCCTGGAGAACTCCCGGCTGGTCGACCGGCTCCGGCACGACGCGTACCACGACGGGCTGACCAAGCTGCCGAACCGGCGGCGGATCGCCGACGCGCTCGGCGAGGCGGTCCGGATCCGGGCCCCGGGCGAGGTGGTCGCCGTGCTCCTCTTCGACGTCGACGGGCTGCGCCAGGTCAACGAGTCGCTCGGCCACGCCGCCGGGGACAAGGTCCTCGCCGAGGTCGCCGAGCGGCTGCGCGCGTCCGCCCCGTCGTCCGCCCTGGTCGGCCGGCTCGGCGGGGACGAGTTCCTGCTCACCCTCCGGGTGGAGAGCGCCGACGCGGCCCTGGAACTGGCTGCCCGGCTGCGCGAGCAGATCCGCGACGAGATGGTCTTCGAGCCGCTCACCCTGGACGTGGACACCGCGGTCGGGGTCGCCGTCCACCCGGACCACGGCACCGACGCGGCCACCCTGCTGCAACGGGTGGAGCTGGCGGCGACCGCGGCGAAGTCCATGCCGGGCAGCATCCAGCTGTTCAACCCGGCGCTGGAATCCCGGTCGTTGCGCCGCCTCGGCATCGCCGGCGACCTGCGACAGGCCCTCAACGAGGGCGGGGTCGAGGTCTACTACCAACCCAAGGTGACCCTGCGCGACCGGCGACTGGTCGGGGTGGAGTGCCTGGCCCGCTGGGAGCATCCGGCGCACGGCTCGGTCACGCCGGAGGACTTCGTCGCGGTGGCCGAGCACACCGGCCAGCTCGGCCGGCTCACCGAACTGGTCCTCCGGGAAGGGCTGCGGCGCAGCCGGGACTGGGCGCACGCCGAGCAGCCGCTCTCCGTCGCGGTCAACCTCTCCGCGCGTACGCTCACCGACCGGTACTTCCCCGACCAGGTACGTGAGCTGCTGGACGAGTACGGTGTGCCGCCGCAGCGTCTCACCTTCGAGATCAGGGAGACCGGGGTCCTGGACGGCACCGACCGCCCGATCCCGACTCTGCGCCGCCTGCGTGACCTCGGCGTCCGCCTGTCGGTGGACGACTTCGGCACCGGCTCCTTCTCTCTGGCCTACCTGCGCCGGCTGCCGGTGCACGAGGTGAAGGTGGACCGCTCCTTCGTGCAGGGCATGGCGACCGATCCGGGCGACCTGGCGATCGTCAACGCCGTGGTGACCCTCTCCCAGCAGTTCGGCCTGGCGGTGGTGGCCGAGGGGGTGGAGAGTGAGCTGACCCTGGAACTGCTCCAGGACATCGGCTGCGACATCGGCCAGGGCTTCCTGTTCAGCCGTCCCCTGCCGTACGAGCGGCTGGAGGCGTGGTTCGGCGCCCAGGCAGAGGTCGAGTCGCTGCCCGGCGCGGACGTACGCCGTCTCCGTGTAGTGCCCTGACCTGCGCCGATGCCCGTCGCGGCGGGGGAGGGGGGATCCGATTTCACCTCCCGGGCTCCGCCGTGTACTGTTACCCCTGCGCGACGCCCTCCGGGGTGATCGGGTAGGCCCCCTTAGCTCAGTCGGCAGAGCGTCTCCATGGTAAGGAGAAGGTCTACGGTTCGATTCCGTAAGGGGGCTCAGAGGGTCCGGCTGGACCCGCCTGCGGCGGTGTAGCTCAGATGGCAGAGCAAGCGGCTCATAATCGCTGTGTCGCCGGTTCAAGTCCGGCCACCGCTACTCTCGTCCTCCGGGCCGATGTCCGGTGGGCGGTGAACGGGCGCCAATGGCGCCCACTTTGCGTGTCCGCGTAGTCAGTGCCTAAGCTGCTACGCCGTAGTTGATCCTTAGCGAGGAAGGCACTCCGCCGTGGCGAAGGCTACCGATGTCCGGCCGAAGATCACTTTGGCGTGTGTGGAGTGCAAGGAGCGCAACTACATCACGCGCAAGAACCGCCGTAACGACCCGGACCGCATCGAGCTGAAGAAGTTCTGCCCCCGGGACGGCAAGCACACCGTTCACCGCGAGACCCGCTGATCCGGCGGCCGGTTTCCGCCGGCCGGTTCACTCAGCTTCCGACGCCGATCCGGCGCGCAGGGCGTGGCATCCATCGCCCGTGCGCGCCGGACCGGCGTTTTTCGTCCGTGTAGGTTCTCCGCATGTCACTGGACCCGTCCTTCGTCGGCCGGAGCTACCCGCCGACCGCCCCCTACCAGGTGGGCCGAGAGAAGATCCGTGAGTTCGCCACGGCGATCGGCGCCGCCGACGCGGCCTACCACGACCCGGAGGCCGCCCGAGCCCTCGGCCACCGCGACGTGGTCGCCCCGCCGACCTTCCCGGTGACGATCACCATGGCGGCGAGCCGCCAGATCGTCGACGACCCGGACCTGGGGGTCGACTACAGCCGGGTGGTCCACGGCGACCAGCGGTTCGCCTACACCCGTCCGGTGGCCGCCGGGGACGAGCTGGTCTGCGTCAACCACGTCGAGGCGATCGACAACCGGGGCGGGCACGGCTTCCTGACCATCCGGACCGAGGTTTCCACGGTGGCCGACGAGCCCGTGGTCACCGTCTGGTCGAAGCTCGTCGTGCGCGGGGAGGACTGAGATGGACACGGCGACCACGGCGGCCGAGGCGGGGAAGGGCCGAATCGAGCTGCCCACCCGGACGTACCGGATCACCCGGGCGGACCTGGTCCGCTACGCGGGTGCCTCCGGCGACTTCAACCCCATCCACTGGAGCGACCGTTTCGCCACCGGCGTGGGGCTGCCCGGGGTGATCGCGCACGGGATGTTCACCATGGCGCTGGTCGGGCGGGCGGTCACCGAGTGGGCCGGCGCGGCGGACGCGGTGGTCGACTACAACGTCCGCTTCACCCGTCCGGTGGTCGTGCCGGACGACGACGAGGGGGCCGAGATCGAGGTCTCCGCGAAGGTGCGGGAGATCACCGAGGACGGGCTCACCCGCCTCGACCTGACCGCCACCTGCAACGGCGAGAAGGTCCTCGCCCAGGCCCGGGCGACCATCCGCGCACCCCGCTGACCTGCGTTTCGACCCGCGAGAGGTGGACCGGTTGGGAAAGTGGACCCACTACCCGTACACTGGTCCGCCGTGGGGCAAGTGACCCCTGCACCGTCCTGCGTGTCGGTGTGGGGCGAGCAATTGCCGCACAGGGGTGTAGCTCAATTGGCAGAGCAGCGGTCTCCAAAACCGCAGGCTGCAGGTTCAAGTCCTGTCACCCCTGCGCCTCAGGCCTGACCGTTCCGTGGGTCGCGCCGCCTGCCGGCGGCGCTCGGCCCGTGGTGGTGGCATCGGCAGGATGGCTCCGAGGCATCGGGCCCTTCGGCTGATCCGCCGGCCGCGGCCCGTCGCGGGACGGCTGGTCCGGCCGGCGTGACCAGCGCCGCGCACGTTCAACGACGTGCGACCCGACATCCGCGACGGAGGGCGAAGTGGCCGACAAGAAGCGGCGCGGCGAGGACGCCGGCGACGACCGTCTCGACGACGAGACCGTCGAGAGCGTCGCCGCCGACGACGACGACGCCACCGACGCGGAGGAGCCGGTCTCCCGGGGCGGCACCGCGACCCGGTCGCGGACCAAGGCCGACTCGGCCGACAGCAAGCCGAAGACCAAGTCGGACGACAAGGTCGGATTGTTCGGGCGCTTCGCGCGGTTCATCCGCGAGGTCGTGGCCGAACTGCGTAAGGTCATCTGGCCGACCCGCAAGGAGCTGCTGACCTACACCGCGGTGGTGGTCGCGTTCGTGACGGTGGTCACCGCGCTCGTCGTCGGACTCGACTTCGTGTTCGCCAAGGGTGCGCTGCTGGTCTTCGGCGGATCCAGCTGACCAAGCGATAGTGACGGAAGTGAGCGAGCGTGCCTGAGTACGACGAGACCGCCGGACCCGCGGACGAGCAGTCCTCGGTGGTGACGGCGGCGGGTGACGAGTCGGTCGAGGCCGCCAGCGAGCCGGAGTTCGCACTGACCGAGCCGGCGCCGGAGGAGGACTTCGACCCGGTCGCCGAGCTGCGCCAGAAGCTGCGCTACGCACCGGGCGACTGGTACGTGGTGCACTCCTACGCGGGCTACGAGAACAAGGTCAAGACCAACCTCGAGACCCGGATCACGTCCCTCGACATGGAGGACTACATCTACCAGGTCGAGGTGCCGACCCGGGAAGAGGTCGAGGTCAAGAACGGCAAGCGCCTCCAGGTCCAGAACAAGGTCTTCCCGGGCTACATCCTGGTCCGGATGGAGCTCACCCCGGAGTCGTACTCCTGCGTCCGCAACACCCCGGGCGTCACCGGTTTCGTGGGGGCCACCGACCGGGCCGACCGCCCGGCCCCGCTCTCCCTCGACGAGGTGCTGAAGTGGCTGGCACCGGCGGTGGAGACCGAGCAGAAGAAGGCGAAGCCCGAGGTCAAGGTCCTCGACTTCGAGGTCGGCGACTCGGTCACCGTCACCGACGGTGCGTTCGCCTCGCTGCCGGCCACGATCAGTGAGATCAACGCCGACCAGCAGAAGCTCAAGGTGCTGGTGTCGATCTTCGGCCGGGAGACCCCGGTGGAGCTGAACTTCAACCAGGTCACCAAGATCTGACGTAGTGTCCGGGGCGGTGGGCGTGGCCCGCCGCCCCGACCCGTACGCCGGCCCGTCGGCCCTCACCGCAAGCGGTGGCAGCGGGCTGCGCTACCCTAGAACGTCGCCCCCGTTCTGTCGTGCTGACCGTGCGCGCATCGAGCGGGGACGCGCCAGCATCACTTTTCCCGTTCCAAGCCCCAGGAAGAGACATGCCTCCGAAGAAGAAGCTCGTCAAGACGTTCACGCTTCAGCTGCCGGCGGGCCAGGCCACTCCGGCGCCGCCGGTCGGCCCCGCGCTCGGCCAGCACGGCGTGAACATCATGGAGTTCTGCAAGACCTACAACGCGCAGACCGAGTCGCAGCGGGGCGACATCGTCCCCGCCCAGATCAGCGTGTACGAGGACCGGACCTTCACCTTCGTGCTGAAGACCCCGCCCGCCGCCCGGCTGCTGATCAAGGCCGCCGGTGTGCAGAAGGGCTCCGGGGTGCCGCAGAAGGACAAGGTCGGCTCGGTCACCCGCGCCCAGCTGCGTGAGATCGCCGAGAAGAAGATGGCCGACCTCAACGCCAACGACCTCGACCAGGCTGAGAAGATCATCGCCGGCACCGCCCGGTCGATGGGCATCGTCGTCAACGACTGACCTCGGCGACCCGACACCTGACCCGTTCGTGGGAGGGCGCGTGATGCACGGCGCCCGACAGAGACCACAGGAGTAGTAGAAACATGCAGCGCAGCAAGAGCTACCGCAAGGCCGCCGAGGTCATCGACCGGTCGAAGCTGTACAGCCCGTCCGAGGCGGTCAAGCTCGCCAAGGAGACCACCGCCGTCAAGTTCGACGCCACGGTCGAGGTCGCCATGCGCCTCGGCGTCGACCCCCGCAAGGCGGACCAGATGGTCCGGGGCACGGTCAACCTGCCGCACGGCACCGGTAAGACCGCCCGCGTGATCGTCTTCGCCGCCGGTGCGAAGGCCGAGGAGGCCGCCGGTGCCGGTGCCGACGAGGTGGGCACCGACGAGCTGGTCGCCCGGATCCAGGAGGGCTGGCTGGACTTCGACGCGGCGATCGCCACCCCGGACCAGATGGCCAAGATCGGCCGGATCGCGCGGATCCTGGGCCCGCGCGGTCTCATGCCGAACCCGAAGACGGGCACGGTGACCATGGACGTCGCCAAGGCCGTCGCGGACATCAAGGGCGGTAAGATCGCCTTCCGGGTGGACAAGCACTCGAACCTGCACCTGATCATCGGCAAGGCGTCCTTCTCCGAGACGCAGCTGATCGACAACTACGCGGCCGTCCTCGACGAGGTGCTGCGGGTCAAGCCGTCGGCCGCCAAGGGCAAGTACCTGAAGAAGGTCACCCTCACCACCACGATGGGCCCGGGCGTGCCGGTCGACCCGAACGTGGTGAAGAACCTGCACGAGGACTCGTCCGAAGGCTGACGTACGCCCGATCGGGGCGTCGCCACCGTTGGTGGCGGCGCCCCGATTCGTCTTTCCTGTGGCAAGCTCGTCGGCATGCGGCTGGAGAACGTCTCGGTGCGCTACCACCGGCGGGGGCCGTGGGTGCTGCGACAGGCGAACGCGGAGGTCGGGCCGGGCGAGCTGGCCGTCGTCCTCGGCCGCAACGGGGCCGGCAAGTCCACTCTGCTCCAGGCGGCTGCGGGGGTGCTCCGCCCCACCCGTGGCCGGGTCGTCGACCGCCCTCGCCACGTCGGCTGGGTGCCGGAGCGGTTCCCCGCCGACCAGCCCTTCACGGTGGCGTACTACCTCACCGCGATGGCCCGGGTGGCCGGGCTGTCCGCCGCCGAGGCGGACCGGGCGGTCGACGAGTGGACGGCCCGGCTCGGTGTCGCCGGCTTTCGGCGGGTCCGCCTGCCGGACCTGTCGAAGGGGACGGCGCAGAAGGTCGGCCTGGCACAGGCGATGCTCCGGCTGCCCGGCCTGCTGGTGCTGGACGAGCCCTGGGAGGGGCTGGACGCCGCCGCCCGTGACCTGGTGCCGCTGGTGGTCGACGAGGTGCTCGCCGCCGGCGGACGGGTCCTGGTCAGCGACCACCGCAACGAGACGGTCCGGCTGCCCGGAGCGCGGCTCTGGACGGTCGCCGACGGCACGGTGACCGAGAGCGCCGACGAGTCGGAGGGCCTGGCGGTGGTCGAGGTGGCGGTCCCCGCCGCGCGGGTCGCCGGCACCGTCGCCCGGTTGCGCGCAGCCGGCCACCAGGTCCTGCGGGTACGCACCGCCGAGCCGGCCGACGAAGGCCCGCAACCCGCCGCCGGGCCGACGGACGACGCCGTCGAGCCGGGTGACGGCAGCGCGGCGGCGGTCGGCAACGGGGCGGGTGACGGCAGCGGGGCGGCGGTCGACGACCCCGGGCCGGGTGTGGGGGTGGAGCCGCGACGACCGCCGGCCGACGACACCGTCATCCCGGACGGGGTGGTCCGGTGACCGCGCTGGTCCGGCTCCGGCTGGCGGGTTTCCTGCGTACCGGCCGGGTCCTCGCGCCCCTGCTCGCCGGTCTGGTCGTGCTCGGGGTCCTCTACGGCGGCGGTCGCGCCCAGCCGGCGGAGGCGTACGGCGTCTCGGCGGTGGTCCTCTTCCCGGTGCTGGCCTGGCAGGCCAAGCTGCTGCTGGACGTGGAGCCGGACGTGCAGCGCCGGATGGCGCTGGTGGCGGTCGGCAGCCGCCGCCGGGAGCAGGTGGCCGGCCTGGTCGCCGCCACGGTGGTGGCGCTCGGCACGGTGGCGCTGGCGCTGCTGCTGCCGTGGCCCCTGGGCGGGCTGGCCGGCCCGGTGGCCGCCGACGACCGGTCGCTGCCGATGGGGATCGCCTTGGGGCTCTGGGCCCACCTGCTCGCCGTGCCGGCCGCCGTGGCGCTCGGCGCACTGGCCAGCCGCGCCTGCGTCGGCAGCACCGGGTACGGCGTGGCGGTGCTCGCCGTCGGTTCGGTCGTCGCGCTGGTGTTCGGCCGTGCCGGCTCGGTGCTGCCGTGGCTCGCGCCGCCGGTCATGCCGACCGCGCGGGCCACCGCGGCCGGGGTGGCCGTACCGGCGGCGCTCCTGCTCACGGGTTGGGCGGTGTTGTGGAGCGGTGTGGTGCTGGCCGGCTACGCCTGGCGTCGCCGGTTGCGGGGCTGAGGCCGCCCGCTCACCCGGGGTGACCGAGCCCACGCCGGGGTCGATTTGGTGGCTGGGCAGGGGTCGCGTAGTCTTCTGACGTTATCCAAAGTAATTTGGATGAAGTACCACCCAGAGACCGCTGGTCACCGTGCCCAGGCACGGTCGAAGGTCCCGCGAATGACGGGCGACCCGCGTAGGGCGGCAAGCGAAAACCGGTTCGTTGGCACGTGGTCCGCCGACTGCGTCCCGATCCGCCGGCCCTCGCCCCGTGCGCCCTGCGCCGGGGCTTTTCTCGTTACCCGCGATTCCTCCGCCACCACCGACGCCTCCCGGCTTCGTTGGTGACCAGCCTGGCGTAACGAGAGAGGAGGGACATGGCGGACAAGCCGATCCGGGCCGACAAGGCCACGGCCGTCGCCGAGCTGACCGAGCAGTTCCGGGGCGCCGGCGCCACCGTGCTGACCGAGTACCGCGGCCTGACGGTCGCCCAGCTGACCCAGCTGCGGCGTTCGCTGGGCCAGGAGACCACCTACACGGTCGCCAAGAACACGCTGGCCAAGCGCGCCGCGACGGACGCTGGCATCAGCGGCCTCGACGAGCTGTTCTCCGGTCCTACCGCGCTGACTTTCGTTTCGGGCGACGTCGTCGAGGCGGCGAAGGGGCTTCGCGACTTCGCGAAGACCAACCCGAAGCTCGTCATCAAGGGCGGTGTCTTCGAGGGCAGGGCCATCTCCGCGGCCGAGGTCACGAAGCTTGCCGACCTGGAGTCCCGTGAGGTGCTGCTGGCCAAGCTGGCCGGCGCGATGAAGGGCAACCTGAGCAAGGCCGCGGCCCTGTTCCAGGCCCCGCTGTCGAAGACCGCCCGTCTGGCGGCCGCTCTGCAGGACAAGCGCGAGAAGGAGGGCGCCGAGCAGGCCTGACGGCCTTCCGGCACCCCGGTTCGATCTTCCGTAGAATTAGGAAAGGACGCCAGCCATGGCGAAGCTCAGCACCGACGAGCTGCTCGACGCGTTCAAGGAGATGACGCTGATCGAGCTCTCCGAGTTCGTGAAGCAGTTCGAGGAGACCTTCGAGGTCACCGCCGCGGCCCCGGCCGCGATGATGGTCGCCGGCCCGGGCGGCGGCGGCGCGGCCGCCGAGGCCGAGCCGGAGAAGGACGAGTTCGACGTCGTCCTCGAGGCCGACGGTGGCAAGAAGATCCAGGTCATCAAGGTCGTGCGTGAGCTGACCGGCCTGGGCCTCAAGGAGGCCAAGGACGCCGTCGAGAGCGCCCCGAAGGCCATCCTGGAGAAGGTCAACAAGGAGACCGCCGAGAAGGCCAAGGCCAAGCTCGAGGGCGAGGGTGCCAAGGTCACCCTCAAGTGACCTGAGCGTGCCTCGACGGTGTCCCGGCTCACGTGAGCTGAGGCACACGACAGCACACGGCGGGCGGTGATCCCATCACGGGATCACCGCCCGTTGTCGTTCGGTCACCTGGGGGCAAGGTGTGTGAGCTGGGAATTGCCTTCGGGTGGCCGTGACGCAGCGGTGTCGGACGGTCGCACGGCGGTGGGAAAGAGGGCTCCGGAAGGTGATCAGCCCTTGACGCGACCCCGCCCGGGCAGGCACGCTGACACCTGCAAGACCTTCCACGCTTGCGACGGCCACGCCCGGGGTAAGGGCTGCGGCGGCACCATGCCGCAGTAGAACCGGGTGGTCCAGCGGGAGCGCCGCGTTCCGAGCGGCCCGGTAGACCCCGTTTCGGGGGTCCCGAGGCACGTTCCGCGGCGACCTGCGGGGTGGGCTGGACAGCGGTTAGCCTTTCGGCTACACTGCTAGTTTGCGCTGCCTTCCGATCTCGACCCCTGCTCGGAATGTCCAATTATGGGTGTTTCTGGTGGGGTCATTGGAGTGCACGCGTACCAGCCGTTCTGCAGCACCGGTCCTCGGAAGGACGCATCTTGGCAGCTTCCCGCCCTGCGAAGACCAGTCGTACGTCGAGCGCTTTCGCTCCCCGCCGTGTCTCATTCGGCAGGATCACCGAACATCTCGAGGTCCCCAACCTCCTCGCCATCCAGAACGAGTCCTTCGACTGGCTCGTCGGCAACGAGGCCTGGCAGGGCCGGTCGGCTGACGACCCGCACGCACGCTCGGGTCTCGCGGAGATCCTCGACGAGATCAGTCCCATCGAGGACTTCTCCGGCACCATGTCGCTCTCCTTCTCGGCACCGCGCTTCGACGAGGTCAAGGCCTCGATCGAGGAGTGCAAGGAGAAGGATCTGACCTACTGCGCGCCGCTCTTCGTGACCGCGGAGTTCACCAACAACACCACCGGCGAGATCAAGAGCCAGACGGTGTTCATGGGTGACTTCCCGATGATGACGCCGAAGGGCACCTTCATCATCAACGGCACCGAGCGCGTCGTGGTCAGCCAGCTCGTCCGGTCACCGGGCGTGTACTTCTCCAAGGAGCCGGACAAGACCTCCGACCGCGACCTCTCCAGCGTCAAGGTCATCCCCAGCCGGGGTGCCTGGCTGGAGTTCGACATCGACAAGCGCGACACCGTCGGTGTCCGGATCGACCGCAAGCGCCGGCAGGCGGTCACCGTCCTGCTCAAGGCGGTCGGCTGGTCGGCCGAGCAGATCCGCGAGCGGTTCGGCTGGTCCGAGCTGATGATGACCACCCTGGAGAAGGACCACATCGCCGGCCAGGACGAGGCGCTACTCGACATCTACCGGAAGCTGCGCCCTGGCGAGCCGCCGACCCGGGAGAACGCCCAGACCCTGCTCGACAACCTCTTCTTCAACCCGAAGCGGTACGACGTCGCCAAGGTCGGTCGGTACAAGTTCAACAAGAAGCTCGAAGTCCAGGTGCCGATCACCACCGGCACGCTGACCGAGGACGACATCGTCGCCACCGTGGAGTACCTCTGCCGGCTGCACGCCGGTGAGGACGGCTACGAGGCCGACGACATCGACCACTTCGGCAACCGTCGCCTGCGTACCGTCGGCGAGCTGATCCAGAACCAGGTCCGGGTCGGCCTCTCCCGGATGGAGCGGGTCGTCCGCGAGCGGATGACCACCCAGGATGTCGAGGCGATCACGCCGCAGACCCTGATCAACATCCGCCCGGTGGTGGCGGCGATCAAGGAGTTCTTCGGTACGTCGCAGCTGTCCCAGTTCATGGACCAGACCAACCCGCTGGCGGGCCTGACCCACCGGCGCCGGCTGAGCGCGCTCGGCCCGGGTGGTCTGTCCCGGGAGCGGGCCGGCTTCGAGGTCCGGGACGTGCACCCGTCGCACTACGGCCGGATGTGCCCGATCGAGACGCCGGAAGGCCCGAACATCGGCCTGATCGGCGCGCTCTCCACGTTCGCCCGGGTCAACCCGTTCGGCTTCATCGAGACGCCGTACCGGAAGGTCGTCGACGGTCGGGTCACCGACCAGATCGACTACCTGACTGCGGACGAGGAGGACCGGTTCGTCAAGGCCCAGGCGAACGCGCCGTTGCTGGCCGACGGCACCTTCGCCGAGGACCGCGTCCTGGTCCGTCGTAAGGGCGGCGAGACCGAGGACGTGGCGCCGTCGGCCGTGGACTACATGGACGTCTCGCCGCGGCAGATGACCTCGGTCGCGACCGCGATGATCCCGTTCCTCGAGCACGACGACGCCAACCGGGCCCTGATGGGCGCGAACATGCAGCGGCAGGCCGTGCCGCTGGTCAAGGCGGAGTCTCCGCTGGTCGGCACCGGCATGGAGTACCGTGCCGCGGTCGACGCCGGTGACGTCGTGGTGGCCGAGGTCGGCGGTGTGATCGAGGACCTCTGCGCCGACTACATCACCATCCACCAGGACGACGGCCACCGCCGGACGTACCTGCTGCACAAGTTCCGCCGCTCCAACGCCGGCTCCTGCGTCAACCAGAAGCCGGTGGTCTTCGAGGGCGACCGCGTCGAGGCCGGCCAGGTCATCGCCGACGGTCCGTGCACCGACGAGGGCGAGATGGCGCTCGGGCGCAACCTGCTCGTGGCGTTCATGACCTGGGAGGGCCACAACTACGAGGACGCGATCATCCTGTCGCAGCGCCTCGTGCAGCAGGACGTGCTCACCTCGATCCACATCGAGGAGCACGAGGTCGACGCCCGGGACACCAAGCTCGGCCCGGAGGAGATCACCCGCGACATCCCGAACGTCAGCGAGGAGATGCTCGCCGACCTCGACGAGCGCGGCATCATCCGGATCGGCGCCGAGGTCGTCCCCGGCGACATCCTGGTCGGCAAGGTCACGCCGAAGGGCGAGACCGAGCTGACCCCGGAGGAGCGGCTGCTCCGCGCGATCTTCGGTGAGAAGGCGCGCGAGGTCCGGGACACCTCGCTGAAGGTGCCGCACGGCGAGACCGGCACGGTCATCGGCGTCCGGACCTTCTCCCGCGAGGACGGCGACGAGCTGCCGCCGGGTGTCAACGAGCTGGTCCGGGTCTACGTCGCCCAGAAGCGGAAGATCCAGGACGGCGACAAGCTCGCCGGCCGGCACGGCAACAAGGGCGTCATCTCCAAGATCCTGCCGGTCGAGGACATGCCCTTCCTGGAGGACGGCACCCCGGTCGACATCGTGCTCAACCCGCTCGGTGTGCCGGGCCGGATGAACATCGGCCAGGTCCTGGAGACCCACCTCGGCTGGGTCGCCAAGACCGGCTGGAACGTCGAGGGCGACGACGACGAGTGGAAGCGTGCGCTGCGCTCGATCGACGCCGCCGAGGCCGAGCCGGACACCAACGTGGCCACCCCGGTCTTCGACGGTGCCCGCGAGGAGGAGATTTCCGGTCTGCTCGCGTCGACCCTGCCCAACCGGGACGGCAAGCAGCTGATCGGGTCCTCCGGCAAGGCGCAGCTGTTCGACGGTCGCTCCGGCGAGCCGCTGCCGGACCCGATCGCGGTCGGCTACATCTACATCCTCAAGCTGAACCACCTGGTCGACGACAAGATCCACGCTCGGTCGACCGGCCCGTACTCGATGATCACGCAGCAGCCGCTGGGTGGTAAGGCGCAGTTCGGTGGCCAGCGGTTCGGCGAGATGGAGTGCTGGGCCATGCAGGCCTACGGCGCGGCGTACGCGCTCCAGGAGCTGCTGACCATCAAGTCCGACGACGTCCTGGGCCGGGTCAAGGTCTACGAGGCGATCGTCAAGGGCGAGAACATCCCCGAACCGGGCATCCCGGAGTCGTTCAAGGTCCTGCTCAAGGAGCTCCAGTCGCTCTGCCTCAACGTCGAGGTGCTCTCCTCCGACGGTGTGGCCCTGGAGATGCGTGAGACCGACGACGAGGTGTTCCGGGCGGCGGAGGAACTCGGCATCGACCTGTCCCGCCGTCCCAACGAGGGTGTGAGCAGCGTCGACGAAGTCTGATCGGGCCGGGTGCGGCGGCGCGAGCCCGCCGCCGCACCCGATCCGCCGAACCATCAACCGAGCTGACTTGATGTGAGGGATAACCAAGTGCTCGACGTCAACTTCTTCGACGAGCTGCGCATCGGTCTCGCCACCGCCGACGACATCCGTCAGTGGTCCCACGGCGAGGTCAAGAAGCCTGAGACGATCAACTACCGCACCCTGAAGCCGGAGAAGGACGGGCTCTTCTGCGAGAAGATCTTCGGTCCGCAGCGGGACTGGGAGTGCTACTGCGGCAAGTACAAGCGGGTCCGGTTCAAGGGCATCATCTGTGAGCGCTGCGGCGTCGAGGTGACCCGCTCCAAGGTGCGTCGTGAGCGCATGGGGCACATCGAGCTGGCCGCCCCGGTGACCCACATCTGGTACTTCAAGGGCGTGCCGAGCCGGCTGGGCTACCTGCTGGACCTCGCCCCCAAGGACCTCGAGAAGATCATCTACTTCGCCTCGTACGTGGTGACGAGCGTGGACGCCGAGTCGCGTCACCGTGACCTCTCCACGATCGAGAACGAGATCCTGGCCGAGAAGCGGCAGGCCGAGAACAGCCGCGACTCGGAGATCGAGAAGCGGGCCGCCAAGCTCGAGGCCGACCTGGCGGAGCTGGAGGCCGAGGGTGCCAAGGCGGACGTCCGGCGCAAGGTCAAGGAGGGCGGAGAGCGCGAGATGCGCCAGATCCGCGACCGGGCCCAGCGCGAGATCGACCGTCTGGACGAGGTGCTCGACACCTTCCGCAAGCTGGACTCGAAGCAGCTGGTCACCGACGAGCTGCTCTACCGTGAGCTGCGCGACCGGTTCGGCGAGTACTTCACCGGTGGCATGGGCGCCGAGGCGATCAAGGCGCTGGTCCAGAACATGGACCTCGACGCCGAGGCCGAGAACCTCCGCGAGATCATCCGTTCCGGCAAGGGGCAGCGGAAGATCCGGGCGCTCAAGCGGCTCAAGGTGGTCGCCGCGTTCCTGAACACCCGCAACTCGCCGCTCGGCATGGTGCTCGACTGCGTCCCGGTGATCCCGCCGGACCTGCGGCCGATGGTGCAGCTCGACGGTGGCCGCTTCGCGACCTCCGACCTGAACGACCTGTACCGCCGGGTGATCAACCGGAACAACCGTCTCAAGCGACTGATCGACCTCGGCGCGCCCGAGATCATCGTCAACAACGAGAAGCGGATGCTCCAGGAGGCCGTCGACGCGCTGTTCGACAACGGCCGTCGCGGTCGTCCGGTCACCGGTCCGGGTAACCGGCCGCTGAAGTCGCTCTCCGACATGCTCAAGGGCAAGCAGGGCCGGTTCCGGCAGAACCTGCTCGGCAAGCGGGTCGACTACTCCGGCCGTTCCGTCATCGTCGTCGGCCCGAAGCTGAAGCTGCACCAGTGCGGCCTGCCCAAGCAGATGGCGCTGGAGCTGTTCAAGCCGTTCGTGATGAAGCGGCTGGTCGACCTCAACCACGCGCAGAACATCAAGTCCGCCAAGCGGATGGTCGAGCGGCAGCGGCCGGTCGTGTGGGACGTGCTGGAAGAGGTCATCGGCGAGCACCCGGTGCTGCTCAACCGGGCGCCCACCCTGCACCGGCTGGGCATCCAGGCGTTCGAGCCACAGCTGGTCGAGGGCAAGGCCATCCAGATCCACCCGCTGGTCTGCACCGCGTTCAACGCCGACTTCGACGGTGACCAGATGGCGGTGCACGTGCCGCTCTCCGCCGAGGCGCAGGCCGAGGCGCGGATCCTGATGCTGTCGTCGAACAACATCCTCAAGCCGGCCGACGGCAAGCCGGTGACCATGCCCACCCAGGACATGATCATCGGTCTGTACCACCTCACCCACTACACCCCGGGTGGCAAGGGCGAGGGCCGGGCGTTCAGCTCGGACGCCGAGGCGCGGATGGCCTTCGACAACGGCGAGTTGCACCTCCAGTCGCCGGTGCGGATCCGGCTGCACGGCGTCACCGGTGTCGACAACGGCGCCGGGGCCGAGCCGTGGGTCGCGCCGGAGGGCTGGGTCGAGGGCGAGCCGCTCATCGTCGACACCACCCTCGGTCGGGTGCTGTTCAACGAGACCATGCCGGTCGGCTACCGCTTCGTGAACTACGAGGTGCGCAAGGGGCAGCTCTCCGCGATCGTCAACGACCTCGCCGAGCGGTTCCCGAAGGTGGCCCTCGCGGCCACCCTCGACGGGCTCAAGGAGGCCGGTTTCCACTGGGCCACCTGGTCCGGCGTGACCATCGGCATGGAGGACGTCGTCACCCCGCCGAGCAAGCGGGAGATCCTGGCCCGGTACGAGAAGGAAGCCGACCGGATCGACAAGCAGTACCAGCGTGGACTCATGACCGGTGAGGAGCGCCGCGGCGAGCTCATCGAGATCTGGACCAAGGCCACCAACGAGGTCGCCAAGAACCTGGAGACCTCGCTGCCCCGGGAGAACCCGCTGTGGAAGATGATCCACTCGGGCGCCCGCGGTAACCTGCTCCAGCTTCGGCAGATCGCCGCGATCCGTGGCCTGGTGGCCAACCCGAAGGGCGAGATCATCCCCCGGCCGATCAAGTCGAGCTACCGGGAGGGTCTGTCCGTACTGGAGTACTTCATCTCCACGCACGGCGCCCGGAAGGGTCTGGCGGACACCGCGCTGCGGACCGCCGACTCGGGTTACCTGACCCGTCGTCTGGTGGACGTCTCGCAGGACGTCATCATCCGCGAGGAGGACTGCGGCACCGACCGGGCGATCCCGATGCAGGTCGGCGAGCGGATCGACGGCACGCTGGTGGTGCACGAGCACGCCGAGACCGGGGTGCACGCCCGGACCCTGGCCGACGACATCAAGGGGCCGGACGGCACCGTCGTCGTCGAGCGGGGCTCGGACCTGAACTCGATCCTGGTCGACAAGATCGTTGCCGCCGGGGTGGAGAACGTCCGGGTGCGCAGCGTGCTCACCTGCGAGTCGAAGCTGGGTGTCTGCGGCGCCTGCTACGGACGTTCGCTGCCCACCGGCAAGACGGTGGACATCGGCGAGGCGGTCGGCATCATCGCCGCCCAGTCGATCGGTGAGCCGGGTACGCAGCTGACCATGCGTACCTTCCACACCGGTGGTGTCGCGGGTGAGGACATCACCCAGGGTCTGCCGCGTGTCACGGAGATCTTCGAGGCCCGGGTCCCGAAGGGCAAGGCGCCGATCGCCGACACCCCCGGCCGGATCCGGATCGAGGACGGCGAGCGTTCGCGGAAGATCATCGTGATCCCGGACGACGGCAGCGACGAGATCGTCTACGACAAGATCTCGAAGCGGGTCCGGCTGCGGCCGGGCGTGCACGACGGGGGCCACGTCGAGGTCGGCGAGAAGCTCACCGAGGGCACCATCGACCCGCACGAGCTGCTGCGCATCCTCGGTCCGCGCGCGGTCCAGGTCCACCTGACCCAGGAGGTCCAGGAGGTCTACCGCTCGCAGGGTGTGCTCATCCACGACAAGCACATCGAGATCATCATCCGCCAGATGCTCAAGCGGGTGACGGTCATCGACTCCGGCTCGACCGAGTTCCTGCCGGGCGTGCTGGTCGACCGGGCACTGTTCGAGTCGGAGAACCGCCGACTCGTCTCCGAGGGCGGCGAGCCCGCCGCCGGACGTCCGGTGCTGATGGGTATCACCAAGGCGTCGCTGGCCACCGACTCGTGGCTGTCGGCGGCCTCCTTCCAGGAGACCACCCGGGTGCTGACGGACGCGGCGATCCACGCCCGCAGCGACTCGCTGATCGGCCTGAAGGAGAACGTGATCATCGGTAAGCTCATCCCGGCCGGTACGGGCATCAGCAAGTACCGCAACGTCCGGGTCGAGCCGACCGAGGAGGCGAAGGCCAAGGTCTACTCGATGACCGGCTACCCGGAGACCGACTACGGCTTCGGGCCGGCCAGCGGCCAGGCGGTTCCGCTGGACGACTTCGACTTCGGGTCGTACCGCTAGTAGTGCCACGACGAGGCCCCCGGTGACCGCCGGGGGCCTCGTCGCGTACCGGGCTTCGGACCTCCGCCGACACCCCGACGGTCGGGCCGGGGCATGATGGAGGGCATGACGACGGCGCCCGGGCAGCCACCCGCCGTGCGTCAGGGCCTGCGCCATCCGCTCGACCCTGACCCGGCCCGCTCGACGAAGGCCCGGGCGGTGTTCGCCCTCGGGCTGATCGCCGCGCTGACCGGCCTCTTCCTCGGCGGTGTCGTACCGGCGACCGTGGCGCTGCAACTCTCTCGGCAGGCGCGCCGGGAGGCGTACGCCTCGGGGGGTTTCCTGACCGGCGCGGCCTGGCTGCGCCAGGGGGAGCGGCTGGCCTGGGTCGGCCTGGGCCTGGCCACGGTGACCGTGGTGCTCGCCGTGGTGTACGGCCTGGTCCGGCTCGCGGAGGCGCCCTACACCCAGGACTTCGCCCCGGACGTCAACTGACCCGGCCGTGCCGGGCGGCGTCCCGGCGGTAGCCTGACCCCGGTACCCGCCGTGCGGCGGTGGCCGGCGCCCGTCGACAGGAGGACCCAGTGACCGAACCGGTGCAGCCGTCGGCGGACGCCCCGGCGCAGCCGGCGGTGACCCCCGACGCCGGCCCCTGGGCCGGCCCGGCCCCCGTCCCAGCGGCGGCGGCCCCGACCTCCGACCCCTCTGCCGGCCCGACCCCCGTCCCACCGGCGGCACCCCCGATCTTCGACCCCTCGGCCGGCCCGGCCTCTGACCCCTCTGCCGGCCCGGTCCCCGTCCCACCGGTGGTGCACCCCGGTCCCGTTGCCGGCGGGTCGTTCCCGCCGCCGTTTCCGCCGCCGGGCCCGGGCGGTCATCCCGTCCGGCCCGTGCCCCCGCCGCCCCGGGAGGCGGTGCTGCCCCCGAAGCGGATCGACCCCGTCCCCGGTACGCCGTTCGGCGTGGCACACCTGGAGGTGCCGCCGGTCACCTCCGGTCTCGCGGTGGGTTCACTGGTCGCCGGCATCATCTCGATCCTGGTCTCCCTGGTGGTCGGCTGCTTCGGCCTGCTCGGTGCCGCCGGAGGCTGGGGCGCCTGGGCAGCGGGCGCGTTCACCCTGCTCGGTGTGCTCACCGGGGCCGGGGCGGTGGTCGCCGGTGTGCTCGGCACCCGGCAGATCCGCCGGCCGGTGCAGCCGCCAACGGTCCGGTTCAGCGGCCGGGGACTGGCCATCGCCGGGATCAGCTGCGGCGCGACCGGGCTGGGGCTCAGCCTGCTCGGGCTCGGTGTGGCGGTGCTCGCCCAGTTCGTCTGAGGCCGGGCCGGGGTCGCCGGGCCCGGACGCGGGGTAGCCGTTACACTTGTTACCCGTAGATGCCCGACGCGGACGGGCAGGTCGTCGGGAGCCGGGAGAGCGGGTACGCATTCCTACCGGACCACCCCGTTTTGACCTGCACGCTTGTGGTAGGTACTCTTTCCCCTTGTGCCCGGCCAGCCCGGGCAACTCGTGCGTGCGCTGGACCCGGCGACCCGGTCGTCGAGCAGCAGCACCACACAGCCACAACACCTGGCGAGCGGGCGACCGTGTGCCAGGGACACACCCGGTGCGGCGCGCGCGTCGGCACCGGAAACCGTGAGTTGGGCGACACGCCCGACCGCGGGTGCCGGGACCTCCGTCGAGGTGGCCCTGGCCGGAATGTAGGAGAGCCGTTCACCAGAGCGGTTAACGAGCAGACGGCGCGGCCGCGTGGAAGCGGCCGAAGGGAGCGGAGAAACCCGGTGCCCACGATCCAGCAGCTGGTCCGCAAGGGCCGACAGGCCAAAACGAGTAAGACCAAGACCCCGGCGCTGAAGGGTTCTCCTCAGCGGCGCGGCGTGTGCACCCGCGTGTACACCACCACCCCGAAGAAGCCGAACTCGGCGCTGCGCAAGGTCGCTCGTGTCAAGCTCAGCAGCCAGATCGAGGTGACCGCCTACATCCCGGGCGTGGGTCACAACCTGCAGGAGCACTCGATCGTGCTCGTCCGCGGCGGCCGGGTGAAGGACCTCCCCGGCGTGCGTTACAAGATCGTCCGCGGTTCGCTGGACACCCAGGGCGTCCGTAACCGCAAGCAGGCGCGCAGCCGTTACGGCGCGAAGAAGGAGAAGAGCTGACATGCCGCGTAAGGGACCCGCTCCGCGGCGACCGCTGGTCGCTGACCCGGTGTACAACTCGCCGCTGGTCACCCAGCTCGTGAACAAGATCCTGCTGCGCGGCAAGCGCCAGCTCGCCGAGCGCGTCGTGTACGCGGCCCTGGAGGGCTGCCGCGAGAAGTCCGGCACCGACCCCGTCGTCACCCTGAAGCGGGCGATGGACAACGTCAAGCCGACCCTCGAGGTGCGCAGCCGCCGGGTCGGTGGCGCCACCTACCAGGTCCCGGTCGAGGTGCGTCCGGCGCGGGCGACCACCCTGGGCCTGCGCTGGCTGGTGACGTACTCCCGCGCGCGGCGCGAGAAGACCATGGTCGAGCGGCTGATGAACGAGCTGCTGGACGCCAGCAACGGCCTCGGCGCCGCCGTCAAGCGGCGTGAGGACACGCACAAGATGGCCGAGTCCAACAAGGCCTTCGCGCACTACCGCTGGTAACACAACTGGTTCCGGCGCCCCCGGGCGCCGGAACCGCCACCAGTTGAGTCGAGACGACGATAAGTAGGGATTGAAGTGGCCGCCGCAGACGCGCTCGCCAACGTACGCAACATCGGCATCATGGCGCACATCGATGCCGGTAAGACCACGACCACCGAGCGGATCCTGTTCTACACCGGCATCACGTACAAGATCGGTGAGGTCCACGAGGGCGCTGCCGTCATGGACTGGATGGAGCAGGAGCAGGAGCGGGGGATCACCATCACCTCCGCCGCCACCAAGTGTGAGTGGAAGGGCCACACGATCCAGATCATCGACACGCCCGGCCACGTCGACTTCACGGTCGAGGTCGAGCGGTCGTTGCGGGTGCTGGACGGTGCGGTCGCCGTTTACGACGGTGTCGCTGGCGTGGAGCCGCAGACGGAGAACGTCTGGCGGCAGGCCGACAAGTACAACGTCCCCCGGATGTGCTTCGTCAACAAGCTCGACCGGACCGGCGCCGACTTCTTCCGCTGCGTGCAGATGATGATCGACCGGCTCAACGCCACCCCGCTGGTGCTTCAGATCCCGATCGGCAACGAGTCCGACTTCATCGGCGTGGTCGACCTGGTCGAGATGCGTGCCCTCACCTGGCGTGGCGAGACCCAGAAGGGTGAGGACTACGCGATCGAGGAGATCCCGGCCGACCTGGCCGAGTCCGCCGCCGAGTGGCGCGAGAAGCTGATGGAGACCCTCGCCGACGTCGACGACGCGGTGATGGAGAAGTACCTGGAGGGTGAGGAGATCTCCGTCGAGGAGGTCAAGGCCGCCATTCGCCGGGCCACCATCGGCGGCAAGGCCAACCCGGTCCTCACCGGTACCGCCTTCAAGAACAAGGGCATCCAGCCGATGCTCGACGCGGTGGTCGCCTACCTGCCGTCGCCGCTGGACATCCCGGCCATCGAGGGCACCGCGACCGACGGTGAGACCCCGTTGCAGCGGAAGCCGTCGAAGTCGGAGCCGTTCTCCGCGCTGGCCTTCAAGATCCAGACGGACAAGCACCTCGGCAAGCTCACCTACGTGCGGATCTACTCCGGCACGCTCGAGTCCGGCTCCCAGGTGGTCAACTCCACCAAGGACCGCAAGGAGCGGATCGGCAAGATCTACCAGATGCACGCCAACAAGCGGGAAGAGCGCAGCTCGGCCCAGGCTGGCGACATCATCGCGGTGCAGGGTCTGAAGCAGACCACCACCGGTGACACGCTGTGCGACCCGGCGAACCCGGTCATCCTGGAGTCGATGACCTTCCCGGAGCCGGTCATCGAGGTCGCCATCGAGCCCAAGACCAAGGCCGACCAGGAGAAGCTCAGCACCGCCATCCAGCGGCTCGCCGAGGAGGACCCGACGTTCCGGGTCAAGCTCGACGACCAGACCGGCCAGACGGTCATCTCCGGCATGGGCGAGCTGCACCTGGACATCCTGGTCGACCGGATGCGCCGTGAGTTCAACGTCGAGGCGAACATCGGCAAGCCGCAGGTGGCGTACCGCGAGACCATCCGCCGCAAGGTGGAGAAGGTCGAGTACACCCACAAGAAGCAGACCGGTGGTTCCGGCCAGTACGCCCGGGTGATCATCAGCCTGGAGCCGCTGCCGCTGGGCAACGACGCCCCGACCTACGAGTTCGCCAACGCGGTGACCGGTGGCCGTATCCCCCGGGAGTTCATCCCGTCGGTGGACGCGGGTGCGCAGGACGCCATGCAGTACGGCATCCTCGCCGGCTTCCCCGTGGTGGGCGTCAAGCTCACCCTGGTGGACGGCCAGTACCACGAGGTCGACTCGTCGGAAATGGCATTCAAGATCGCCGGCTCGATGGCGATGAAGGAGGCGGCCCGCAAGGCCGACCCCGCTCTCCTCGAGCCGATGATGGCCGTTGAGGTCACCACTCCGGAGGAGAACATGGGTGACGTCATCGGCGACCTCAACTCCCGCCGCGGCATCATCCAGGCGATGGAGGAGCGCAGCGGCGCCCGCGTCGTCCGGGCCCTGGTGCCGTTGTCGGAGATGTTCGGCTACGTCGGCGACCTGCGGTCGAAGACCCAGGGCCGGGCTAGCTACAGCATGCAGTTCGACTCCTACGCCGAGGTTCCGGCCAGCGTGGCGAAGGAGATCATCGCGAAGGCCACGGGCGAGTAGTTTCTCGCCTGCGGCCTCCGCGAGGCTGTGTGAGACCGGGCCTGTAGGCTTCACCGCCGCAAGTCCCACAAGCTCTCCGGCCGTACGGTCGGAAAGGCTGTCGACAGAGTCCTAAGCGCCGAACGGCGCGCCGGGGCGTACGAACCAAGAAGTCCACAGGAGGACACCAGTGGCGAAGGCTAAGTTCGAGCGGACTAAGCCGCACGTCAACATCGGCACCATTGGTCACATCGACCACGGTAAGACGACGCTGACGGCGGCCATCACCAAGGTCCTGCACGACCAGTACCCGGACCTCAACCCGTACACGCCGTTCGACGAGATCGACAAGGCGCCGGAGGAGAAGGCCCGCGGTATCACCATCTCCATCGCGCACGTCGAGTACCAGACCGAGAACCGGCACTACGCGCACGTCGACTGCCCCGGGCACGCCGACTACATCAAGAACATGATCACCGGTGCCGCGCAGATGGACGGCGCGATCCTGGTGGTGGCGGCGACCGACGGTCCGATGCCGCAGACCCGCGAGCACGTGCTGCTGGCCCGCCAGGTCGGCGTGCCGTACATCGTCGTGGCGCTCAACAAGAGCGACATGGTCGACGACGAGGAGCTCCTGGAGCTCGTCGAGCTCGAGGTCCGCGAGCTGCTCTCGAACCAGGAGTACCCGGGCGACGACCTGCCGGTGGTCCGGGTCTCGGCGCTGAAGGCCCTCGAGGGTGACCCCGAGTGGACCCAGCGTCTGCTCGACCTGATGAGCGCTGTCGACACCGCGATCCCGCAGCCGGAGCGCGAGACCGAGAAGCCGTTCCTGATGCCGATCGAGGACGTCTTCACGATCACCGGTCGTGGCACCGTCGTCACCGGTCGCGCCGAGCGCGGCATCCTCAAGCCGAACGAGGAGGTGGAGATCGTCGGCATCAAGGAGAAGTCGATGAAGACGGTCTGCACCGGTATCGAGATGTTCCGCAAGCTGCTCGACGAGGCCCGTGCGGGTGAGAACGTCGGTCTGCTGCTGCGGGGTATCAAGCGCGAGGACGTCGAGCGCGGCATGGTGGTCGTCAAGCCGGGCACCTCGACCCCCCACACGGAGTTCGAGGCGACCGTCTACATCCTCTCCAAGGAGGAGGGCGGCCGGCACACCCCGTTCTTCCAGAACTACCGTCCGCAGTTCTACTTCCGGACCACGGACGTCACCGGTGTCGTCACGCTGCCCGAGGGCACCGAGATGGTCATGCCGGGCGACAACACCACGATGACCGTGAAGCTGATCCAGCCCATCGCGATGGAGGACAACCTCAAGTTCGCGATCCGGGAGGGTGGCCGTACGGTCGGCGCTGGTCGCGTCACCAAGATCATCAAGTGAGCTGGGTAACCCCGATTAGACCCGCCGCCGGTCGTGCGGCATACTAGTCAGGTTGCGTAACGACAGTTCGTCGCCTGCGTTCGGATTTCGCCGAACCTCCGGGTGAGAGAACAGTCGGGCGTAGGGTGGTTGGCGGTGTGCTGCCAACCACCCTCGCACGGCGTTCAGGTCGCGGTAGTGCGATCGGCGCCTTGACCCACCGTGCGGTCAGTATCGCTCCGGCCTCTCGGGGCGGAGCCTGGCCCGAGGGCGCGACACGCCCGACCGCGGGGGTCGGCGGAAGTGGGCCTGTGCCAGCCGGTGCAGGCGCCCGCAACACAGCGGCATCGAGAGAAGGAACAGAAGCCACCATGGCGGGACAGAAGATCCGCATCCGGCTCAAGGCCTATGACCACGAGGTCGTCGACTCCTCGGCTCGGAAGATCGTCGAGACGGTGACGCGCACCGGGGCGCAGGTCGCGGGCCCGGTGCCGCTGCCCACGGAGATCAACCGTTTCTGCGTTATCCGCTCGCCGCACAAGTACAAGGACTCGCGCGAGCACTTCGAGATGCGCACGCACAAGCGGCTGATCGACATCATCGACCCGACCCCCAAGACGGTCGACTCGCTCATGCGCCTCGACCTGCCGGCTGGCGTCGACATCGAGATCAAGCTGTAGGGACCGGACAAATGGACAGGCAAGTAAAGGGGATCCTGGGCGCAAAGCTCGGCATGACCCAGGTCTGGGACAACAACAAGGTTGTGCCGGTGACCGTGGTGCAGGCCGGCCCGTGCGTCGTCAGCCAGGTTCGTAGCGCCGAGAAGGACGGTTACTCCGCGATCCAGCTGGCCTACGGCGCGATCGACCCGCGCAAGGTCAAGAAGCCGATCAGCGGACACTACGCGAAGGCCGAGGTGGCGCCGCGCCGGCACATCGTCGAGCTGCGCACCGCCGACGCCGCCGAGTACTCCCTCGGCCAGGAGGTCACCGTCTCCGAGTTCGCCCCGGGCGCCTCGATCGACGTGACCGGCAAGACCAAGGGCAAGGGCTACGCCGGCCCGATGAAGCGGCACGGCTTCCACGGCCTGCGGGCCAGCCACGGTGTCGAGCGCAAGCACCGCTCGCCCGGCTCGATCGGCGCCTGCGCCACCCCGGGTCGCGTCTTCAAGGGCACCCGGATGGCCGGCCGGATGGGTGGCGTGCGCTACACCGTCCAGAACCTGACCGTCCAGGCGGTCGACACCGAGAACAATGTCCTGCTCGTCCGTGGTGCCATTCCCGGCCCCAAGGGCGCGCTGGTCCTGGTCCGTACCGCGGCCAAGACCAAGGCGAAGAAGGGCGGTGCGGCGAAGTGACCACGGTTGACGTGCTCACCGTCGACGGCACCAAGAAGGGCTCCGTCGAGCTGCCGGCAGACGTCTTCGACGTGCAGGCCAACCTCGCGCTGATGCACCAGGTCGTGGTGGCCCAGCTCGCGGCCGCCCGCCAGGGCACGCACAAGGTGAAGACCCGCGGCGAGGTTTCCGGTGGCGGTAGGAAGCCGTACAAGCAGAAGGGCACCGGCCGCGCCCGCCAGGGTTCGACCCGGGCGCCGCAGTTCGCCGGCGGTGGTGTGGTGCACGGCCCGGTGCCGCGCGACTACAGCCAGCGGACCCCCAAGAAGATGAAGGCCGCCGCGCTGCGCGGGGCCCTCTCCGACCGGGCCCGCGCCGGCCAGGTGCACGTCGTCGAGACCTTCGTCTCCGGCGAGAAGCCGTCCACCAAGGCGGCCCTGGCCACGCTGGAGAAGCTCACCGGGGCCCGTCGGGTCCTGGTCGTGCTGACCAGCACCGACGAGCTGAACTGGGTGTCGCTGCGCAACGAGCCGCGGGTGCACCTGATCGAGGCCGGCCAGCTCAACACGTACGACGTGCTGGTGGCCGACGACGTGGTCTTCACCAAGGACGCCCTGGACGAGTTCCTCGGCGTGCCCGCCGAGACCACCGAGGAGGGTGGCAAGTGAGCACGATCGCCGACCCGCGCGACATCATCGTGGCGCCGGTCGTCTCGGAGAAGAGCTACAGCGAGCTGAACCGCAACTGGTACACCTTCCTGGTGCACCCGGACGCCAACAAGACCGAGATCAAGATCGCTATTCAGCAGATCTTCAACGTCCGCGTCCTGACGGTCAACACGCTCAACCGCGAGGGCAAGCGCAAGCGGACCAAGACTGGGTTCGGCCAGCGCAAGGCCACCAAGCGCGCGATGGTGAAGCTGGCTGACGGTGACCGTATCGAGGCCTTCGGCGGCCCGGTCAGCTGAGGGGTGTAGACAATGGCTATCCGTAAGTACAAGCCGACGACGCCGGGCCGGCGTGGCTCCAGCGTCGCCGACTTCGCCGAGATCACCCGGTCGACCCCGGAGAAGTCGCTGCTGGCTCCGCTGCCGAAGAAGGGCGGTCGGAACGCCCACGGCCGGATCACCGCCCGGCACCAGGGTGGTGGCCACAAGCGTCAGTACCGTCTGATCGACTTCAAGCGGGTCGACAAGGACGGCGTGCCGGCGAAGGTCGCCCACATCGAGTACGACCCGAACCGCACCGCGCGTATCGCGCTGCTGCACTACGCCGACGGCGAGAAGCGCTACATCCTCGCGCCGAAGGACCTGAAGCAGGGCGACACCGTCGAGTCGGGCCCCGGCGCGGACATCAAGCCGGGCAACAACCTGCCGCTGCGGAACATCCCGGTCGGTACCACCATCCACAGCGTGGAGCTGCGTCCGGGCGGCGGCGCCAAGCTGGCCCGTTCGGCCGGCGTCGGCATCCAGCTGCTCGGCCGGGAGGGCGCGTACGCCACCCTCCGGATGCCGTCCGGTGAGATCCGGCGGGTCGACGTCCGCTGCCGCGCGAGCGTCGGCGAGATCGGCAACGCCGACCAGTCGAACATCAACTGGGGCAAGGCCGGCCGGATGCGGTGGAAGGGCAAGCGCCCGACCGTCCGTGGTGTGGCGATGAACCCGGTGGACCACCCGCACGGTGGTGGTGAGGGTAAGACCTCCGGTGGTCGCCACCCGGTCAACCCGAAGGGTAAGCCCGAGGGCCGCACCCGCCGTAAGGGCCAGCCGAGCGACCGGCTGATCGTCCGCCGCCGCTACGCCACGCGTAAGCGCGGCTGAGGGAGATAGAAAATGCCTCGCAGCCTGAAGAAGGGCCCGTTCATCGACGACCACCTGCTCAAGAAGGTGGAAGTGCAGAACGAGAAGGGCTCGAAGAACGTCATCAAGACCTGGTCGCGGCGCTCGACGATCATCCCGGAGATGCTCGGGCACACGATCGCGGTGCACGACGGACGCAAGCACGTCCCGGTGTTCGTCACCGAGGCGATGGTCGGGCACAAGCTCGGCGAGTTCGCGCTGACCCGCACGTTCAAGGGTCACGAGAAGGACGACCGCAAGAGCCGCCGCCGCTAGGCGAGCCACGGATAGAGGAACAAGGGGTTACAGCGATGCCAGGAAAGGGCGACGCTCCGGTGCTTCCGGGCGCGCGGGCGATTGCGCGGCACGTGCGCATCTCGCCGACTAAGGCGCGCCGGGTGGTCAACCTCGTCCGCGGCCTGCCCGCGAAGGAGGCGCTCACGGTGCTGCAGTTCGCGCCGCAGGCTGCGAGCGAGCAGGTGTACAAGGTGCTCGCGAGCGCGATCGCCAACGCGGAGAACAACGAGCGGCTGGACCCCGACGCGCTGCTCGTCAGCGAGGCGTTCGTCGACGAGGGCCCGACCATGAAGCGGTTCCGGCCGCGGGCGCAGGGCCGGGCGTACCGGATCCGCAAGCGCACGTGCCACATCACCGTTGCGGTCGAGGCCGTGGCGCCGGCCGCGCCGAAGAAGTCTTCGGCCAAGAAGTCGGTCCCGGCGAAGCAGGCCGAGCCGGCGGAGGCCGAGGCGACTGAGACGCAGAGCAAGACGGAGGGCGCCGAGTAATGGGTCAGAAGGTTCACCCGCACGGGTTCCGGCTCGGCATCTCGACCGACTGGAAGTCCCGCTGGTTCGCGGACAAGCTCTACAAGGACTACATCGGCGAGGACGTCAAGATCCGCCGCATGATGTCCAAGGGGCTGGAGCGGGCCGGCATCTCCAAGGTCGACATCGAGCGGACCCGGGACCGGGTCCGGGTCGACATCCACACCGCCCGTCCGGGCATCGTCATCGGCCGTAAGGGCGCCGAGGCCGACCGGATCCGGGGCGAGCTGGAGAAGCTCACCGGCAAGCAGGTGCAGCTGAACATCATCGAGGTGAAGAGCCCCGAGTCGGACGCGCAGCTCGTCGCGCAGGGCGTGGCCGAGCAGCTCTCCAGCCGGGTCAGCTTCCGTCGGGCGATGCGCAAGGCCATGCAGTCCGCGATGAAGAACCCGGTCTGCAAGGGCATCCGGGTCCAGGTCTCGGGTCGGCTCGGCGGCGCCGAGATGAGCCGGACCGAGTTCTACCGCGAGGGTCGGGTTCCGCTGCACACGCTGCGGGCCAACATCGAGTACGGCTTCTTCGAGGCCCGTACCACCTTCGGCCGGATCGGCGTGAAGGTCTGGATCTACAAGGGCGACGCGGTTCCGGGCCGGGAGGCCCCGGCCGAGGCCGCTCCGTCCCGCCCGCGTCGTGAGCGTGGCGACCGTCCCGACCGTCCGCGCCGTGGTCGCTCCGGCTCCGCCGGCACGACCTCCGGTGGCACCGAGGCCGGCCGGGCTGCCGCGACCACCGTCGCGCAGCAGGCCGAGACGCCGAGTGGCGAGCGGGTGGATGCTTCCGCCGTCGCCGCCGCGGCAGAAACGCAGCAGGAGGGCTGACAGATGCTGATGCCGCGCAAGCCCCCGAAGGGCTTCCGCAAGCCGCACCACCCGGACCGCAGTGGCGCGTCCAAGGGTGGTAACCGGGTGGTGTTCGGCGAGTTCGGGATCCAGGCTCTCGAGCCGGCGTACGTCACGAACCGGCAGATCGAGTCGGCTCGTATCGCGATGACCCGCCACATCAAGCGTGGCGGCAAGGTCTGGATCACGATCTTCCCGGACCAGGCGCTGACCAAGAAGCCGGCGGAAACCCGGATGGGTTCCGGTAAGGGCTCGCCCGAGTGGTGGGTGGCCAACGTGAAGCCGGGGCGGGTTCTCTTCGAGATGTCCTTCCCCAACGAGCAGATTGCGCGAGAGGCGATGCGTCGCGCTATCCACAAGCTCCCGATGAAGTGCCGCATTGTGACGCGCGAAGTGGGTGAATCCTGATGGCAGCGGGCGTTAAGGCCGCCGAGCTGCGTGAGCTCTCCGACGAGGAGCTGGTCACGAAGCTGCGGGAGGCCAAGGCGGAGCTGTTCAACCTCCGCGTTCAGGCCGCCACCGGTCAGCTCGACAACAACCGGCGGCTCCAGGTCATCCGTCGGGAGATCGCCCGGATCTACACGATCATGCGCGAGCGTGAGCTGGGGCTCTCGGCCGCGCCGACTGAGGTGACTGCATCATGAGCGAGACCGAGAACACCACCGCCACCGTGCGGGCTCGCCGCAAGGTCCGTGAGGGCCTCGTGGTCAGCGACAAGATGGACAAGACCGTCGTCGTCGAGGTCGAGGACCGGGTCAAGCACGCGCTGTACGGCAAGATCATGCGCCGGACCCGCAAGCTGAAGGTGCACGACGAGCAGAACGCCGCCGGCATCGGCGACCGCGTCCTGATCATGGAGACCCGGCCGCTGTCGGCCACCAAGCGGTGGCGGATCGTGGAAATCCTGGAAAAGGCCAAGTAGCGAAGGCTCGAGCTCGCCCGGCGTCAGTCGGGCGCAGGTTCCGCCAGGCTCCGGCCGCGTGCAGCGGCCGGAGAACCGGCAGACATAGGAGATAGACGTGATTCAGCAGGAGTCGCGACTGCGCGTCGCCGACAACACGGGTGCCCGGGAGATCCTGTGCATCCGGGTTCTCGGTGGCTCCGGTCGGCGCTACGCGAGCATCGGCGACGTCATCGTGGCCACCGTCAAGGACGCGATCCCGGGTGCCGGTGTGAAGAAGGGCGACGTCGTCAAGGCGGTCGTCGTTCGCACCGCCAAGGAGAGGCGGCGGCCGGACGGCTCGTACATCCGCTTCGACGAGAACGCCGCCGTCATCATCAAGGACGGTGGGGACCCGCGCGGTACCCGTATCTTCGGCCCGGTGGGTCGGGAGCTGCGGGACAAGCGGTTCATGAAGATCATCTCTCTCGCGCCGGAGGTGTTGTGACCGTGAAGGTCAAGAAGGGCGACACGGTCGTCGTCATCGCCGGCAAGGACAAGGGTGCCAAGGGCAAGGTCATTGCGGCCTACCCGCGGCAGGACAAGGTCCTGGTCGAGGGCGTGAACCGCGTCAAGAAGCACACCCGCATCCGCACCACCCAGCGTGGCGCCAAGACCGGTGGCATCGTCACCCAGGAGGCCCCGATCCACGTTTCCAACGTGCAGGTCCTGGACTCCGAAGGGAAGCCGACCCGCATCGGGTACCGGTTCGACGACAACGGCCAGAAGGTCCGCATCGCGCGTAGCACCGGTAAGGACCTGTGATGACCACGGCTACCGAAACCAAGACCCTGCCGCGCCTCAAGGAGCGGTACCGCAACGAGATCGTGGCCAAGCTGCAGGAGCAGCACAACTTCGCGAACCCCATGCAGGTTCCGCGGTTGGTCAAGATCGTCGTCAACATGGGTGTGGGCGAGGCCGCCCGCGACGCCAAGCTGATCGACGGCGCGGTCCGCGACCTGGCCACCATCACCGGCCAGAAGCCGCAGGTGCGGCGGGCCACCAAGTCGATCGCGCAGTTCAAGCTCCGCGAGGGCATGCCGATCGGCGCGAAGGTCACCCTGCGGGGCGACCGGATGTGGGAGTTCCTGGACCGGCTGCTCTCCATCGCGCTGCCGCGTATCCGGGACTTCCGCGGTCTGGACGGGCGCAAGCTCGACGGGCACGGCAACTACACGTTCGGTCTGACCGAGCAGTCGGTGTTCCACGAGATCGACCAGGACAGGATCGATCGCCAGCGGGGCATGGACATCACGGTGGTCACGACCGCCACGACCGACGACGAGGGCCGGGCGCTGCTCAAGCTCCTGGGCTTCCCGTTCAAGGAGAACTGAGATGGCCAAGAAGGCGCTGATTCTCAAGGCGGCCGCGAAGCCGAAGTTCTCGGTTCGCGCGTACACCCGCTGCCAGCGGTGCGGGCGTCCGAAGGCGGTCTACCGCAAGTTCGGTCTCTGCCGGGTGTGCATCCGGGAGATGGCCCACCGCGGTGAGCTGCCCGGCGTGTCCAAGGCTTCCTGGTAATAGCCCGGCGCGCTCCGCGCGTCAGCTGCACTGTCTCTTCGCCGTAGGCCCTGGGCGTACCCGCGGGAACCCCGGCGAGAAAGGTAGACGAAATCCATGACGATGACCGACCCGATCGCAGACATGCTCACGCGTCTGCGTAACGCCAACCAGGCGTACCACGACCGGGTGACGATGCCCTACTCCAAGATCAAGGCGAACATCGCCGAGGTTTTGAAGGCCGAGGGTTACATCGCCACCTGGTCGGCCGAGGAGCCCGAGGAGGGTGCCGTCGGCAAGCGACTGGTCGTCGAGCTGAAGTACGGCCAGAACCGGGAGCGGAGCCTGGCCGGTATCAAGCGTGTGTCCAAGCCCGGTCTCCGGGTGTACGCCAAGTCGGATGGGCTCCCGCGGGTGCTCGGCGGCCTCGGCGTGGCGATCATTTCGACGTCCCAGGGGCTGCTCACCGACCGGCAGGCCCGCAAGCGGAGCGTTGGCGGGGAAGTCCTCGCCTTCGTCTGGTAACGGGAGACAGGTAGAAATGTCGCGTATTGGACGTAAGTCGATCCCGGTGCCAGCCGGCGTCGATGTCACGATCGACGGCCAGACCGTCAAGGTCAAGGGCCCGAAGGGCGAGCTGTCGCACACCGTCTCCGAGCCGATCACGGTGGAGAAGGCGGAGAGTGGCGAGCTGCAGGTCAACCGCCCGAACGACGAGCGGAAGGCCAAGGAGCTGCACGGCCTGAGCCGTACCCTGGTGGCGAACATGATCGTCGGGGTCACCGAGGGCTACCGCAAGAGCCTGGAGATCGCCGGCACCGGTTACCGGGTGACCGCCAAGGGCAAGGACCTCGAGTTCGCGCTCGGGTTCTCGCACCCGGTCCTGGTCCCCGCCCCGGACGGCATCACCTTCACCGTCGAGAAGCCGACGCTGTTCCACGTGGCCGGCATCGACAAGCAGCTCGTCGGTGAGGTCGCCGCCAACATCCGGAAGATCCGCCCGCCGGAGCCCTACAAGGGCAAGGGTGTGAAGTACCAGGGCGAGGTCATCCGCCGTAAGGCTGGAAAGGCAGGTAAGAAGTGAGCGCCACGCTGCTCAAGCGCCGCCGCGGCGTCGCCGCCAAGCGTGCCGTCGGGCGTGCGCGTCGGCACTTCCGGGTGCGCAAGAACGTCAACGGCACCGCCGAGCGTCCCCGCCTGGTCGTCACCCGGTCGCTGCGTCACATCGTGGCCCAGATCGTCGACGACACCAAGGGTCACACCCTGGCGTCGGCCTCGACCCTGGACGCCTCGGTGCGTGGCACGGAGGGCGACAAGAGCGCCCTGGCCGGCAAGGTCGGCACCCTGCTCGCCGAGCGGGCCAAGGCCGCCGGCGTCTCGAAGGTCGTCTTCGACCGTGGTGGCAACCGGTACGCGGGGCGGGTCGCCGCCCTCGCCGACGCCGCTCGCGAAGCCGGACTTGAGTTCTAACAACCCCGTCACGAGAGAGAAGGAAGGCTGCTGATGCCAGGTCAACAGCGCCGTGGCGGCGGGTCCGGTGGCAACGAGGGTGGTCGCCGCGACAACCGCCGTGAGGGCGGCCGCGGAAACGCGCCCGTCGAGAAGACCCCGCACCTCGAGCGGGTCGTCGCGATCAACCGCGTCGCCAAGGTCGTGAAGGGTGGTCGTCGCTTCAGCTTCACCGCCCTGGTGATCGTGGGCGACGGCGACGGCACCGTCGGCGTGGGCTACGGAAAGGCCAAGGAGGTGCCCGCGGCGATCGCCAAGGGTGTCGAGGAGGCCAAGAAGCACTTCTTCAAGGTGCCGCGGATCGGCGCCTCGATCCCGCACCCGGTGCAGGGCGAGGACGCCGCCGGTGTGGTGCTGCTCAAGCCGGCCTCCGCCGGTACGGGCGTCATCGCCGGTGGCCCGGTGCGTGCCGTGCTGGAGTGCGCGGGTATCCACGACGTGCTCTCCAAGAGCCTCGGCTCGTCGAACCCGATCAACATCGTGCACGCCACGGTGGCGGCCCTGAAGGGGCTGGAGTCCCCGGAGCAGGTCGCCGCCCGTCGTGGCCTGCCGGTCGAGGATGTCGCGCCGGCCGCGATGCTGGCCGCGCGGGCGGGGGTGGCGTCCTGATGGCACGCCTGAAGGTCACCCAGGTCCGGTCCGGGATCGGGACCAAGCACAACCAGCGTGAGTCGCTGCGTTCGCTCGGTCTCAAGCGGATCAACGACGTGGTGGTCAAGGAGGACCGGCCCGAGATTCGGGGCATGATCTTCGCGGTCAACCACCTCGTGAAGGTCGAGGAGGTCGAGTAATGACGATCAAGGTCCACCACCTGCGCCCGGCGCCCGGTGCCAAGACCGCCAAGACCCGGGTGGGTCGTGGTGAGGGCTCCAAGGGCAAGACCGCCGGTCGCGGTACGAAGGGCTCGAAGGCCCGTAAGAACATCTCGCCGGCGTTCGAGGGTGGGCAGATGCCCATCCACATGCGCCTGCCGAAGATGAAGGGCTTCAAGAACAAGTTCAAGGTGGTCTTCCAGGTGGTCAACCTGGACCGGCTCGCCGAGCTCTTCCCCAACGGCGGCCAGATCGGCCCCGACGAGCTGATCGAGGCCGGGGCGGTCCGCAAGGGCCATCCGGTGAAGGTTCTCGGCAGCGGGGATCTCGGCGGGGTGGCGCTCCAGGTGTCGGCGCACGCGTTCAGCGCGTCGGCCAAGGAGAAGATCACTGCCGCCGGTGGTTCGGTCACCGAGCTGTAAGGCAACCAGGACCGTGGCGCTCGTTCAGTTGACGACAACTGGCGGGCGCCACGGTCTACTGCGCGTCAGTGTTCCGAATCACATCGTTACCGGTTTATGTTCCCGGGCAAGCCTGCCCGGACAGCGGTCGGACTGTTAGAGTCCCTTCCCAGCTATGGATATCGGGCGCTCGCCCGACCGCCATCCCGCCCCGTCCCCGCCAGGGTTCCACCGGCGGCCCGCCTCGCGCAGGAGGAAGAAGTTGCTGTCCGCCTTTCTCAGTGCGTTCCGTACGCCTGACCTGCGCAAGAAGCTGCTGTTCACAGTCGGCATCATCGCGGTCTACCGGCTCGGCGCGACACTGCCCAGCCCGGGCGTCTCGTACGCGAACGTGCAGAAGTGCATCGACAGCATGGAGGGGGGCTCCAACGGAGTCTTCAACCTGCTGAACCTCTTCTCCGGCGGCGCGCTGCTGTCGCTCTCGGTCTTCGCGCTGGGCATCATGCCCTACATCACCGCGTCGATCATCCTGCAGCTGCTGACGGTGGTGATCCCCCGGCTGGAGCAGCTCCGCAAGGAGGGCCAGGCCGGCCAGGCGAAGATCACGCAGTACACCCGGTACCTGACCCTCGGCCTGGGTGTCCTCCAGGCGTCGGCCTTCGTCGCCCTGGCCCGCTCTGGTCAGCTCTTCAACAACCAGTGCGACCAGTTCCCGATCATCCCGCAGGGGACCGGCATCCCGGACTGGCTGACCCTGACCATCCTGGTCATGACCATGACCGCCGGTACCGGCATGGTGATGTGGCTCGGTGAGCTGATCACCGACCGGGGCGTCGGCAACGGCATGTCCGTCCTGATCTTCACCTCGATCGCAGCCCGGCTCCCCAGCGAGGGCTGGCAGATCAAGATCAGCAAGGGCTGGGACTGGTTCGCCCTCGTCATCGTGCTGGTCCTGCTGGTCATCACCGCGGTCGTCTTCATCGAGCAGGCTCAGCGCCGGATCCCGGTGCAGTACGCCAAGCGCATGATCGGCCGGCGGATGTACGGCGGCACCTCCACCTACATCCCGCTGAAGGTCAACCAGGCGGGTGTCATCCCGGTCATCTTCGGTTCGTCGCTGCTCTACCTGCCGCAGCTGGCGCTCCAGTTCTTCGACCAGACCGACCCGGGCAAGACCCAGGCGTGGATCCAGAACAACCTGGCCGACCCGACCAGCCCGATCTACATCACGGTCTACTTCCTGCTGATCATCTTCTTCACCTACTTCTACGTCTCGATCACGTTCAACCCGACCGAGGTCGCGGACAACATGAAGAAGTACGGCGGCTTCGTGCCGGGCATCCGCCCCGGCAAGCCGACCGCCGAGTACCTCGACTTCATCCTCAGCCGGATCACCCTGCCGGGCGCGCTCTACCTCGCGGCCATCTCGGTCCTGCCGAACTTCTTCTTCATCTGGCTGGACAGCCAGGCCTACGTGAACTTCCCGTTCGGCGGTACCGCCGTGCTGATCATGGTCGGCGTGGGCCTGGAGACCGTGAAGCAGATCGAGAGCCAACTCATGCAGCGGAACTACGAAGGGTTCCTGCGGTAGATGAGACTCGTTCTGGTTGGCCCACCGGGCGCGGGCAAGGGCACACAGGCGGAGTTCATCGCCGCGCACCTGTCGGTTCCGAAGATCTCGACCGGGGACATCTTCCGGGCGAACGTCTCGCAGGGCACCCCGCTCGGGGTCGAGGCCAAGCGCTACATGGACGCCGGCAAGCTGGTCCCGGACGAGGTGACCATCAACATGGTCCGGGGCCGGCTCGCCGAGCCGGACGCCGCCGAGGGCTTCCTGCTCGACGGTTTCCCGCGGACGACGCCGCAGGCCGCCGCCCTGGACAAGCTCCTCGCCGACCTCGGCACCGCGCTCGAACTGGTGCTGGAGCTGGTCGTGGACGACGACGAGGTGATCCGGCGGCTCTCCGGCCGCCGGACCTGCCGGGGCTGCGGCAAGATCTGGCACGTCGAATTCGACGCGACCACCCGGGACGGCATCTGCGACCGCTGCGGCGCGGAGCTGTTCCAGCGCGACGACGACAAGCCGGAGACGATCGCGGCCCGGCTGCGCGAGTACGCCGAGAAGACCGCTCCGCTGGTCGACTACTACGGTGCCCAGGGCAAGCTGGTCGGGATCGACGCGACCGGACCGGTCGAGGACGTCACCGTCCGGGCGATCGACGCCCTGCGTTCCTACGGCGGCTGACGCCCCGCGCTCCCGCGACAGCCGGGGCCCTGCGTTTCGCGGCGGCTAGAGTGCGAGGAGCACGAGCGCGTCCCGTCGTGCCCCGCCTCCCGTTGACGAAAGGTAACCGCGTCATGCGCCGTCACCAGCTGGACATCCAGCTGAAGACCCCCGAGCAGATCGAGAAGATGCGTGCCGCGGGCCTGGTGGTGGCCGCCGCCCTGCAACGGATGCGCGAGGCGGTGGCACCGGGGGTCAGCACCGCCGACCTCGACGCGATCGCCGAGTCGGTGATCCGGGGTGCGGGCGGGGTCCCCTCGTTCAAGGGCTACCACGGGTTTCCCGCCTCGATCTGCTCCTCGGTCAACGAGCAGATCGTGCACGCCATCCCCTCGCCCGACCAGGTCCTCCGGGAGGGCGACCTGATCTCGATCGACTGCGGCGCGGTCCTGGACGGCTGGCACGGCGACGCGGCGATCACCGTCGGGGTGGGTGCCGTCGACCCCGCGCTGCTGCGGATGGCCGAGGTCGCCGAGGACGCCATGTGGGCGGGGATCGCCGCCGCGGCCCGGGGCGCGGCGAGTGGCAGGGGCCGGCTCACCGACATCTCCCACGCCGTGGAGAACGCGGTCCGTCGGGGCGGCCGGTACGGCATCGTCGACGGGTACGGCGGGCACGGCATCGGCACCGAGATGCATCAGGACCCGCACGTGCTCAACCACGGTCGCCCGGGGCGCGGGCCGCGCCTGGTGCCGGGGATCGCGCTCGCCATCGAGCCCATGATCACGATGGGTTCACCGCGTACGGCCGAACTCGCCGACGGCTGGACGGTGGTGACCCGGGACGGGTCGGTCGCCGCGCACGTCGAGCACTCCATGGCGCTGCTGGAGGACGGAGTCTGGGTGCTCACCGCCCCGGACGGCGGCCGGGCCCGCCTGGGCGACCTGGTGACCTCCCGCCAGCCCGCCGGCTCACCCGCGCTCTGACCGGTCGCTGACCGCCCGCACCGGCCAACCCACCGCCCGGTGCCGGCCCTCCGTAGCCCCGCACCGGCCGCTGGCGCGGCCCTGGTGACGGCGATCTGGGGCGCCACCGCGCTGATGGTGGGGGAGGCGTACTACTTCTGGTCCGGGTGGGTGGCCGGCCCGTGGGGGCGCGGTGCACCTGGTCCAGACGGTCAGCGGCCTGGCCCACGGTGAGCCGGCGCGCTGGGCGGCGGAGCAGGAACGCCGCCGCCGGAAGCGCGAGGCCCGGAAAACCCGAGCGCGACGACGGCGACCAGGCGTGATGAGTGGCCGTTTGTCCTAATTTTGGGTGACCGGGGTGGCCGGTTTGGCGTGCGCCGGTCGGCGAGCGTACACTTTCAGATCGGCGCACAGCGTCCACTCCGGCATGCCCACCCTGCGCTTCGGTGGCGGTCGGAGCCGCGGCTGGCTCGAACACTCTGATGACATCAGGAGTTCGTGTAAGACGTTGTGGGCCGTCCGGAGTAACCGACGTCAGGACAGCGGAGGACATGCCGAAAAAAGACGGAGCCATCGAGATCGAGGGTCGAGTCATCGAGCCCCTGCCGAACGCCATGTTCCGGGTGGAGCTCGCGAACGGTCACAAGGTGCTGGCTCACATCAGCGGCAAGATGCGGCAGCATTACATCCGTATCCTGCCGGAGGACCGGGTCGTCGTCGAACTCTCGCCGTACGACCTGACCCGCGGGCGCATCGTCTACCGCTACAAGTAACCACGCCTGACGACGGCCGGGTAGTCCCCGTGTCCGTCTTCGACGTCCGGTGTCGCGCTTCGTCGCGTCTCCGGGCCAGATGGGAAGTAAGGCAACCGTGAAGGTCAAGCCGAGCGTCAAGAGGATCTGCAACAAGTGCCGGGTCATCCGCCGGCACGGCCGGGTCATGATCATCTGCTCCGACCCGCGCCACAAGCAGCGCCAGGGCTGAACCAGGGCTGACCGACCGTCCGACGGTCGGTCGATCCGGTTCGGGCCGCGGATCCTGACACCACATCATCAGCTCGTCCCAGCCGCGAGCGGTACGCATCGCGTACTCCCCCGTGGCTGACCCCCGGTCGGAGGCCGGGGCCCGTTCGGGCAACGACCGCCCCCGGTCGCGACGCGTCACGACGCGTCCGGTCGGAGCAGTGGTCGGAACGGGGTGGGGCGGGCTCAGACCTCCGCCAGAACACCACAAGGGAGTACGCCCGCACATGGCACGTCTAGTCGGCGTCGACCTCCCCCGCGAAAAGCGGATGGAGATCGCGCTCACCTACATCTTCGGCGTGGGCCGCACCCGCGCCCTGGAGACGCTCGCCGCCACCGGCATCTCGCCGGACAAGCGCGCTCGGGACCTCACGGACGAGGAGCTGGTCCAGCTCCGCGACCACATCGAGGGGAACTACAAGGTAGAAGGCGACCTGCGCCGCGAGGTCGCCGCTGACATCCGCCGCAAGGTCGAGATCGGCTGCTACGCCGGCATCCGGCACCGCCGGGGTCTGCCCGTGCGCGGGCAGCGGACCAGGACCAACGCGCGGACCCGGAAGGGCCCGAAGCGGACCGTCGCCGGCAAGAAGAAGCCCGGCAAGAAGTAACTAGGAGCGCACAGACTTATGCCACCGAAGGCTCGTGCCGGAGCCGCCGTCAAGAAGGTCCGGCGCAAGGAACGCAAGAACGTCGCCCACGGGCAGGCGCACATCAAGAGCACCTTCAACAACACGATCGTGTCCATCACGGACCCGACCGGTGCGGTCATCTCCTGGGCCTCCGCCGGTCAGGTCGGCTTCAAGGGCTCGCGCAAGTCGACCCCGTTCGCCGCGCAGCTGGCCGCCGAGGCCGCCGCGCGCCGGGCGATGGAGCACGGCATGCGCAAGGTCGACGTCTTCGTGAAGGGCCCCGGCTCCGGCCGGGAGACCGCCATCCGTTCGCTGCAGGCCGTCGGGCTGGAGGTCGGCCAGATCGCCGACGTCACCCCGCAGCCGCACAACGGATGCCGTCCGCCGAAGCGTCGTCGGGTCTGAGAGGTAGAGAGAGATGGCTCGTTACACCGGTGCTGACTGCCGCCGTTGCCGGCGGGAGAAGATGAAGCTGTTCCTCAAGGGCAGCAAGTGCGATGGCCCGAAGTGCCCGTTCGAGTCGCGGCCGTTCCCGCCCGGACAGCACGGCCGGGGTCGCACCAAGGAGACGGAGTACCTGCTCCAGCTCCGCGAGAAGCAGAAGGCCCGTCGGGTCTACGGCATTCTCGAGAAGCAGTTCCGCGGGTACTACGAGGAGGCCGTGGCCAAGCAGGCCAAGACCGGTGAGGTCCTCCTGCAGATCCTCGAGTCGCGGCTGGACAACGTGGTCTACCGGGCTGGCTACGCCAAGTCCCGGGACATGGCCCGTCAGCTGGTCAAGCACGGCCACTTCACGGTGAACGGCAAGAAGGTCGACATCCCGTCGTTCCGCGTGAAGGAGCACGACATCGTCGAGGTCCGGGGCAAGAGCAAGGAGCTCACCCCGTTCATCGTGGCGCAGGCCGAGGCCGGCTCGAAGACGGTGCCGGCCTGGCTGGAGGCCATCCCCAGCCAGATGAAGATCCTGGTGCACTCGCTCCCGGCCCGGCAGGTCATCGACACGCAGGTCCAGGAGCAGCTGATCGTCGAGCTCTACTCCAAGTAGTCGGGCTCGTTGCGGTGGTCCGCCCCGGCCGGGGCGGACCACCGGAACAGTTTGTCGTGGGCGTCATATAGCGGGCGCCCCGGAAGAGAAGAGACAACATGCTCATCAGCCAGCGACCGACCCTCTCCGAAGAGTCGATCAACGAGACCCGGTCCCGGTTCACCATCGAGCCGCTGGAGCCGGGCTTCGGCTACACCCTGGGCAACTCGCTGCGGCGTACGCTGCTGTCGTCCATCCCGGGTGCGGCGGTGACCTCGATCAAGATCGACGGCGTGCTGCACGAGTTCACCACGATCCCCGGTGTCAAGGAGGACGTGGTCGAGCTCGTCATGAACATCAAGGAGCTCTGCGTCAGCTCCGAGCACGACGAGCCGGTCAGCATGTACCTGCGCAAGCAGGGTCCGGGCGACGTGACCGCAGGCGACATCCAGCCCCCGGCCGGCGTCTCGGTGCACAACCCGGAGCTGAAGCTCGCCACCCTCAACGGCAAGGGCCGGCTCGACATGGAGCTGACCGTCGAGCGGGGCCGCGGCTACGTCACGGCGGCGCAGAACAAGCAGGCCGGCGCGGAGATCGGCCGGATCCCGGTCGACTCGATCTACTCGCCGGTCCTGAAGGTCACCTACCGCGTCGAGGCGACCCGGGTCGAGCAGCGGACCGACTTCGACCGGCTGATCATCGACGTCGAGACCAAGCCGTCGATGGGTCCGCGTACCGCGCTGGCCTCCGCCGGTTCGACGCTGGTGGAGCTCTTCGGGCTGGCCCGGGAGCTGGACGAGACCGCCGAGGGCATCGACATCGGGCCGTCCCCGCAGGACGCCCAGCTCGCGGCGGACCTGGCCCTGCCGATCGAGGAGCTGGACCTGACCGTCCGCTCCTACAACTGCCTGAAGCGCGAGGGCATCAACACCGTCGGTGAGCTCATCGGGCGCACCGAGGCCGACCTCCTCGACATCCGCAATTTCGGTCAGAAGTCGATCGACGAGGTCAAGATGAAGCTCGCCGGGATGGGGCTGGGCCTGAAGGACTCCGCGCCCAACTTCGACCCGGCACACGTCGTGGACACCTTCGGCGAGGCTGACTACGACACCGACGACTACCGCGAGACCGAGCAGCTGTAACCGCGGCTGAGCATCTAAACGAGGAGCAACAGGCATGCCCACGCCCACCAAGGGCCCCCGCCTCGGCGGCAGCCCCGCGCACGAGCGGCTGATGCTGGCCAACCTGGCCACCGCGCTGTTCCAGCACGGAAAGATCCAGACCACCGAGACGAAGGCCCGGCGGCTGCGTCCGCTGGCCGAGCAGCTCATCACCAAGGCCAAGCGCGGCGACCTGGCCTCGCGGCGGCGGGTGCTGGGCGTCGTCAAGGACAAGGACGTGGTCTACGCCCTGTTCGACCAGATCGCGCCCCGGTACGCCAACCGCAACGGTGGCTACACCCGGATCGTGAAGACCGGTCCGCGCAAGGGTGACGCCGCGCCGATGGCGATCATCGAGCTGGTCGAGGAGCTTCAGGTCGCCGAGGCCAAGGCGAACCGGAAGACCGCCGCCCGCAAGTCCGCGCAGCAGGACAAGGTCGAGGCGCTCGCCCCGGCCGACGAGGCTCCGCAGGCCAAGAGCGACGACCAGGACGCCGAGCCGCCGGTGTCGGCGTCCGGCGACACCGCCGCCGCCCGCGAGGACAGCGACGAGGCCGGCGAGAACGACAAGGCCTGAGCGTGAGGCCACCATCGGGCCCGGCACCCTTCGGGGTGCCGGGCCCGATGCATGACGCGGAGGTACGAGTGGAGGAGCGGATCCGGCTTCGGCTGGACGTCGCGTACGACGGCACCGGTTTCTCCGGGTGGGCCGCGCAGCCGGAGCGGCGGACGGTGGCCGGGGTGCTCACCGCGACCCTGGACCTGGTCCTCGGGGCCGGGACCGCGACCGGGCTGACCGTGGCCGGCCGGACCGATGCCGGGGTGCACGCCTCCGGGCAGGTGTGCCACCTCGACCTGCCCGGCGAGGTGTGGCGGGCGCACGAGGGCGGACTGCTGCGCCGGCTGGCCCGGCTGCTCCCGCCGGACGTGCGGGTCCGGGCGATGACCGAGGTGCCCGCCGACTTCGACGCCCGGTTCTCGGCCACCTTCCGGCGCTACGAGTACCGGGTGACCGACGCCCCGTGGGGCACCGAGCCGCTGCGCCGGCACGAGGTGCTGGCCTGGCCACGTCCGCTGGACCTGGCCGCGTTGAACGCCGCCGCGGCCGGGCTGGTGGGCGAGCACGACTTCGCCGCGTACTGCAGGCGCAAGGAGAACGCGACCACGCTGCGCGAGGTGACCCGACTGGACTGGCGGCGGGACCCGGACGGCCTGCTGGTCGCCACCGTGCAGGCGGACGCGTTCTGCCAGGCGATGGTGCGCAGCCTGGTCGGGGCGATGCTGGTCGCCGGGGACGGCCGACGCCCGGTCGACTGGCCGGCGAGCCTGCTCACCCGACGGGAACGGTCGAGCGAGGTGACCGTGGCGCCCGCGCACGGGCTGACCCTGGTCGCGGTCGGCTACCCCGAGGACCCGACGGAGTACGCCCGCCGTGCCGACCTCACCCGTCGCCTGCGGGTGCCGAGCACGTCCTGACCCGGCCGCTGGCCGCCAGGCTGCGGCTGGCCAGCCGGTCGGCTCAGTTGTCGTCGGCGCCGGAGTCCGTCCGTTCGCTCTCCTCCGGGATGGGCTGGAGGAGGTCGCCGTCGGCCCGACGCTCCAGCACCCCCTTGTCGAGGTGGCGCTCGATCAGGTCGTGGAGCACCTGCTTCGCCTCCGGGTCGTTCGCGCCGACCGGCTGACCGTCGGCCCGGACCACCAGGCAGTAGGCGATGTAGTGGCCGCGTACCTGCCAGGCGACCCGGGCCGGGGCGGTGGTCAGCACCTCGGTCTCACTGCCGGCCTCCAGGGCCAGGAACCGGCCCCGGCGCTGCTGGAGCATCTCCCGGATCCGTTCCCGGACCTGCTCGGCGGTGGCCCGGTCGGTGAGGTTGAACAGCCCGGCGGTGGCCAGGTGCTCACCGTCCGGTGCCCGGACGGTGCCCCGGACGACCTGGTTGCAGCCGAGCCGGACCAGCAGGTCGGCGAGGTCGTCGGTGGCCGCCACCGCGCAGCTCGCGCTGGAGTGGGTCTTGAGGACCTGGTACGCCAGTTGCCCGTCGGCGACGACCAGTTGCTGGCTCGGGAACACCTCCCGCGCGGTGAGCGGCAGCGGGTCGGTAGCGCGCGAGTCCAGGTCGGTCCGGACCGGTCCCTCGGTGCGTACCGCACCGGGCTGGACGGGCGGTGGGGTCTGCGGCTCCGACGCCGGCTCTCGTTCCATCAGCACGGCGGCGGTGCCGAGGCCGCAGATGGCCAGCAGCACCAGGGCTGCCGCGCCGCCCACCACCACCTGCCAGAGCCGGCCACCCATCCGGGGCACGCGTACCGTCGGGAACACCACGGCGGACGCCGGCGCCGCCTGCGGTGCCGCCTCCGACCCGGTGGCCGGTTCCGGGCCGCTGGCCGGTGGTGCCGTGGCCTGCGGCGCGGTGGCGTGCGGTTCGATCGCCTCCGGCGCGCCGGCCTGTGGTGCGGTGGCCTGTGGTGCGGTGGCTCCCGGTCCGGTGGCCCGGGGGTCGGTCGGGGCGGCGGGCGCGGGGGCGGTCTGCTCGGGCACCGGCGGGCCCGGGGGTGGCGCCGGAACGACGGCCCGGGCCGGCTCGACGGTCACCCGGGGGGCCGGGGGCAGGTCCGGCGTCGGGAAGCGGGAGGGGGAGGGGCCGGCGGCGCGTCGCGCGCGGGCCACCGACGGGTCGGCTCCGGCGTGCGGAAGCCCCTGCAGTGCGTCCTCATCGGACTCGTACCGGTACACCATGGCCATAGATTAAGGGCATTACTCCTTTCGGGGAGTAAAACGGGAAATTAGCCCCCGACGCTCCGCTCCGGACAACGGGCCGTCGGTGCCGGTGCCTCCGCGCCGGTAGGCGAGAATGCGGACGTGACCGGCGACCACTACTTCAGCTCCCGCCCTGCGAGCCTGCCCCAGCCGCGGCAGGTCGAGTTCTCCGTCGCCGGGCGCGACTACACCCTGGACTCCGCCGGCGGAGTCTTCTCCGCCGACCGCCTCGACCCGGGCACCGCGGTCCTGCTGCGCAAGGCCGAGCTGCCCGCGCCGGAGAGCACCGGGGCGCTGCTCGACCTCGGCTGCGGATTCGGCCCGATCGCCTGCGTCCTCGCCACCCACGCCCCGACAACGACGGTCTGGGCGGTCGACGTCAACGAGCGCGCCCGGGAACTCACCGCCGGAAACGCCGCCCGGGTCGGAGCCGCCGGCCGGGTCCGGGTGGTCGCGCCGGACGACGTACCCGACGAGATCACCTTCACCCAACTCTGGTCCAACCCGCCGATCCGGATCGGCAAGGAGGAACTGCACACCCTGCTGCGGCGCTGGCTGCCCCGGCTCGCCCCGGACGGGGTCGCCTGGCTCGTGGTCGCCCGGCACCTCGGCGGCGACTCGCTGCACGGCTGGCTCACCGACCAGGGCTGGCAGGTCGTGCGGCACGCCAGCCAGAAGGGCTACCGGGTGCTCCGCGTCACCCGGTAATTGGATGTCCCAGGCCGGTCCCGCTCGGGCAGGATGCCGGGGTGGGATACGTGGACGTGGCCGGGGTGGCACACACCCTGCCGGACGGTCGGGAACTCTTCGCCGACGTGTCGTTCCGGGTCGGCGAGGGGGCCAAGGTCGCCCTGGTCGGACCGAACGGGGCGGGCAAGACGACCCTGCTGCGGATGGTCGCCGGAGACCTGCCGGTGAAGGTCGGCGGGGTCGCCCGCTCCGGTGGGCTCGGCGTGATGCGGCAGTTCATCGGCATGATCGGAGACGACTCCACCCTCGCCGACCTGGCGCTCGGCATCGCCCCGCCCGCGCTGCGCGACGCCGGCCGTCGGCTGGTCGAGACCGAGGCGGCGATGCGGGCCGCCGAGGTGCGCGGCAAGTACAGCACCGCCGCCGGCAAGGCGCAGCTCGCGTACGCGGACGCGCTGGCCGCCTGGGGCGAGGCCGGCGGCTACGACGCGGAGGTGCTCTTCGACACCGTCGCCACCATCGTCCTCGACCTGCCCTGGGACGTCGCCCGGGACCGTCCGGTGCGGACGCTCTCCGGCGGCCAGCAGAAACGCTTCGCCCTGGAACTGCTGCTGCGCGGCCCCGACGAGGTGCTCCTGCTCGACGAGCCGGACAACTTCCTCGACGTGCCCGGCAAACGGTGGCTGGAGGCGCGGCTGCGCGAGTCCACCAAGTCCGTGCTGTACGTCTCGCACGACCGGGAACTGCTGGCGCAGACCGCCGACCGGGTGGTCGCCGTGGAGGGCGGCAGCGCCTGGGTCCACCCGGGCAGCTTCGCGACCTGGTACGACGCCCGGGTGGCCCGGCACGCCCGCCTCGACGAGCAGCGCCGCCGCTGGGACGAGGAACACCAGAAGCTGCGCGAGCTGATGCTGATGTACAAGCAGAAGGCCGCGTACAACGACGGGCTGGCGTCCCGCTACCAGGCCGCGCAGACCCGGCTGCGCAAGTTCGAGGAGGCCGGACCGCCACCCGTACCCCCGAAGGACCAGGACATCCGGATGCGCCTCACCGGCGGGCGGACCGGCAAGCGTGCGGTGATCTGCGAGGCCCTGGAACTGGACGGCCTGACCTACCCCTTCGACCTGGAGGTCTGGTACGGCGACCGGGTCGCGGTGCTCGGTGCGAACGGCACCGGCAAGTCGCACTTCCTGCGCCTGCTGGCCCGGGGCGGCACCGACCCGGACCCGGCGAACGGCCCCGTCGACGGGGCCGCCGCGCTCGCCCCGGTCGCCCACGACGGGGTGGTCCGCCTCGGCGCCCGGGTCCGCCCCGGGCACTTCTCGCAGACCCACGACCGGCCCGAGCTGATGGCGAAGACCCTCGTGGAGGTCCTCTGGCGGGGTGACGATCACCGGGCCGGCATGGACCGGCACACCGCGATGGCCGCCCTCGGCCGGTACGAACTGGCCGGCCAGGGCGACCAGCGGTTCGGCACCCTCTCCGGCGGGCAGCAGGCCCGGTTCCTGGTGCTGCTGCTGGAACTCTCCGGGGCGACCCTGCTGCTGCTCGACGAGCCCACCGACAACCTCGACCTGGCCAGCGCCGAGGCCCTCGAAGAGGGGTTGAAGGCGTTCGCCGGCACGGTGGTCGCGGTCACCCACGACCGCTGGTTCACCCGCTCCTTCGACCGTTTCGTCCTCTTCGCCGGTGACGGCGAGGTCCGCGAGACCCCCGAACCGGTCTGGGACGTCGCCTGAGACGGTAGCGGTTCGGGGCGGTAGCCGTCCGAGGTGGTAGCAGGGGACCCTTGTTACCGCTTTTTGAGTAGCAGGGGACCCCTGCAACCATCGCGGCATAGAGTTGATCTCGTGACTGAGATGACCTTCCGCCGGTTGGGTGACTCGGGGCTCGTGGTCTCCGTGGTCGGTGTCGGCTGCAACAACTTCGGCCGCAAGCTCGACCTTGCCGGAACCCGCGCGGTGGTGGACGCCGCCCTCGACGCCGGTATCAACCTCTTCGACACCGCCGACATCTACGGGCAGCCCCAGGGCGGCTCGGAGGAACTGCTCGGCGCGGCCCTGCGCGGGCGGCGCGACGACGTGGTGCTGGCCACCAAGTTCGGCATGGACATGAACGGCATGAACGGCCCGGACCACGGTGCGCGCGGTGCCCGCCGGTACGTCGTCCGGGCGGTCGAGGCGTCGCTGCGCCGGCTCGGCACCGACCACATCGACCTCTACCAGATGCATGAGCCCGACCCGGGCACGCCGATCGAGGAGACCCTTGCCGCCCTGGACGATCTGGTCCGCGCCGGCAAGGTCCGCTACCTGGGCAACTCCAACTTCAGCGGCTGGCAGATCGCCGACGCGGACTGGACCGCCCGTACCGTCGGCACGAGCCGGTTCGTCAGCGCCCAGAACCACTACAGCCTGCTGGAACGTGCGGTGGAGACCGAGGTGGTGCCGGCGTGCGAGCGCTTCGGACTCGGGCTGCTGCCGTTCTTCCCGCTGGCCGACGGCCTGCTCACCGGCAAGTACCAGCGCGGGGAGCAGCCTCCGGCGGGTAGTCGGCTCGCCGGCGGTGGCCGGTACGCGCAGCGGTTCGCCACCGCCGACTGGGACACCATCGAGGCCATCGGGGCGTACGCCGACCAGCGGGGGCTCACCATGCTCCAGGTGGCCATCGGCGGGCTGGCCGCCCAGCCGGCGGTCACCTCGGTGATCGCCGGGGCCACCACGCCCGAGCAGGCACGGGCCAACGCCGCAGCCGGTGCCTGGCAACCGGACGACGACGACCTGGCCGCCCTGCGCGCGCTCCTCTGACCACTGCGGACACCGAGACCGCCGGAAGCAGACCCGGACGGTGGGGCGATCCTGCGACCGCCCCACCCGTGTCGACCGGCGGCCGGTTCAGACCAGGCCGTTGACCCGGTGCGCGGTGCGCCCCCGTAGCGCGGCGGCCACCATCCGGGCCGTCCGGGTGGGGTGGCGGAGCACGTCGTCGGAGGTGCAGCGAACCACCCGCCAGCCCGCAGCACGTAGCGCGTGGAACCGGCTCGCCTCTCGACGGAGCAACGCCGGGTCGCGGGGCGGGCCGGGCTCGTACTCGACCGCGACCCGGCGGGTGGGGTAAGCGAGGTCCACCCGGCCGACGAACTGGCCCACGGCGTCGCGCACGTCGTGTCGTACGGTCGGCGTGGGCAACCCGGCGTCGAGCAGGAGCAGGCGCAGCCGGGTCTCCATCGGGGACCCGGCGAGCGGATCGGCCAGGGAGAGCACCTCCCGCAGCAGCGGCAGCCCGGGCCAGCCGGCGCGGCTGGCGGCGTACCCGCGCAAGGTGGGTAGGTCCACCACGCGGTGGTGCAGCAGCGCGTCGACGGCGACCACCGCCTCGGTGCGCGGTGGCCGGCGACCCAGGTCGAAGGCCGTCCGGAGCGCGGTGGTGACCGGCAACCCGGTGTGGACGGTCAGGTCGGCGTCGGGCAGGACCGAGCGGGTGACGGCCACCCGGGTGTGCGGGCGCATCCGGGCCGAGCGGGGGAGCACCACGGTGACCGGCGCGTCCGGCGGCAGCAGCCCGGCGCCCCACAGGTACGCCGCGCTCAGTCCGGCGATCGCGGCGCCGGCCGGGAGCACGAGCGCCACGGCCTCGCACCACATCCGATGGTCCTCCGGTCGGTGGGCCGCCCGGTGCACGTAGACGTCCGGCAGCAGCCGCTGCCAGGCGCGTCCGCGCAACATCGTCCAGGTGAGAAGGCCGTGGGCCACGGCGGTGCTGCCGCGGAAGGGCCGGGATTCGAGACCGGGCGGAACCTGGGGGAGGCGCGGCATCAGGACAGCATGACGTGACCGGACGGTCACGCGCTGCCCCCAGCGGGCAATTGTGAGATTTTCTCCACTGTCGTCGTTGCGGGGAAAACCGTGCCGAACTGCGGAAAAACAGACGCGGCATCCTTGGCGGATTTTCCGATCCGTCGTACGGTGTGGCACGCAAGTAACCCACGGGAGCCCGGTGGACCGGGCTGAGAGGGGGGCTGAGAGCCCCCGACCGTCGAACCTGATCCGGGTAATGCCGGCGCAGGGAGGAGAGTTGCCGTGCCGTCCCTGGGACGACTGCATCTTGTCACCGACACCCGCCCCGGACGCGATCCGCTCACCGTGGTCCGGGCCGCCCTCGGCGTCGCCGGCCCGGAGCTGGTGGTGCAGGTCCGGGTCGAGGACTCCGCCACCGACCGCGAGGCGTACGACCTGACCGGCCGGATCCTTGACCTGTGCGCGCCCGTCGGCGCGACGTGCCTGGTCAACGACCGGTTGCACGTGGCGCTCGCGGCCGGCGCGGCGGGCGGGCACGTCGGCGCGGACGATCTGCCGGTCGAGGCGGCCCGCCGGGTGCTCGGCCCCGACGCGGTGCTCGGCGCGACCGCCCGGGAACCGGTGGCCGCCGTACGGGCGGTCGCCGCCGGGGCCGGCTACCTCGGTGTCGGCCCCTGTCACGCGACCACCACGAAGGACGGCCTGCCGGCACCGATCGGTCCGGACGGGATCCGCGCGGTGGCCGAAGCGGTACCGGTGCCGGTGATCGCCATCGGCGGAGTGACCGCGGCGACGGTGCCGGCGCTGCGCGCCGCAGGGGCGTACGGAGTGGCGGTGGTCGGGGCGCTCTCCACCGCCGCCGACCCGGCCCGCGCGACCGCCGAGCTGCTCGGAGCCCTCAGGTGGTAGCAGGGGGCCCTTGCTCATCAAAAAGCGGTAACAGGGGTCCCCTGCATGCACCGGAGGTGGCGGTGGTGGGGGGCGGGGTCGTCGGGTGGGCGGTGGCCTGGCGCTGTGCCGCGCGGGGACTGTCGGTGACCGTGCACGACCCGGCATCCGGGTCGGGGGCGTCCACCGTGGCCGCCGGGATGCTCGCCCCGGTCGCCGAGGCGTACTTCGGGGAGACCGAGCTGACCGGGCTGCTCGTCGAGTCCGCTGCCCGCTGGCCGGCGTTCGCCGCCGAGCTGACCGCCGCCAGCGGCGTCGATCTCGGGTACCGCACCGAGGGCACCCTGGTCGTCGGCCTCACCGGCGACGACCTGGCCGAGGTACGCCGGCTCGGGGCGTACCAGCAGGGGCTGGGCCTGCCGATCACCTTGTTGCGCCCGAGCGGGCTGCGGGACCGTGAGCCGGCGCTCGCTCCCCGGGTGCGCGGCGGCGCGTTCGCCCCCGGAGACCACCAGGTCGACCCCCGCCGTCTGCTGGTGGCACTGCGCACTGCCGCCGAGCGGGCCGGCGCGGTGCTGGTCGACACCCCGGTCGGTCAGCTCGGCGAGCTGACCGCGCCGGCCGTCGTGGTCTCCGCCGGCTGCGGCACCGCCGCGCTCACCGGCCTGCCGGTCCGGCCGGTGAAGGGGCAGATCCTCCGGCTCCGCGCGCCCGGTGGCGGCCCGCCGGGCTTCCGGCACGTCGTCCGGGGGTACGTCAACGGCGAACAGGTGTACGTCGTGCCCCGCGTCGACGGGGAGGTGGTGGTCGGGGCGACCGTGGAGGAGCGGACGGATCCGGCCGTCACCGCCGGGGCGGTGCTGCGGCTGCTCCGGGCGGCCGTCGACCTGCTGCCCGAGCTGGCCGAGTACGACCTGGTCGAGACGAACGTCGGATTCCGTCCCGGGACTCCGGACAACGCCCCGGTCATCGGCGCGCTTCCCGGCCGACCCGGGGTGCTGGTCGCGGCGGGCCACCACCGGCACGGCATCGTGCTCACCCCGGTCACCGCCGACCTGGTCGCCGACCTGCTCACCACCGGGACCCCCGACGCGATGCTCGCCCCCTTCACCCCGGACCGGTTCGGCCCGCTCACCCGGCCGGCGACCGGCCCGTGACCCACGAACGCGTGGTACGGGCCCGTGACCCACGAACGCGTCACAGGGGTCCGGCCTCGCGAATGCGTCACACGGGCTCATGACCTGCAACGGAAGGACGGCACAGGTGGAACTGACGGTCAACGGCATCGGGCGGAGCCTGCCCGACACGGCGACGGTGACGGACCTGGTCCGCGAGGTCACCACCGACCAGCGTGGGGTGGCGGTCGCGGTCAACGGCGAGGTGGTGCCACGCACCGCCTGGCCGGCCGCGACGCTGCGCGACGGCGACCGGGTCGAGGTGCTGAGCGCGGCGCAGGGCGGGTGAGCACGGTGACCTTCGCCCTCGGCGGTACGACGTTCACCTCCCGGCTGATCCTGGGCACCGGTGGCGCGGCCAACCTGCACGTGCTGGAACGGGCGATCCGCGCCTCCGGCACCGAGCTGGTCACCCTGGCGCTGCGCCGGGTCGACCGGACCAGCGGGCACGGCGGCCTGCTGGACCTGCTCGACCGGTGCGGGGTGCGGCTGCTGCCCAACACCGCCGGCTGCTACACCGCCGGGGAGGCGGTGAAGGTCGCCCACCTGGCTCGCGACGCGTTCGACACCGACTGGGTGAAGCTGGAGGTGATCGGTGACGAGCGGACCCTCCTGCCCGACGGGGTGGAACTGCTGCGCGCCGCCGAACAGCTCGTCGACGACGGGTTCACCGTCCTGCCGTACACGTCGGACGATCCGGTGCTGGCCCGGCGGTTGGTCGACGTGGGCTGCGCGGCGGTGATGCCGGCCGGCGCGCCGATCGGCTCCGGCCTGGGCGTCACGAATCCGCACCACATCCGGCTGATCCGGCAGGAGGTCGACGTGCCGGTGGTCCTGGACGCCGGCATCGGCACCGCCAGCGATGCCGCGCTCGCCATGGAACTCGGCTGCGACGCGGTGCTGCTGGCCAGCGCGGTCACCCGGGCCGCAGATCCGGAGGCGATGGCCACCGCGATGCGTCACGCCGTCGAGGCCGGGCGGCTCGCGTACCGGGCCGGGCGGATCCCGCGCCGATTCCACGCCCTGGCCTCCACACCCGACGAGGGACGGCCGGAGCTGTGACGGCGCAGGTCGCCCGGCTGGGTCGCGGCGCGGAAGAGCTCCACCCGGGGCCGATCCCCACCACCGTCGCCATCCCCGCCGGGGTCGTCGCGCTGACGGACCGACGGCTGGCCCGACGGCCACTGCCGGAGGTCGTGGCGGCGGCGGTGGCCGGGGGAGTGCGCTGGGTGGTGCTGCGGGAGAAGGACCTGCCCCGTCCCGAGCGGGCCGCTCTCGCCGCCGAGCTGCGGGCGATCCTGACCGAGGCGGGCGGCACCCTGGTCGTCGCCGGCCCCGACCCGCTGGACGGGGACGCGGTCCACCTGCCGGCCGCCGGCCCGTACCCGCCGTCGGACCTCCCGCTGGTCGGCCGTTCCTGCCACGACGCGACCGAGTTGGGCCGACTCACCACCGAGGACTACGTGACCTGCTCGCCCGTCCACCGGACCCGGACCAAACCCGGTTACGGACCACCCCTGCACCCCGAAGGACTGGCCGACCTGATCCGGGCCAGCCCGGTGCCGGTGCTCGCCCTCGGCGGGATCGAGACCCCCGACCAGGTGCACGCCTGCGTCGCGGCCGGCGCCGTCGGCGTGGCGGTGCTCGGCGCCCTCATGCGCGCCGAGCAGCCGGCCGAGGTGGCAGCGGTGCTGACCCGCGCCTTCGAGGAGGCGGTCACCACCGGATCAGATGCCCGAAACGCCCCGACGGAGGTCTCCGACCCGGGGCTGCGGCCGGGCGTGACCACGGAGGGACCAAGCCTGACCGCCCGGAGTGGGCACGTCCGGCCGCAGCCCTCCACCGAGCCCTCCACCGAGCCCTCCACCGAGCCCTCCACCGAGCCCTCCGCGAGCACCGGAGACCGACAGTGACCCCGACGACCGTGCTGACCATCGCCGGCTCGGACTCGGGCGCCGGTGCCGGCATCCAGGCCGACCTGAAGGCGTTCGCCGCGCTCGGCGCGTACGGCACCAGCGTGGTCACCGCCGTGACCGCGCAGAACACCCGGGGCGTGGACGCCGTCCTGCCGCTGCCTCCGGCCACGGTCACCGACCAGCTCGACAGCGTGCTCGGTGACTTCCGGGTCCGGGCGGTCAAGACCGGCATGCTCGGCACCCCGGCGATCGCCGACGCGGTGGCCGGGGCGGCCCGGGCCGGACGGCTGCCGAATCTGGTCGTCGACCCGGTACTCGTCGCCACCAGCGGTCACCGGCTCGGTGTCGTCGGGGCGGTCGAGCGGCTGCTGCCGTACGCGCTGGTGGTGACGCCGAACCGCGCGGAGGCCGAGGCCCTCACCGGAGCGCCGGTGACCACGGTCGGGGAGATGGTCGCCGCCGCCGGGGCGCTCGCGGCCGGCGGCCCGGCGTTCGTGGTGGTCACCGGCGGTGACGTGGACGCCGACGACGAGGCGGTCGACGTGCTGGTCGGCGGCGGTACGACCACCGTGCTCCGCGCGCCCCGGGTGGACACCCGTCACAACCACGGCACCGGCTGTTCGTTCTCGGCGGCGATCGCCGTGCGGTTGGCGGCGGGCGACCCGGTGCCGACGGCGGTGGCGACCGCCAAGGAGTACGTCACCCGCGCGCTGACCGGCGCGCGGGACTGGGAACTGGGCGCGGGACGCGGCCCGCTGGACCACTTCGGTTGGTCCTGACGACCACCAGGGAGGCTGTCATGCAGGCACGACGCAAGGTCTACGTCGAGGGGTCCCGGCCGGACGTCCGGGTGCCCTTCACCGAGGTGGAGCTGACCGGGGACAACCCACCGGTGCGGCTCTACGACACCTCCGGCCCCGGCTCCGATCCGGAGGTCGGGCTGCCGCCGCTGCGCGGGCCGTGGATCGCCGAGCGCGGCGACGTCGCCCCGGTGCGCGGGGCCGGCACCCCGCTCGCGGGCGTGGCCGGGAAGCGGCCCACCCAGCTCGGGTACGCGCGGGCGGGGATCGTGACCCCGGAGATGGAGTTCGTGGCGATCCGGGAGGGCGTGAGCCCGGAGTTCGTCCGGGACGAGATCGCGGCCGGGCGGGCGGTGCTGCCGCTCAACGTGAACCATCCCGAGTGCGAGCCGGCGATCATCGGGAAGGCGTTCCTGGTCAAGGTGAACGCCAACATCGGCACCTCGGCGGTCACCTCCTCGGTCGCCGAGGAGGTGGAGAAGCTGACCTGGGCGACCCGGTGGGGCGCGGACACGGTGATGGACCTCTCCACCGGCCGGCGGATCCACGAGACCCGGGAGGCGATCGTCCGCAACTCGCCGGTGCCGATCGGGACGGTGCCGATCTACCAGGCGCTGGAGAAGGTCGGCGGTGACCCGGTGGAGCTGAGCTGGGAGGTGTTCCGGGACACCGTGGTCGAGCAGGCCGAGCAGGGCGTGGACTACATGACGGTGCACGCCGGGGTGCTGCTGCCGTACGTGCCGCTGGCCGTCGACCGGGTGACCGGGATCGTCTCCCGGGGCGGGTCCATCATGGCCGCCTGGTGCCTGGCCCACCACGAGGAGAACTTCCTCTACACCCACTTCGCCGAACTCTGCGAGATCCTGGCGCGCTACGACGTCACCTTCTCCCTCGGCGACGGGCTGCGGCCGGGCTCGATCGCGGACGCCAACGACGAGGCCCAGTTCGCCGAGCTGCGAACCCTCGGCGAGCTGACCGGCGTCGCCTGGGAACACGACGTGCAGGTGATGATCGAGGGCCCGGGACACGTGCCGATGCACAAGATCAAGGAGAACGTGGACCTCCAGCAGGAGTGGTGCCACGAGGCCCCGTTCTACACGCTCGGTCCGCTGACCACCGACATCGCGCCCGCGTACGACCACATCACGTCGGCCATCGGCGCGGCGATGATCGGCATGTTCGGCACCGCGATGCTCTGCTACGTGACGCCGAAGGAGCACCTCGGCCTGCCCGACCGGGACGACGTGAAGGCCGGTGTGATCGCGTACAAGATCGCGGCGCACGCGGCCGACCTGGCCAAGGGGCACCCCGGTGCGCAGGCCCGGGACGACGCGCTCTCCAAGGCCCGGTTCGAGTTCCGTTGGGAGGACCAGTTCAACCTCTCGCTGGACCCGGAGACCGCGCGGGCGTACCACGACGCGACCCTGCCCGCCCAGCCCGCGAAGACCGCGCACTTCTGCTCGATGTGCGGGCCGAAGTTCTGCTCCATGAAGATCACGCAGGAGTTGAAGGACTACGCGGCCCGGGGCATGCGGGACAAGTCCGAGGAGTTCGTCGCCTCGGGGAGCCGGGTCTACCTGCCGCTGGCCTGACCGGTCAGTCGCGCTGGTGTCGTCCGGGGGCGCGGAGGGTACGCCGGTCACCCGGGTCCGAGGAGGCGGTGGTGTCGGGCATCGGCTGGCCCAGCTGGGCGACCCAGTCGACGTACTCCTCGTCGTGCGGGAGCAGGGCCGGCTCCTCCCGCTCGCGACCGCCGGTCCCCTCCGACCGGCCGGCGGTGCCCGCGCCGCCCGGGGACCGGTCGCGTCGGAGCAGGCCCCGCAGCTTACGTAACCCGCCGGCGACCGAGGCGTCGCCCTGCTCACCGGTGGTTCCGGCCGGTCCGGGACCGGCGACCGCCGAGTCGCCGTGCGCCCCCGGCCCGGTGCCGGTCGACGTGTCGCCGGCATACCGGGTCGGGTCCGGGCGCGACCAGTCCAGGCCCCCGGTCGACACGGCCTCCGTCGTGCCGGGCGGACTCGGCCAGTCCGTCGTGCCCAACCGGTTCCGGTCGGCGCTGGTGGCCTGGGGAACGTGCCACGGGAGTCGCCCGATCGGCTGGGGCCCGGCGGCACCGGACGACTCTCCGGCGGCGTCTCCGGTCGGGCCTGAGCCCGGGCGGCCCGTCGCGCCTGGACCGGCGGGGACCTCGGCGCCCTCCTCAAGCCGTTCGGGACCAAGCCGCTCGGGACGAAGCCGTTCGGGGCCGGGCCGTTCGGGACCGGGCTGCTCGGGACCAAGCCGCTCGTGACCCGGCCGCTCGTGACCCGGCCGCTCGACCTGCGCGGGTACGGTCGGCTCCGGCGTGGGCACGGCCGGCTGGGGGATCGTGGTCTCGAACCAGGCGGCGGGTTCGACGTCGTGGCCGGCCGCGTCGGGAACGGGCGGGGCCGTCACCACGACGCCGACCGGAGCGGGGACCGGGTCGTCGGTCGGTCGGGCCGGTGCCGGGACGGGCGGCAGCCCGGTGCCGGCCGGGAGGGGACGCAGGATGTCGGTCGGCTCGATGGCGTCGCTGCGGGTCCGGGTCCGGGCCTGGAACGGTCGCCGCAGCAGGGTGGCGATGGCCGGCGGTGACCGGCGCAGCAGGGTGGCGATGGCCGGCGGTGGCCACCGCAGCAGGGTGGCGGCGTCCAGTGGTGGTCGGCGCAACACGGTGGCGGCGGCCGCCCCGAGTGCCCCGGTCGGCACCGCGAGCAGCGCGGCCAGGTAGGGCCCGGACTGGTAGCCGTCGTCGCCCCGCCCCGGACCGGCGATCAGGTAGGCGACCGCGACCAGCAGCGGTGCCCCCACCCCGCTGGCTCCACCGAGCAGTGCGGGCAGCCCGCGCCAGCGGGCCACCCCCGCCACGGCCGCTCCGACGAGCAGGGCCAGACCGGGCAGGATCAGCATGGCCAGGCGTCCGGCGGTGTCCGGCAAGAGCCAGGCCGGGTCCAGCGCGCCGAGGCGTACGGCCGGCAGCGGACCGACCGCACCGAGCGACGGTACGACCGACAGCAGCGCGAGGAGCCAGAGCGCGGCGGTGGACGTGGCGACGTTCCAGCCCACCGGGGCGTACCGGAGCACGGCGACCGCGGCGACCGTCCCGGCCAGTGCGCCGAAAAGGGCGCTGACCGCGACGGTCAGCACCGGGTCTCCCGAGGGCACCTGCGCGTTGCGGGCCGGCAGCATGCAGAGCGGTGCGACCACCGTCGCGCCCACCGTGGCGGCCACCGCGATGGTGACCTGCACGACGGTGGTGACCGGGAGGTCGGCCCGGCGGGCGTACCGCTCGGCGACCACGGCGCCGGCCATGGTGGCGCCGACCGCGAACCAGCTCACCCAGACGAGCTGCGCGGGCCAGTGGCCGGGAGCGTCGACGAAGGACCGGGTGAACCGGAGGATGCCGAGACCGTACGCGATGCCGAGTTGGCCGGCCCCGGCCAGCGCGCTCACCCCGAGCGCCACCAGCAGAGATCTGCCCCAGGTCCGTATGGCCATGTGCGCACGTTACGGCCCGTCGACCCCGATCGCCACCAAAACGGGGCATCACGCGGCAGGCGCGCCGTCCTCGACGCCGGAAGGCGACGACAACTCAAGTACTTACCCGACGACTACGTCAGTCCGCCGGGGGTGACTACTCAATCCCCCGGTGGTGGTTACTTCAGTTCGACCAGCCGCGCGAGGTACGTCGTGTCGCCGACGTTGGTGAGCATGTGGACGGCACCCGGGTCCCGGTAGACCACTCCGCCGGTCGGCTCGTCGGCGTCGATCCGCGTCCCGTCGACGGTCTGGATGACGTTCTTCGCCCCCTGCACCGCGATGACCAGGTACGGGTGGTCGTGACGGTGCAGCGGCTGCTGCTCGCCCGGTTCGAGGCGGATGTGCCAGACCCGGACCTTGTCGTTCTCCAGGACGATCTCCTGGCCCACCGGGCCCAGTTCCGTGCTCATCGCGTCTCCAGTTGGGGTAGCACCTCGGTGGCGATCAGTTCGAGGTGGTCCAGGTCGTCGAGTTCGATCAGGCGCAGGTGGACCCGGGTGGCGCCGATCGCGGCGAACTCACCGAGCCGGTCGACGAGTTGGGCGGGCGACCCGATCACCGGGTCCTCCGGGGGCAGCGCGCTCTTGACGTGCAGCGGTGCGGCCCGTCGCCGGACCTCGGCGTCGGTGCGTCCGACCGCCACCACGATCCCGGCGGAGAACACCAGCGGGGCGCGTCCCGAGGCGTCCCGGCCGTGCCGGTCGCACGCCTCGCGTACCCGGTCGTACGCCGCGGCGGTCTCGGCCACGCTCTTGAACGGCATGTTGAACTCGTCGGCGAACCGGGCGGCCAGCTCGGGGGTGCGCTTCGGTCCCTTGCCGCCGACGATGATCGGCGGACCGGGCACCTGCGTCGGCTTGGGCAGGGCGGGGGCGTCCACCAGCCGGTAGTACGCGCCGTCGTGGTGGTACGTCTCACCCGCCGGCGTACGCCAGAGGCCGGTGATCACCTCCAGCTGCTCGGCCAGCCGGTCGAAGCGCTCCACCACGGGCGGGAACGGGATGCCGTACGAGACGTGTTCGCGCTCGTACCAGCCGGCGCCGATACCCAGCTCGACCCGGCCGCCGCTCATCTGGTCGACCTGCGCCACCATCACGGCCAGCGGTCCGGGCAGCCGGAACGTGGCCGAGCTGACCAGCGTCCCCAGCCGGATCCGGGAGGTCTCCCGGGACAGCGCGGCCAGGGTCAGCCAGGCGTCGGTCGGGCCGGGCAGGCCGGGGTCGGCCGCCATCGACTGGTAGTGGTCGGCCCGGAAGAACCCCTCGAAGCCGGTCTCCTCCACCCGGCGGGCGAACCGGAGCTGGTTGTCGTAGGTGGCTCCCCGGTGCGGTTCGACGAAGACGCACACCCGCACGGTCATCGCCCCTTCGCCCCGGCCGGGGCCGGGTCCCGCTCCATCAGCAGCTCGTGCAGGTCGGCGCTGACCCGGGCCACGTCGGCCAGGTGCGCGTTACGACCCAGGCTGCGCGGCCGGGGGATGTCCACGTCGACCACCTTGCGGATCCGGCCGGGCCGGGGGCTGAGCACGACCACCCGGTCGGCGAGGAGCACCGCCTCGTCGATGGAGTGGGTGACGAACACGATGGTGGCCTGGTTCTGCATGTGCACCCGTTGCAACTCGACCGAGAGTTCCTCGCGGGTGAGCGCGTCGAGGGCGGAGAACGGCTCGTCCATCAGCAGCACCCGCGGCTCGGCGATCAGCGAGCGGCAGAGCGAGACCCGCTGCTGCATGCCGCCGGAGAGCTCGTGCGGCAGCCGCTTCTCGAAGCCGGCCAGCCCGGCCACCTCCAGCAGGTCACGGGCCCGCTGCCGGTGCTTGGACCGGCTCCAGCCGAAGATCTCCACCGGGAGCAGGACGTTGTCCAGCACGTTGCGCCAGGGCAGCAGCGCCGGGCGTTGGAACAGCATCGCGATGTCGGGCCGGGGACGGGTGATCGGCCTGCCGTCGACCTCGACCTCCCCGGCGGTGACCGGGAGCAGCCCGGCGATCAGCCGGAGCAGGGTGGACTTGCCACAGCCGGACCGTCCGAGCACGGCGACGAACTCACCCTCGGCAACGTCCAGGTCGATTCCGCGTAACGCCTCGACCTGACCGGAGCGACCGGTGAAGGTGCGCGACACCCCCGACAGTCGTATCATCCGGCGTTCTCCCATCCACGGTATTCGCGAGCGACGCAAGGCTAACGGCATTACGTCTGCTTGACACCGTCCAGGGTGGACAACAATCTGTTGTCGTTCCGTAACCGGATCCACCTGGTGTCGTCAAGGTGACTCTCTCGTACGCTGTGCCGGCGAAGAGTCCCCCCGCGATGGTGACGCCGGTCCCCACCCCCCCTCACCACGGCGTCATCGGGTTCGACAACTCCTCCGGTGGCCATCGCCGCCGGTCTGGAAAGGACATGGTGCACAACAATGAGAAGGTTGACCCGCACTGTCGCCGCGGCTGCATTGGCCACGGCCCTGGCTCTGGTCTCCGCTTGCAGCAGTGACTCCGACTCCGGCTCCGGTAATGGCGACGGCGCTTCGTTGCGGAAAGTGACGTATCTCACCTCCTTCGGTAACTTCGGCCGGGATTCCTACGCGTGGGTGGCGAAGGAGAAGGGCTTCTTCAAGGAGGCCGGTTTCGACGTCGACATCAAGCCGGGCCAGGGCACCGGTGGCGTCATCCAGACCATCGTGGGCGGTCAGGCCGAGTTCGGTCCGATCGACCTGACCGGTGGCATCCTCCAGCTCGGCGGTGGTGACGACAAGCCCAAGGACTTCGTCGCGGTCGCGGCCATCCAGCAGCGCACCATGGCCGCCATCGTGACCACCTCGGACAAGGGCATCGCCTCCCCGAAGGACCTGGAGGGCAAGACCCTCGCCGACACCCCGGTCTCCGTCGTCCGCAACCTCTTCCCGACCTACGCCAAGCTGGCCGGCATCGACAACAGCAAGGTGAAGTGGGTCAACGGCGAGGCGCAGACACTGATGGCGACGCTCGCCTCGGGCCGGGTCGACGGCATCGGCCAGTTCGTCGTGGGTGCGCCCACGGTCCGGGCGGTGGCCAAGAAGGAGCCGGTCATGCTCCCGTACAGCAACGTGATGACCGACCTTTACGGCAACGCGCTGATCACCTCCAAGAAGCTCGCCAAGGAGGAGCCGGAGATGGTGAAGCGCTTCACCGCCGCGCTGCTCAAGGGCCTGGAGTACAGCCTGACCAACCCGAAGGAGGCCGGCGAGATCCTGAAGAAGAACGTTCCCGAGGCCAACCCGGTCTCCGCCGCCGCCGAGCTGGAGCTGATGGCCGGCTACGTCCGGTCCAGCAACTCGGGTACCGCCATCGGTGCGCTGGACCCCGGTCGGATCGCCAAGAGCATCGCCATCCTCCAGGGCGCCGGGGCGCTCAAGCAGAACATCACCCCGGATCAGGTCGTCGACTTCAACCTCGCGCCGAAGGCCTGACCGATCCACACGGGGGTGTGTTCCGCCACGACCGGCGGAGCGCACCCCCCGCTCGCGCTCCGGCCGTCGGGACTGGAGGGCTCCCTCCCGTACCCCCGGGAGACCTCTGCCCGACGGACCGAGGAGAAGGAAGAAGACATGACGGAGTTGCAGGAGCGGGCCGCGGAGCCCGCTACAACGAAGCCGACCCCGGCCCGGGTGAAGGCCCGTCGGCTCGGTCCCGGGTCGGCGGCCATCGGCCTGCCGCTGCTCGGCGTCCTCGTCGCGATGGGCGTGTGGTGGCTGGTCACCTCGGTGTTCCACCTCGTCCACCCGGCCTCGCTGCCCCCGCCGGAGGACGTCTTCCGGGCCCTGGTCGAGAACCGGTCGGTGCTGCTGGAGGCGGCCGGGGCGACCACCCTCTCCACGGTCGTCGGCTTCCTGCTGTCGACGGTGGCCGGGGTCCTGATCGGCCTGGCGCTGGCCGCCTCCCGACGGGTGGAGCGGATGTTCTCACCGCTGCTGGTGGCGGTCAACGCGGTCCCGAAGATCGCGCTCGGGCCGCTGCTGGTGGTCTCCCTCGGCTGGGGGCAGAAGCCGATCCTCACCATGGTGTTCCTGCTCTGCTTCTTCCCGATCGTGCTCTCCACCGCGACCGGGTTGACCACCACGCCGGCCGAACTCGCCGAACTGGCCCGATCCCTGAACGCCTCCTGGTGGCAGGCGTTCCGCAAGGTGCGCTTCCCGGCGGCCCTGCCCCAGATCTTCGTCGGGCTCAAGGTCGCCATGCCGCTGGCCGCGATCGGCGCGGTGATCGGGGAGTTCCAGGCCGGCGAGGCCGGGCTCGGATACCAGATCCTCCAGTTCAACGGGGTCGGGTCCTACTCCACCTCGTGGGCCGCGATCGTCCTCATCGCCGCGATGAGCATCCTGCTCTACTTCGCGCTGGTGCTGGTGGAGCGGCTCGCCCTGCCCTGGGTGCGGGCCACCACGTCCAGCCGCTGACCACCAGACCGGCGACCAACGGAAAGCCACGTCGACCGGGGAACCCGACCTCGACGGGAGCGCTCAGCTCAACCAGGGTGTGGCCCGCCCCGCCCGGCGCAGGGATCAAGCCTGACCGCCCGGAGCCGGGCGGGGCGGGCCACACCAGCAACCCACCTGACCGCCCGGAGCCGGCTGCGGTGGGCCACACACCCCACCTAACCGGCGAGCCGCCAGCGACCGCCCTGGGCGACGAGGGTGGTCAGGGCCTGGGGCATCAGGCCGGAGTGGTTGTCCGGGGTCATCCGGATCGGACCGGAGAGGCCGTCCATCTGGGAGGTCTCCAGCACGTCGCGCAGGCCGTCCCGGTCGACCCGGCCGGGCTCGCCACCGGCGCGCAGCTCGGCGTCCGCGATCAGCTGCACGGCGTCCGCGGCGAACGAGGAGAAGCCGTTGTACCCGCCGAAGCGGGCGGTGTAGTCCCGGAACCACTGCCGGCGGGCGGCCTTGGCCGGCGTGGTGGCGATGACGTCGTCGATCACCATGGTCTGGGTGAAGACCAGGGTGGCCTGCTCGGCCGAGCGGGCCGAGGTGCCGAGGAAGAGCTCACCCGCCGCCGCCGCGTCGAGGAAGAGGGAGCCCTCGAACTTCGCCTTCTTGGCCGCGGTGCTGGCGAGCATCGCCTGCTCGGACGGGGTCCAGAGCACCAGCGCGTCGGGCTCGTCCTCGACCAGCGTCTCCACCGGCGCGGTGACGTCGGTGTCCGTGCCCTTGACCGCCTCGACGGCCACCAGCTCGATCTTCGCCTTGGTGAACTCGGCGCGCAGGGTGTCGAGTCCCTCCCGCCCGTAGTCGTCGTCGCTGTGCAGCAGCGCCGCCTCCTTGACCCCGCGCCGGGTCAGTTCGGTGGTGAGGGCGTCCGCGCTGTCCGTGGCGTTCGGGGCCAGCTTGAACACGTACGAGCGCTGCGCGGCGGACGAGGTGGTGATCGAGCCCGACGCGGCCAGGGCGATCGTCGGAACCCGCTTCTCGTCGATGGTGCGGACCGCGTTGACCGCGCACTCGTTGCAGCCACCCATGATGACCGCGGTGACCGAGGTGTCGTTGCCGAAGTCACCGATGTTGCGCTGCGACTCGGCGGCGTCGGAGCGGTTGTCCTTGACTCTGAGCTCGACCCGGCGCTCGCCCAGGGCGCCGGAGGCGTTCAACTGGTCGCGCTTGAGTTCCAGGGCGCGCTGGTACGCCTTGCCGGTGGCCGCCTGCGGACCCGAGAGTTCGAGGTCGACGCCGATGACGATGGGGCTGGTGTCCGCGGGTTCCTCGCCGAACTGGCAGCCGGTGAGCGTGGTGGCCAGGACGGCCGAGGCGAGCGCCGCGGTGGTGACGGAGCGGAAGGGGCTCAACTTGGTCCTCCAGAAGGCGGGTGGGCGGTGCCCGAACCCCGCTATTTCCGTCCTCGGTGGAGGGACGGGATGGGTCTGCCGTACGGTGTGCGCGAAGCCTGCAAAACCTTGCCAATGCCGAGCCCCCGTGGTCAAGCGCGGGAGGCCGGGGCGTTTCGGGATGGCCGTCCCACATGGTGGTGGCCCCGAGGTTTTGCAAATGCTCACTGAGCAGATGCGGACGAATACTGTGGATCATCTGCCCTGATCAGGGCCTTGTGGAAATGAAGGTAATAGTTGACCACTTCAGCGGTTTGGTGTTCTCCTAACGTTTCCTGTCTCACTGCGGCTTCCCAAACCCGATCTTCTCTGATGAAATCGCGGCCGTGCCGCGCGTGGCGCTGTCCGCTGCACCAGGCGCGGGTCGGCGGGTCAAGCGTGGAAGAAACGACGGAGGCGATGTCGTGAGCACCGCACCTACGACCCTGCCCGAGAGCGGTCAGCCCACCCAGGAGAAGCGACGGCGCCGGCTGCCCCGGCTGCGCGACGCGCGGATCCGGTCCAAGCTGGCGCTGATCCTCGTCGTACCGGTCGCCGCGGTCGTCGCGTTGGCCACCGTACGACTCATCTCGGTGGGTGAGGGCGCCTACGAGGCCAACCAGGCCCGCTCGTTGACCGCGCTCTCGGTCGACATCTCGGCGCTCACCCAGGACCTGCACCGTGAGCGGATGGCGGCGGCGACCTACCTCGCCTCGCCCACCGCCAAGCCGGACTCGTTCAACCTGCACGTGCGCCGCACCGACCAGCGGGTCTCCCAGTACAACGCCCAGCGGCGTGAGGTGGGCGAGCTGCCCTCGGCGGTCAGCGACCGGCTCCGGATCGTCGACGACCACCTGGCCACCCTGAATGCGACCCGGCAGGAAGTGGTGGACCGGCGGCAGATGCCGGTCTCCGCGGCCGTGCTGCGGTACGGCGTGGTCCTGGCCGACCTGGTGGGCTACGGCGACGCGCTGGCCCAGCTCCCCGGTGACGGCGCGCTCGCCGACAGCCGGCGGGCGGTCGCCGCGTTCAGCCGCGCCAAGTCGGCCGTGGCCGAGGAGGAGGCGGTCGCCTTCGCCGCGCTCGCGGCCAACCGGATCGACGAGGAACAGTTCTCCTCCTTCGTCGCCACGCTCACCAGCCAGCAGGAAGCCCTGCTCACGTTCTCGCTCGCCGCGGACCCGACCCAGCAGGCGCTGGTCGACAGCACGGTCACCGGTGACGCGGTGGTCCTCGCCGACCGGGTCGCGGCCGACATCACCCGCTCCGTCGGGCAGACGCCGGCCCTGGTCCGGGCCGAGGACGCGACCTTCGCCATCGGCGCGGTCAACGACCTGATGCGCTGGACCGAGGTGCAGCTCCAGGACCGGCTGCTCAGCCAGACCGACGACGCCCGTACGGCGGTCATCCGGCAGGCCGTGATCGAGTCGCTGCTGGTGCTGCTCACCCTCGTCGTCGCCGTCACCCTCGCCGTGGTGCTGGCCCGGTCGCTCAACCACTCGCTGCGTCGGCTGCGGGAGGGTGCGCTCTCGGTGGCCAACCACGACCTGCCGGAGGCGGTCAAGCGGCTGCAGAACATGGGCAACGTCGGTGACAGCGGCGTGGATGAGATCGTCAAGGAGGTCCGCGATCCGATCAAGCTGACCAACAAGGACGAGGTCGGCCAGGTCGCGCTCGCCTTCAACGTCGTCCACCGGGAGGCGGTCCGGATCGCGGCCGAGCAGGCCGCCCTGCGGGCCAGCGTCTCGGCGATGTTCCTCAACCTGGCCCGCCGTAGTCAGACCCTGGTCGACCGGATGATCGGTGAGCTGGACGCCATCGAGCGTGGCGAGGAGGACCCGAAGCGGCTCGCCCAGCTTTTCGAGCTGGACCACCTGGCCACCCGGATGCGCCGTAACGACGAGAACCTGCTGGTCCTCGCCGGCGCGGACTCGGCCGTGCCGCGTCGCGACGACGCGCTCCTGGTCGACGTGCTGCGCGCCGCGCAGTCCGAGGTGGAGCTGTACAACCGGATCGAGTTCGGCACCGTCGACACGGACATCTCGGTCGCCGCGCACGCCGTCAACGACGTGGTCCGGCTCGTCGCCGAGCTGCTCGACAACGCCACCCGGTTCTCCCCGCCGACCACCACCGTGGTCGCCGACGCCCGGCGGATCCGCGACTACGTGCTGATCCAGATCGAGGACCGCGGCCTCGGCCTGACCGACGAGCAGCTCGACTCGCTCAACCGGCGACTGGCCGCGCCGTCGACGGTGGACGTCGCCGCGTTCCGGCTGATGGGTCTCGCCGTGGTCAGCCGGCTGGCGTCCCGCTACGGCGTCCGGGTCGAACTGCGGCGCAACGTGGAGGGCGGCACCGTCGCCCAGGTCACCCTGCCCAACTCGACCGTGGTGCTGCCCCAGGGGCGCGGTCAAGGTGGTCGGGACCCGCTGCCCCGGCCCCGTCAGCCGCTCGCCGTCGAGCAGGCCCCGACCACCGGACCGACCGCCATGTTCGGCGAGCCGCTGGCCGGCACCGGGCGTACCTCGGCGGCCACCCTCACCAGCGACCAGTGGCGTACCAACCCGTCGCCGACCCCGTGGCCGGCTGCCAACGAGGCCCGCGACACCGGGCCGTCGGTGAACGTGGGCGGCCCGACCACGGCGTCGCCGACCCTGGCCACCTCGGCGTTCACCCCGACGGCACCGGTCGCCGGCAACGGACTGGCGGGCACGCCGACCACCGCGTTCCCCACCCTGAACCCGTTGCCGCAGCGGAGCCCGGGGAACGACCGGTCGCAGCCGGCGACGCCGGCCCCCACGCTGCCCGCCGGCCCGGTGGCCGGTCCGGTGGCCACCCCGCCGGCCCTGCCGCCGTCGGTCGCCCCGCTCACCGCGCCCGCCCTGCCGGCTCCCCGGCCGGCCGAGCCGGCCGAGGCGCCGATCTTCCGGGAGATGGAGACCGCCTGGTTCCGTACCCACGGCAACGACGCGACGGCCATCTTCGCCCGCCCGCAGTTCGACCAGGCGCCGGCCGCCGCCGTGCCGGCGGCGACCGGCGCCCCGACCACCGAGGTTCCGCAGCTGCCGAAGCTGCCCGGCCGTACGCCGGGTGCCACGGTCGTTCCGGCCGCGACGCAGCCCGCGACGCAGCCGCCGCCGCCGTCGTACACGCCGCCGACCGTGGCGGCACCGACGCCGCCGCCGGCCCCCGAGCCGGTCGCCGCCACCCCGCCGGCACCGGTCCCGGCCGAGCCGGCGCCGATCCCGGCCCCGGTGGCCCAGGCCGAGCCGACGCCGGCACCGGCGCCGACCGGCACGGACGGATGGCGTACGGCGGCGGACGAGGGCTGGTCCCGGGCGGTGAAGGCCGCCGAGCCGGCCGCTGCGGGCACCACCCGGTCCGGTCTGCCGAAACGGGTGCCGCAGGCGCAGCTCGTCCCGGGCGGCGTGGAGCCCAAGGGCAGCCGGGCCAGCACCCGGCGCACCCCTGACGAAGTACGGGGTCTGCTCTCGGCCTACCACCGTGGTGTGCAACGCGGTCGGACGGCCGGCGTGGACCAGAACAGCGATTCGACCAAGGAGACGAGCCGATGAACAGGCCAGCGGCTATGCAGGACATGGGTTGGCTGCTCACCAACTTCGCCGACAGCGTGGCGGGCATCGCCCACGTCGTCGCGGTGTCCGCGGACGGGCTGCTGCTCGCCTCCTCGCGTGACCTGCCGGCGGACCGCGCCGACCAGCTCGCTGCGATCACCTCCGGCGTGGTGAGTCTGACCGAGGGTGCGGCCCGGATGTTCAGTGCCGGTGGCGTGCTCCAGACCGTCATCGAGATGGACAGCGGGTATCTGTTCCTGATGTCCATCAGTGACGGCTCGTCGATGGCGGTGCTCGCCGCCCGCAGCTGCGACGTGGGCCAGGTCGGGTACGAGATGGCGCTGCTGGTCGAACGGGTCGGGGCGGCGCTGGTGCCGCTGCCCCGAGAGGCCGTGGTCCGGTAGTAGCCACGAGCAGAAACCGTCATCCGGTGCCGACAGGCGGCGCCGGCGGAAGGAGGTGATCGCGAATGGACCGGAGGCGAGAGGACCCGCGCGGCGCGTTGGTGCGTCCGTACGCGGTCACCCGGGGACGAACCGAGCCGCGCCAGGACATCGCTCTGGAGGCGGTGATGACGGCGAGCCCCACCGCCGTCGCTGAGTCCCGTTTCGCCGGCCACGACAAGCATCGCATCGCCACGATCTGCGAGGGGCGTCCGCAGTCTCTGGCGGAGATCGCGGCGTACACCCGAATGCCGCTGGGCGTGGCCCGGGTTCTGGTCGCCGACATGGTGGCCGAGGGTCTGCTGACGCTACACACTGCCGCTCCCGTCGAGGCGTACGAGGAGCGGATGGAACTGCTTGAGAGGGTGCTAAGTGGACTTCGCAGGCTATGACCCCGCCGGGGCACGCCGTAACCGGGGTATCACCTCCGCGAAGATCGTGATCGCGGGCGGGTTCGGCGTGGGCAAGACAACCCTGGTCGGCGCGGTCTCGGAGATCACCCCGCTGACCACCGAGGCGGTGATGACGGCGGCGGGTGTCGGCATCGACGACCCGTCCAAGGTGCCGGGGAAGCAGACCACCACGGTCGCTATGGACTTCGGCCGTATCACCATGGCCGAGGACCTGATCCTCTATCTCTTCGGCACCCCGGGCCAGACCCGGTTCTGGTTCATGTGGGACGAGATCATCAAGGGTGCGGTGGGTGCCGCCGTGCTGGTGGACACCCGTCGGATCACCGACGCGTTCGCGCCGCTGGACTACTTCGAGAACCGCAAGCTGCCGTACGTGGTGGCGCTCAACAGCTTCGACGGCGCGCCGCGCTACGACCTGGAGGAGGTCCGGGAGGCGCTGGCGATCTCGCCACAGGTGCCGCTGATCCTGACCGACGCCCGGCACCGGGAGTCGGTCAAGCAGGTGCTGGTGACCGTGGTCGAGCACGCCATGCTCCGCCTCCAGGCCGAGCACGGCCGCGGCTTCCCGACTCCGGTCGGCTGACGCCGGGTGGTTGCAGGGGACCCTTGCTACCGTTTCTTGGGTAGCAAGGGCCCCCTGCAACCGCTTTTCGGGTAGCAGGGGTCCCCTGCAACCACCGTGCGGCCGGACAACGAACCGCAGATCAGTCGATGCGGAGGCGGTAGCCGCGTTTGACGACGGTCTGGACCACGCGGGGGGCGTCCAGGCCGGCGCGGATCCGGGCCACCGCCATCTCCACCGCGTGCTCGTCCGCGCCGCGCGGCAGGGTGCGCAGCAGGGCGGTCCGGGAGAACACCCGGCCGGGGGAGCGGGCCAGCGCCCGGAGCACCGCCATCGGCGCGGGGGCCAGCGGCCGTAGCTCTCCGTCGATCACGGCCGCGTGGCCCCGCAGGGTGAGCTGGTGGCCGGCGGCCTTCAGGGTCACCGTACGACGGGGCAGTTCGTCGACGATGTGTCGTACCAGCGCGCCGAGCCGAGCCCGGGCGGGCACGCTCACCGGCACCCCCCGGCGGTGCAGCGGCTCGGCGGTCACCGCCCCGACGCAGCTGGCCAGCACGTCGCTGCGGAACGCCCCGAGCACCGCCTCGGCCCGGTCCCCGGCGACCCGCAGCAGCGCCTCGGCGGCCGGCGCCGAGGTGAAGGTGACCGCGTCGACCAGCCGGGAGGCGACCAGGTCGATGAGGCGGTGCAGGGGAGCCGCGTCGGTGGGCGGGGCCCACCGGTAGACCGGCACCTCGATCACCGTCGCCCCGGCCGCCTCCAGCGCCATGGTGCACTCCGGCTGGCGATCGCCGTGCAGCTGCATCGCGATCACCTGACCCGCGACCCCGCGCCGGCGCAGGTGATCGACCACCTCCTCGCAGCTCTCCGAGTCCGGCGACCACTGGTCGTGCAGGCCGGCGGCCCGGATCGCGCCCCGTGCCTTGGGACCCCGGGTCACCACGTACGTGTCGGCGAGCACGGAGCGCAGCGACTCGGCCAGGCCCCACCCCTCGGCCGCCTCCAGCCAGCCGCGCATGCCGATGCCGGTGTTGGCCATCAGGATGTCCGGTGGCTGTTGGAGGCAGGCGCGGGTGGCCTCGCGCAGGTCGCTGTCGTCGGCGAGCGGCACGATCCGCAGCGCCGGGGCGAGCACCACCCGCGCGCCACGCCGTTCCAGCATCGCCGCGAGTTCGTCCCGCCGCCGGTCGGCGGTCACGCCGATGGTGAAGCCGGCCAGCTCGTCAGCCACCGTGCCCCCCACGGATCCCCCCGGCACCGGCGACCGCGTGGTCGGGGACGCGACCGTCGGCACCGGCACGGTCGGGGATGGCGTCGCCGTACCCCACCGGCTCGTGCAGCCGTACCTCGACCACGCCGTCGCGGCAGCGCACCCCGTGCCGGGTCACGGCGGCCCCGGGCCGGTCGAGGCAGTCGCCGGTACGCAGGTCGTACACCTGCTTGTGCAGCGGCGAGGCGAGGGTGGGGATCCCGTCGCGGCTGCCCACGAGGCCCCGGGAGAGCACGTACGCGCCGGAGACCGGGTCCCGGTTGTCGAGCGCGAACAGCCCGTCGACGGTCCGGAACAGGGCCACCTGCACCCCGTCGACCAGGGCGGCAACGCCCCGGTCGGGCTCCAGCCGGTCGTACCCGCAGACCGGGGTCCAACTGTCCGTCGTGCTCATCGGCGTACCTCCGGCAGACCCAGGGCGACCGGCTGCCGGCCGGCCACCGCCGGCACCGGCTGGCCCCGCTCCACCGCGAAGGTGATCGACGGGTCGGGCACGTCCGGTGCGTTGACGAACGAGGTGAAGCGGCGCAGCCGCTCCGGGTCGGTCAGGGTGTCCCGCCACTCGTCCGAGTACGACCCGACGTGCCGGGCCATCGCCGCGTCGAGTTCGGCGGCCAGCCCGAGCGAGTCGTCCACGATCACCGCGCGGAGGTGGTCGAGGCCGCCGTCCATCGCCTCGATCCAGGCGGCGGTGCGTTGCAGCCGGTCGGCGGTGCGGACGTAGAACATCAGGAACCGGTCGACGTAGCGGACCAGTTCCTCGGTGGTCAGGTCGGTGGCGAAGAGGTCGGCGTGCCGGGGACGGAAGCCGCCGTTGCCGCCGACGTAGAGGTTCCAGCCGGTCTCGGTGGCGATGACGCCGAAGTCCTTGCTGCGCGCCTCGGCGCACTCGCGGGCACACCCGGAGACCGCTGACTTGATCTTGTGCGGGGCGCGGAGCCCCCGGTAGCGCAGCTCCAGCGCGACGGCGAGCCCGACCGAGTCCTGCACCCCGTACCGGCACCAGGTCTCGCCGACGCAGGACTTGATGGTGCGCAGCGCCTTGCCGTATGCGTGGCCGGACTCGAAGCCGGCGTCGACCAGCCGCCGCCAGATCGCCGGCAACTGGTCCACCCGTGCCCCGAACAGGTCGATCCGCTGCCCACCGGTGATCTTGGTGTAGAGGTTGAAGTCCCGGGCCACCTCACCGATCACGATCAGTTTCTCCGGGGTGATCTCGCCACCGGGGATCCGGGGCACCACCGAGTAGCTGCCGTCGCGTTGCAGGTTGGCCAGGAAGTGGTCGTTGGTGTCCTGCAACGACGCCTGCTCGCCGTCGAGCACGTACCCGCTGCCGAGCGAGGCCAGGATCGAGGCGACCACCGGTTTGCAGATGTCGCAGCCCCGGCCCCGCCCGTGCTCCGCCACCAGCTGGGAGAAGGTCCGGATGCCCCGCACCCGGACGATCTCGAACAGCTCCTTGCGGCTGACGTCGAAGTGCTCGCAGAGCGCCCGCGACTGCACCACCCCGGCCGCGTCGAGGAGCTGCTTGAGCAGCGGTACGCAGGAGCCGCAGCTCGTGCCGGCCCGGGTGCACGCCTTCAGCGCCGGCACGTCGGCGTAGCCGTCCGTGATCGCCGCGTCCACCTGCTCGCGGGTCACCGCGTTGCACGAGCAGACCTGCGCGGCGGCGGGCAGCGTGGCCACCCCGCCGGCCGCCGCCTCCCCGGCCGGCGCGAGCAGTGCCAGCGGCGGGGCCGGCAGCGGGCCGCCGACACTCGCCCGCAGCGTCGGGTACGCGCTCGCGTCGCCGACCAGCACCCCGCCGAGCAGGGTGCGCGCGTCGTCGGAGAGGACCAGCTTGGCGTAGACCCGGGTGGCCGGGTCGGTGAACGTCACGTCCAGGCAGCCCGGGGTGACCCCGTGCGCGTCGCCGAACGAGGCCACGTCCACCCCGAGCAGCTTCAGTTTGGTGGCGGTGTCCGCCCCGGGGAAGACGGCCGCCCCGCCGAGCAGCCGGTCGGCCACCACCTCGGCCATCGCGTAGCCGGGAGCGACCAGGCCGAAGCAGGTGCCGTCGACCGCCGCGCACTCGCCGACCGCCCAGATCCGCGCGTCCTCCGTGCGGCAGGTCGCGTCGGCAAGCACGCCGCCGCGCGGCCCGACCGCGAGCCCGGCCGCGCGGGCCAGCTCGTCGCGGGGGCGGATGCCGGCGGCGACCACCACCAGGTCCGCGTCGACCGTGGTGCCGTCGGAGAGGACCAGGCCGGTGACCGTGCCGTCCGGCCCGGCGCGCAGCGCGGTGGTGGCCACCCCGAGATGGGTACGCACCCCCAGCTCCTCGACGTAGCGCCGGAGCATCGCCCCGCCCGCCTCGTCGACCTGCACCGGCATCAGCCGGGGCGCGAACTCGACCACGTGGGTGTCCAGCCCGAGCAGGCGCAGCGCGTTCGCCGCCTCCAGCCCGAGCAGCCCGCCGCCGATCACCGCGCCGACCCGGCGACCCCGGGCGTGCTCCCGGATCGCCACCAGGTCGTCCAGCGTGCGGTAGACGAAGACGCCGGGCAGGTCCGTGCCGTCCACCGGCGGCACGAAGGCGTACGAGCCGGTGGCCAGCACCAACGCGTCGTACGGGTACTCGCCCCCGGCCGTGGTCACCACCCGCCGCGTCCGGTCGACCGTCGTGACCGGTTCGCCCAGCCGCAGTTCGACCCCGTCGTCCGGGGTGTGCAGGCTCAACTCGTCGGCGTCCACCCCGTCGAAGAACGCCGAGAGCCGCACCCGGTCGTACGCCGGCCGGTGCTCCTCGGCGAGCACCGTGACCCGCCAGCGTCCGGCGGTGTCCCGGGCGCGCAGCGCCTCCACGAGGCGCTGACCGACCATTCCGTTGCCGACGACCACCAACCGGCCGCCGGTCGTCCCGTCGTTGTCGTCCATCCCGTCACCTGCGTCCATCGGGTGCGTTCCACTCATCGCGTCACCTCCACCGGGTCCACCCCGGACAGCCACTCGACGATCCCGGCGACCGCGTCCCGGCAGCTGCCGCAGCCGGTGCCGGCCCGGGTGCCGGTGACCACCTCGGCCACCGATCGTGCGCCGGCCCGCCAGCAGCCGACCAGGTCCGCCTTGCTGACCCCGTTGCACCGGCAGACCGTCGTCGCGTCCGGCATCAGTGCCGGGGACGCCGCCGGTTCGGCCCCGCCGCCCGGACCGTCGACCGTCCGGCCGAGCAGCAGCGCCCGCCGGTCGGCCGGGACCGGGGCACCCCGGTCGAAGAGCTGGATCACCGTGCCGACGGCCGGGTTGTCGCCGAGCAGGATCGCGCCGGTCAGCCGGTCGTCGGTGATCCGCAACCGGGCGTACGTGCCCCGGGCCGGGTCGGCGAAGGTCAGCTCTTCGCACCGCCCCACCGCCCCGGGCTCGTCCCCACCGGGACCGCCGTTTCCGCCTCGGCCGTCGAGCCCGTGCGGCGTGCCGTTCCCGGTCGTGGTGCCGGCTGCGGCCGGGAGGTCCGGCGGGGGCAGTTCGCCCATCGCGGCCAGGTCGATCCCGGCCGCCTTGAGTCGGGTCACCCCAGGTGGGGGCCGGTAGCGGTCCTGGGCGTCCTCGCCGGTGAGCAACCGGGCCACCACCCGGGCCTGGGCCCAGGCCGGAGCGACCAGCCCGCCGACCACGCCGTCGTGCTGGGCGCAGTCGCCGATCGCGGAGACGCGCGGGTCACCGGTGCGCAGCCGGTCGTCGACCACGACGCCCCGCTCCACGGTGAGTCCGGCCGCGGCGGCGAGGGCGGTGTCCGGTCGCACCCCGCAGGCGAGCACCAGCAGGTCGGCGTCGAGCGCGCGGCCGTCGGCCAGGTCGAGGCGGACCCCGTCGGGGCCGGCGGCCACCCCGGTCGCCGGCACCCCCAGATGGGTACGCACCCCGAGGCGGGCCAGGGTGCCGGCGAGCACCGCCCCGGCGGCCGGATCGAGCTGGCGTTCCATCAGATGACCGACCGGGTGCACCACGTGCACGCCCAGTCCCCGGGCCGCCAGTCCCCGGGCCGCCTCCAGCCCGAGCAGTCCACCCCCGAGCACCAGCACGGTCCGGGCGTCCCGGACGGCGGCCAGGATGCGCCGGCAGTCGTCCAGGGTCCGGAACGGCACGACCCGGTCCGGGAGCCGGTCGCGGTCCAGCCCGGCCAGGGGTGGCACCATGGCCCGGCTGCCGGTGGCGAGGACGAGATGGTCGTACCCGATCTGCTCGCCGGTGGTGGTCCGGACCGTGCGGGCATCCCGGTCGATCGCGGTGACCGCCGTCCCGGTCCGGAGGTCCGCCCCCTGCCCGGCCAGATCGGTCAACTCCACGTCGGCCTCGTCGACCTTTCCGGCGAGCAGGGTGGAGAGCATGATCCGGTTGTACGCCCGGTGCGGCTCCGCTCCGAGCACGGTGACCTTGTGGTCGCCGGGGCGGGCGTGCAGTTCGGTGGCGAGACGGGCCCCGGCCATGCCGTACCCGACGATCACGACCCGGCCGGTCACGGTGTCACCCTCTCCACGCGGACTGCGCAGACCTTGAACTCGGGCATCCGGGAGACCGGGTCGAGAGCGTCGTTGGTCACCGAGTTGACCCGGCCGGCACCGCCCCAGTGGAACGGCGCGAAGAGCGTGTCCGGACGGATCGTCGCGGTGATCCGGGCCGGTGCGCGCATCTCGCCCCGGCGAGAGGCGACCCGCAGTTCGTCGCCTTCCTCGACCCCGAGGCGGGCGGCCAGGTCGGGGTGCAGTTCGACGAAGGGTTCGGGCGCGGCCCGTCGCAGCGCGTCGACCCGGCGGGTCTGGGTGCCGGACTGGTACTGCGCGAGCACCCGGCCGGTGGTGAGGTAGAGCGGGTACTCGTCGCACACCTCCTCGGCCGCCGGCCGGTGCTCGACCGGGTGGAACCGGGCCCGGCCGCTCGGCGTCGCGAAGCGGTCGGCGAACAGGCGCGGCGTGTCCGGCCCGTCCTCGTCGGGGCAGGGCCAGAAGACCCCGTCGGCGGCGTCGATCCGCTCCCAGGTGACTCCGGCGTAGTCGGCCACCCCGCCAGCCGAGGCACGCCGCAGCTCGGCGAACACCGCCCGCGGATCCGCGCCGTCTGCTGCTGCGTCGGGTGCTGCGTCGGGTGGTTGCAGGGGACCCCTGCTCGGCAAAAAGCGGTAGGAAGGGTCCCCTGCAACCACCTCAGCGGCGGGCGCGGAGCGCGCGGCGGGAAGGGCGGGCGGGGTGAGGGCGGTGGTCAGGTCGGCGAGGACGCGCAGGTCGGTGCGGACGCCCGACGGTGGTTCGCGCAGTGCCCGGCGGCGCAGTACCCGACCCTCCAGGTTGGTCATCGTGCCGTCCTCCTCGGCCCACTGGGCGGTGGGCAGCACCACGTCGGCGAGGGCCGCCGTCTCCGAGAGCAGAAAATCGGCCACCACCAGCAGGTCCAGGTCACGCAGCCGGCGCTCGACCCGGGCCGCCCGGGGCGCGGAGACCACCGGGTTGGAGCCGAAGACCAGCAGCGTCCGGGGGCCGGTCGGGGTGCCGAGCATGTCGAGCAACTCGTACGCGGAGACCCCGGGACCGGGCAGCTCGTCGGGGTGCACGCCCCAGATGGCGGCCACGTGCGCCCGGGCGGCCGGGTCGTCGATCCGCCGGTACCCGGGCAGTTGGTCGGCCTTCTGCCCGTGCTCGCGTCCACCCTGCCCGTTGCCCTGCCCGGTCAGGCAGCCGTACCCGGAGCCGGGGCGGCCGGGCAGGCCGAGGGCGAGCGCCAGGTTGACGAAGGCGCTGACCGTGTCGACGCCCTTGGCGTGCTGCTCCGCGCCCCGGGCGGTGAGGATGATCGCGGTCCGGGCGGTGCCCAGCGCCCGCGCCGCCTCCTCCAGGTCGGCCACGGGCACCCCGGAGAGGCGCTCGGCGCGGGCCGGCCACCAGCCCGCCGCGATCCGGCGGACCGCGTCGAAGCCCTCGGTGCGCGCGGCCACGTACTCCCGGTCCACCCAGCCCTCGGTCAGCGCGATGTGCAGCAGCGCGTTCGCCACCGCCAGGTCGGTGCCGGGCAGCGGTTGCAGGTGCAGGTCGGCCAGGCGGGCGGTGGCGGTGACCCGGGGGTCGACGACGATCAGCCGCCCGCCGCGCTCGCGCTGCTCGGTGAGGTACCGGGCCAGCGGGGGCATGGTCTCGGCCGGGTTCGCCCCGACCAGTAGCAGGGTGTCGGCCCGGCCCAGGTCGGCCAGGGGGAAGGGCAGGCCCCGGTCGATGCCGAAGGCGCGCATTCCGGCTGCCGCCGCCGAGGACATGCAGAAGCGTCCGTTGTAGTCGATCATGCGGGTGCGCAGCGCGACCCGGGCGAACCGCCCCAGCGCGTACGCCTTCTCGTTGGTCAGCCCGCCGCCGCCGAAGATCGCGACCGCGTCCCGACCGTGCGCGGCCTGGGTGTCGCGGATGCCGGTGACGATCCGGGCGTACGCCTCGGCCCAGGTGGCCGGGGCCAGCCGGCCGTCCGGGCCGCGCAGCAGCGGGGTGGTCAGCCGTTCCGGGTGGTCGAGCAGCTCGGCGGCGGTCCAGCCCTTCTGGCACAGGCCGCCCCGGTTGGTGGGGAAGTCGCGGGGCAGGACCTCGATCCGCCCGTCACGCTCGCTCAGGAGCATTCCACACTGGAGAGCGCAGTACGGGCAGTGCGTGGCCGCCTCGTGAGGCGTCCGCCCCGGGCTGGTCGCGGCTCGTGCACCGTCTGTCATGTCGCCAAAGCGTGCCGGCGGGCGGTTTCCGTGCCGCGTCCCGTTCGTTTCGGCCCTGTCACGAGGCGTTCACACCGGGCCGGGGCAGCGGATCGGCGCCGGTCGACGCCCGGCGAGGGGACGCACCGCGCCGAGCAGGGGCGTCGTCCGGGACGCCCTTCCCTCACGGCGGCTTCGCTCGGCCCGTGCGCCGCCCGTATCCGCGATGACGCGCGACGGGCATTGACGGGTAACCGCTGCGGTCTAGCGTTCCCCTCGTCCCGCCCCGAGACGAGAAGGAGCCGTGGCGTGAGCATGCTCTCCACCGCGCCGGTCACCGACGCCGCCGCGAGGCCGGGCCGCCGGCACCGGCTCGACGACTGGCGTCCGGAGGATCCGGAGTTCTGGCGCACCACCGGGGCCAGGATCGCCCGCCGTAACCTGTGGGTGTCGATCTTCGCCGAGCACGTGGGCTTCTCGGTGTGGAGCCTCTGGTCGGTGACCGTGCTCTTCCTCGGGCCCGAGTACGGCATCGACCCGGCCGGGAAGTTCCTGCTCACCGCCGTGCCGGCCGCGCTGGGCGCGGCGCTGCGGCTGCCGTACACCCTGGCCGTGGCCCGTTTCGGCGGGCGGACCTGGACGATCGTCAGCGCTCTGCTGCTGCTGGTGCCGGCGGTGCCGATGGCGGTGCTGCTCGAACCGGGAGTGTCGTACTCCACGCTGATGGTGCTGGCCTGCCTCACCGGCGTGGGTGGCGGCAACTTCGCCTCCTCGATGGCGAACATCAACCTCTTCTTCCCGGAGCGGCTCAAGGGTAAGGCGCTCGGCCTCAACGCCGGGGGCGGCAATCTGGGCGTACCGGCGGTGCAACTCGTCGGGCTGGCGGTGCTGGCGACCGCCGGGGCGGCGTACCCCCGGCTGGTGCCGGCGGTCTACCTGCCGCTGATCGTGCTGGCCGCGCTGGCCGCGGCCCGCTGGCTGGACAACGTGCCGGCGGCGCGCAACGAGCGAGGTGCGCTGCGCGAGGCCGCCCGGGAGCCGCACACCTGGGTGATGTCCCTGCTCTACGTCGGCACCTTCGGCTCGTTCATCGGCTTCGGTTTCGCCTTCGGCCAGGTGCTCCAGATCGAGTTCGCCGACCGCTTCGCCACCCCGGTCGACGCGGCCTGGTTGACGTTCCTCGGCCCCCTGGTCGGCTCGCTGATCCGGCCGGTCGGCGGCCACCTCGCCGACCGGTACGGCGGGGCCCGGGTGACCTTCTGGAACTTCGCCGCGATGGCCGGCGGCGCGGCGCTGGTGCTCTACGCGGCCCGCGAACGGTCGCTCCCGCTCTACCTGACCGGGTTCCTGGCCCTCTTCGTGACCAGCGGGATCGGTAACGGCTCGACGTACAAGATGATTCCGGCGATCTTCCGGTCCCGGGCGGCGGCCGGGGTGCTCGCCGGACGGTGGGGCGCGGCGGACGCCGAGCGTCGGGCGCGGCGGCTCACCGGGGCGCTGATCGGCATCGCCGGGGCGGTGGGGGCATCCGGCGGGCTACTGGTGAACATCGCCTTCCGGCAGTCGTTCCTGACCTGGCAGAGCGCGGACGCCGCGTACCTGGCGTTCATCGGCTGCTACGCGGTGTGCCTGCTGGTGACCTGGGTGGTCTACCTGCGGCCGGGCAGCCGTCGACTCGCCGGAGTGTGATTCATGCCACGTCCCGGTCGGCTGGCGCGCGGCGCCGACCCCGTTTTGACCCGCGTGCCGGCCGCCGGGTATCGTTGCCTGCTGTTGTACGACATTCAGCGGCGTACCGCTTCAGGTACGCTTGGTCGTTCGTGCGCGCTGGTCCGGCCCGGAACCCCTGGTCACCTCGGCGCGCGACCCCAGACCGACGACGAGACAAGGTAGACCTGTGCGTACGTACAGCCCGAAGCCGGGTGAGATCGAGCGTCAGTGGCACGTCATCGACGCCTCTGATGTCGTGCTGGGCCGCCTGGCCACCCACGCCGCCACGTTGCTGCGTGGTAAGCACAAGCCGACTTTCGCGCCGCACGTCGACACGGGCGACTTCGTCGTCATCGTCAACGCCGGCAAGGTCGCCCTGACCGGCAACAAGCGGCAGCAGAAGATCGCCTACCGCCACTCCGGCTACCCGGGTGGTCTGAAGCAGGTCGGTTACGAGGAGCTGCTGACCAAGCGTCCGGAGCGGGCCATCGAGCTGGCCGTCAAGGGCATGCTCCCGCACAACAAGCTCGGCCGTCAGCTGATCAAGAAGCTGAAGGTCTACGCCGGCGCCGAGCACCCGCACTCCGCGCAGCAGCCGGTGCCGTTCGAGATCAAGCAGATCGCGCAGTGAGCGCGGGCGAAGGAATCAGCATGACCGACATCACCGAGACCGAGGTTGGCGTCGACGCCACCGAGGCGCCGGCGCCCGTCGCCCGCGCGCCCCGTGGTGACCGCCCGATCCAGACCGTGGGCCGCCGCAAGGAGGCCATCGTCCGGGTGCGCATCGTCCCCGGCAGCGGCAAGATCACCTGCAACGGCCGGGACCTCGAGGCCTACTTCCCGAGCAAGGTGCACCAGCAGCTCATCAAGGACCCGCTGGTCACCGCCGAGAAGCCCGAGGCCTTCGACGTGATCGCCAACCTGCGGGGCGGCGGCACCACCGGCCAGGCCGGCGCGCTGCGCCTGGCCATCGCCCGGGCGCTGATCGTCAGCGAGCCGGACGACCGTCCGGCGCTGAAGAAGGCCGGCTTCCTCACCCGGGACGCCCGGGTCAAGGAGAGCAAGAAGTACGGTCTCAAGAAGGCCCGCAAGGCGCCGCAGTACTCGAAGCGCTGATCAGCGTCTCCACCTTGTACGTCTGACGGACGGCCGGTCCGCCTCCCTCGATTCGCGGGGAGGTGGACCGGCCGTTCCGCTTTCTCCACCAGTTCTCTCTGGCAGTGACCGTTTCTGGAGGTTGGCGGGTATGGGTCGGTTGTTCGGCACGGACGGCGTACGCGGGCGGGCGAACGTCGACCTCACACCCGAGCTGGCACTGGCGGTGGCGGTGGCCGCCGCGCACACGCTGGCCGAGTCGGACCGCAGCCATCCGCCGCTGGCCGTCGTCGGGCGGGATCCGCGGGCCAGCGGCGAGATGCTGGAGGCCGCAGTGGTGGCCGGGCTGACCAGCGCCGGGGCCAACGTCGTGCGGGTCGGCGTGCTGCCCACCCCGGCGGTGGCGTACCTGACCGCCGAGGCCAAGGCCGACCTGGGTGTGATGCTCTCCGCGTCGCACAACCCGATGCCGGACAACGGCATCAAGCTCTTCGCGGCCGGCGGGCACAAGCTGCCGGACGACATCGAGATCGAGATCGAGGGCGCGGTCGAGGCGAACGCCACCACCGCCTGGGACCGGCCCGTCGGTGCCGGCATCGGTCGGGTGCACGACCTGCTCGACGGGGCCGACCACTACGTGCAGCACCTGATCGGCACGGTGCCGCACCGGCTCGACGGCATCAAGGTCGTCGTCGACTGCGCCAACGGGGCCGCCTCCGACGTGGCCCCGGTCGCCTACCGCGAGGCGGGCGCCGAGGTCGTCGCGATCAACGCCGAGCCGGACGGGCTCAACATCAACGACGAGTGCGGCTCGAACCACATCGACGCGTTGCGCGCCGCCGTGGTCGAGCACGGCGCGAACCTGGGCATCGCCCACGACGGCGACGCCGACCGCTGCGTGGCGGTCAGCGCCGACGGCGACGAGGTGGACGGCGACCAGATCATGGCGATCCTCGCGCTGGCCATGCGCGACGCCGGCACGCTCACCGAGGACACCCTGGTCGCCACCGTGATGAGCAACCTCGGCCTGCGCCTGGCCATGTCCGCCCAGGGCATCCGGCTGGTCGAGACCAAGGTCGGCGACCGGTACGTCCTGGAGGAGCTGCGCGCCTCCGGTCTCGCCCTCGGCGGGGAGCAGAGCGGACACATCGTCATGCCCGCGTACGCGACCACCGGGGACGGTGTGCTGACCGGGCTGCACCTGATGTCCCGGATGGCCGCCACCGGCCGCAGTCTGGCCGAGCTGGCCTCGGTGGTGAACCGGCTGCCGCAGGTGCTGATCAACGTGCCGGTGGGCGACCGGACGGTCGGCGCGGGCGCGCCGGCGGTGCTCGCCGAGGTCGAGCGGGCCGAGGCGGAGCTGGGCGAGACCGGCCGGGTGCTGCTGCGCCCCTCCGGCACCGAGCCGCTGGTGCGGGTGATGGTCGAGGCCGCCACCCAGCAGAGCGCGCAGGAGGTCGCCGAGCGCATCGCCGCCGAGGTCCGCGCCGCCAGCCCCACCGCCTGACCGTCCACCGGGCCGTCCACCGGGCCGTCCCTCGGGCGGCGATCGACACGAATTGCGGCATGTCGGGGTGTCCAGCCCTTCGGACACCCCGACATGCCGTACACCGCGTGGATCACCTGCGGGCGCGGCGGCCGGTCAGCCGGCGGTACGGGCGAGGGTGTGCAGCCGGGTGACCGCCTCGGTGAGCACCTCCGGCCGCTTGCAGAAGGCGAACCGGATCAGCGGGCGGCCGGCGGCGACGTCGTCGTAGAAGACCTGGGTGGGGACGGCCACCACGCCGCAGCGCTCCGGCAGGGAGCGGCAGAACTCGACGCCGTCCGTCCCGCCGAGCGGGGTGATGTCGGCGGTGACGAAGTACGTCCCCTCCGGGGTGAGTACGTCGAATCCGGCCCGGGCGAGCCCGCCGACGAGCTGGTCCCGGCGTTGCCGCAGGTCCTCGGCGAACCCGGTGTAGTAGCTGTCCGGCAGGGCCAGCGCCACCGCGACCGCCGGTTGCAGCGGCGCGGCGTTGACGAAGGTGAGGAACTGCTTCACCCGGAGCAGCGCCGACACGAGCGCCGCCGGGCCGCTCGCCCAGCCGACCTTCCAGCCGGTGCAGGAGAACGTCTTGCCGGCCGAGGAGATCCGCAGGGTGCGTTCCCGCATGCCGGGCAGGGTGGCCAGCGGGACGTGCCCGGTGCCGGTGAAGACCAGGTGCTCGTAGACCTCGTCGGTCACCGCGTACGCGCCGTGCTCCTGGCACAGCTCGGCGACCAGGCGCAGCTCGTCCGGGGTGAAGACCTTGCCGGTGGGGTTGTGCGGGGAGTTCAGCAGGACCAGCCGGGTACGGGGACCGAACGCGGCGCGCAGCGCGTCCGGGTCGAAGGCGTACCGGCCGTCGGCGTCCGGGCGCAGGGTCACCGGCCGGCGGACCGCCCCGGCCAGCGCGATCGACGCCGCGTACGAGTCGTAGTACGGCTCGAAGCAGACCACCTCGTCACCGGGTTCGCAGAGGGCGAGGATGGCCGCCGCGATCGCCTCGGTGGCACCGGCGGTGACCACGATCTCGCCGTCCGGGTCGTACTCAAGTCCCCAGAAGCGGCGCTGGTGGGCGGAGATCGCGGTGCGCAGCGCCGGGATGCCCGGACCGGGCGGGTACTGGTTCTGACCGCCGCGCAACGCGTCGACGGCGGCGGCGAGCATCTCCGGGGGCCCGTCGCTGTCCGGGAAGCCCTGCCCGAGGTTGACCGCGCCGGTCCGCACCGCCAGGGCGGACATCTCGGCGAAGATGGTGGTGCCGAACGGACGCATCCGGGCCACCAGTGGATCCGTGGGCACGTCGGCATTCGTGGTCGTCGTCACGTCGGTCAGCCTACGGGCTGTCGCCGACGCCTCACGTCCCCGGTTTTCGGGGCGTGGTGTCCTCCCTGTCGCACGGTCGCCGGGTGCCCTCCGGTCCGGGGGCCGGGTGCCCTCCGGTCCGGGGGCCGGGCCTGGTGGGAGGGGAATTCGTCCCGGGGTGTCCCGCGATGAGGTCTGATCGCTCAAGTTCGGTGAGCGATAACCCCCGTTCTGCGCAGGCATGGTGAGTGAAGCTGGGTTAGGCTGCGGTTCATGTGTGGAATCGTGGGTTACGCCGGTGCGCGCCCGGCGCTCGGCATCGTGCTCGACGGGCTGCGGCGGCTGGAGTACCGCGGCTACGACTCGGCGGGCGTCGCCGTCGTCTGCGCGGACGAGCTGCTGACCGAGAAGAAGGCCGGCAAGCTGGCCAACCTGGAGAAGGTGCTGGCCGAGCGGGTCAGCGCGGATCCGACCGGGTGCCGGGAAATCGGCATCGGCGACGGCACCACCGGCATCGGCCACACCCGCTGGGCCACCCACGGCGGTCCGACCGACCGCAACGCCCACCCGCACCTCTCCCCGGACAGCGGGGTCGCGGTGATCCACAACGGCATCATCGAGAACTTCGCCAAGCTCCGCGCCGAGCTGGAAGCCGACGGGGTGACCTTCCTCAGCGACACCGACACCGAGTGCGCGGCCCACCTGCTGTCCGCCGCGCTGACCGAGCTGCGCGCCGCCGGCGAGCCGGACGGGCCCGCGCTGCTGGCCGCCGCCATGCGCGCGGTCTGCCAACGCCTGGAGGGGGCGTTCACCCTGCTCGCCGTTGACGCCCGGGTGCCCGGCGCGGTGGTCGGCGCCCGGCGCAACTCGCCCCTGGTGGTCGGCCGGGGCGACGGGGAGAACTACCTCGCCAGTGACGTCGCCGCGTTCATCGAGCACACCCGGGAGGCGGTCGAGCTGGGGCAGGACCAGATCGTCCTGATCACCCCGGACAGCATCGAGATCACCGACTTCGACGGCCAGCCGGCCAGCGGCAAGGACTTCCACATCGACTGGGACTCCTCCGCAGCCGAGAAGGGCGGCTACGACTGGTTCATGCTCAAGGAGATCGAGGAGCAGCCGCAGGCGGTCGCCGACACGCTGCTCGGCCGGCTCACCGAGAGCGGCGAGATCATGCTCGATGAGGTACGCCTCAGCGACCAGGACCTCCGCGACGTCGACAAGATCTTCATCGTCGCCTGCGGCACCGCCTACCACTCCGGCCTGGTCGCGAAGTACGCCATCGAGCACTGGACCCGGATCCCCTGCGAGGTGGAGCTGGCCAGCGAGTTCCGGTACCGCGATCCGGTCCTCGACCGGTCCACGCTGATCGTGGTGATCTCGCAGTCCGGCGAGACCATGGACACCCTGATGGCGCTGCGGCACGCCAAGGAGCAGAAGGCCCGGGTGCTGGCCATCTGCAACACCAACGGTTCCACCATCCCGCGCGAGTCCGACGCCGTGCTCTACACCCACGGTGGTCCGGAGATCGCGGTCGCTTCCACCAAGGCGTTCCTCACCCAGCTCGTCGCCTGCTACCTGATCGGCTTGCACCTGGCCCAGGTGCGCGGGGTCAAGTTCGCCGACGAGGTGGCCGCCGTGGTGGATCAGCTCCACCAGATGCCCGGCAAGCTGCGCGAGCTGCTGGACCGGATCGAGCCGGTCCGGGAGCTGGCCCGCGACCTGAAGGCGGAGCCGACCGTGCTCTTCATCGGCCGGCACGTCGGCTACCCGGTGGCCCTGGAGGGTGCGCTCAAGCTCAAGGAGCTGGCGTACATGCACGCCGAGGGGTTCGCTGCCGGTGAGCTGAAGCACGGCCCGATCGCGCTGATCGACAAGGGCACCCCGGTGATCTGCATCGTGCCGTCGCCGGTCGGCCGGGGCATGCTGCACGACAAGGTCGTCTCGAACATCCAGGAGGTCCGCGCCCGGGGGGCCCGGACCATCGTGATCGCCGAGGAGGGCGACCAGGCCGTCGTCCCGTACGCCGACCACCTGATCTACGTGCCGCGTACCCCTACGCTGCTTGCTCCGCTGGTCACCACCGTGCCGTTGCAGGTGCTCGCCGCCGAGATCGCCGCCGCCCGGGGACACGACGTCGACCAGCCGCGCAACCTGGCCAAGTCGGTCACCGTCGAGTAGCGAGCGGCGATCAAGAAGTTCGCGTCAGGATCCGCCGTGCCGCTGACGCGAACTTCTTGATCAACTCGGAAGGCGGGGCGCGGGGGTCAGCGCCCCACCACGATGCGGGCCATGCCGTCCAGGGCCGGGTTCGCCGGCTCCCAGTAACCGGTGTGGCCGTACCGGCCGCTGGGGAAGACCCGTCCGCCGAAGCCCGGATCGGTCGGGTCGCGGCCGAACCAGAGGTCGTCGTCGGGCCGCCCGAGCGCGTCCCCGGCCAACCAGGGCAGGACCGCGCCGACCGCCGCCCGGCCGGCCATCTCGACCGGCGGCCGGACCAGGCCGATGACGTCGTCGGTGGCGGTGCTCGCCCAGACCTGGCCGGGTGGCAGGCGCAGGTCGGCGGCGTGGTCCACACCGACCCCTGGGGAACCGACGAAGACCAGGGCGTCGGCGGCCAGGCCGTGCTCCCGGGCGGCGGTGCCGACCACCAGCGATCCGTAGCTGTGCCCGAGGACGGTCTGCCGGGCCGGCGGTCCCTCGTGCGTCACCCGTAGCCCCTCCTGGAAGCGGTGCAGCCCGACGGCGGCGTCCTCGGCCTGCCGGGCCCGGTACGCCTCGTGGACGAAGTCCGGGGCGTCGTAGTCCAGCCAGAGCACCGCCGAGGTCTCGCCGTCGGGGTCGAGCGCGGTGGCCCGGGCCGCGACCCGGGCCGCCCGGCCCAGTTCGCCGTCGGCGTCGGCCAGATCGGCGGTCATCCCCGGCACGTAGGTGAGCACCCGGTCGGCGCGGTCCGGGTTGCCGAGCGCCACCACCGCCCGCCCGTCGCCGGCCGGGTCCAGCCCGAGCAGGTACGCCCGGGGCGCGTCGGCCGTGCCCGGCGCGGCCAGCCGGTCGGCGAGCGTGGCGAGTCCGGCCAGCGTGGCGTCGAGCCGGGTCAGCCCGACCAGCTCCGCCGGCCCCCGGGGAACCTGGCGCACCAACTCCCGCCGTCGGGCCAGGAGCCGTTCCCGGTGGTCGTCGAGGAGGAGCCGGTTCGCCTGGTCCCGGGCGGTCGCGGGCACCCCGTCCAGCCGCCCGACCCGGGCCGGCTCGTGCACCACCAGCCAGCGGCGCTGGGCCGGGGTCAGCCCGCCCCACCAGCGACGGACCAGCGCCGGGTCGGCCCCCGGCGGCGGCCGGTACGCGGGCGGTGGCGTCACCCAACCGGCGCGTGCGGCGGCGGCCAGTTCGTCGAGCCGGGCCGTCGCCTCCCGGTCGGCCGCCTCAGCCAGGGCGAGCGCGTCGCCGATCTCCGCCGAGAGGCGCGCCGCCTCGGCCGCCCGGTCCGCCGGTCGGGTGACCCGACCCGGGGTCGGCCCGGCCTCCCGACCTGCGGTCGCACCGGGCGGAACGGGTGCGGCGGCGGGCACGGTGACCCGCCCGTCCCGGTCGACCCCGAGCCCCGCCGCGTCGATCCGGGTCACCGCGCCGGCCAGTCGGGCCCGGGCCCGGCGGAGCCGGGCGGCGAATTCGGCGAGGACCTGGTCCACCTCGATCGGCACCGGGGAGACCGAGACCAGTTCGGCCCGGAGCCCGGTGAGCCGGTCGGCGGCGGCCCCGGCGGCGACGCCGGCCCAGGCGTCCCGGAGCCCGGAGGCCCCGGCGGAGAGCCCGGCGGCCCGGCGGTCCACCAGGGTGCCGACACCCCGCCAGGCGACGCCGGCCCGCTCCCAGGTCGCCGGGTCGGTCGTCCAGAGCCGGGTGTAGCCGCTCACCGGGGGGTGGGCAGCCGGCGGGCCGCCCGCTCGTCGGTCGCGGCGTACCGGTCGGCGGCGGTGCGGACCGCCGTGGCGGTGTCGGCCAGCCGGGCGCCGAGCGCCCCGAACCAGATGTGCGTCGCCGACTCCAGGTCGGACAGGGCCCGTGCGCAGCGCCAGCGGGGCTCGGACAACGTCAGTCCGGGCACCCCGGCCAGCCCGTGGCCCAGCGGGTACGCCTCGTCGGCGAGCCGGCCGGCGGCGGTGCGCAGCGCCGGCAGGTCGACGGTCAGGGGCGGCCCGCCCGATCTACGTGCTCCGTCCACGAGGCACCTCCCGATCGACGACCCCGATGTGCCGCCGACGCTAGGGGCGGCGCGACGGTCCCGGAACCGGCTGTGGACAACCGACGCCGGACGCGGCCACGCTCTGTCCACAGGGATTGCTCGCCGGGGGGCCGACGGTTACCCTCCGCGCCGTTAGGGTTGGTCGGTGTTCGTCGTCGCTGCCACAGGACGGGAGAGGGCCGATCGGGCCGACAGGGATGGGGTGCGCATGAGACCGGTGTGGCGGGTCGGTGACGTACGGGCGGCGGAGGCGCAGCTGATGGCGACCCTGCCGGCGGGCACCCTGATGGCGCGGGCCGCCGCCGGGCTGGCCCGGCGCTGCGCGCTGCTCCTCGCCGACCGGGGCGGGGTGTACGGCGGGCGGGTGCTGCTGCTGGTCGGCAGCGGCGACAACGGCGGGGACGCCCTCTTCGCCGGGGCGCACCTGGCCCGTCGGGGCGCGGCGGTCGAGGCGCTGCTGCTCAATCCCGGGCGGGCGCACGCCGACGGACTCGCCGCGCTGCGGGCCGCCGGTGGCCGAACCGTCGACGAGCTGCCGGCCCGCGCCGACCTGGTGCTCGACGGCATCGTCGGGATCGGGGGGAGTGGCGGGCTCCGGGAGTCGGCGGCGCGGCTGGTGGCGCGGCTCGGGGAGGTCCGTGGCCGGGACGGCGGACGGGCCACCGTGGTCGCGGTGGACGTGCCCAGCGGGGTCGCGGTCGACACCGGTCACGTGCCGCACGACGGCGACGGGCGGCCGGGCGCGCTGCGCGCCGACGTGACGGTGACCTTCGGCGCGCTCAAGCCGGCCCTGGTGGTGGGGGAGGCGGCGGAGTACGCCGGTCAGGTCGAGCTGGTCGACATCGGGTTGGCCCCCTGGCTGCGCGGCACTCCGGCGCTGCACGTCACCGAGGTGACGGACGTCGTCGACGACTGGCCCCGGCTCGGCCCGAGGTCGGAGAAGTACAACCGGGGCGTGGTGGGGGTGGCCACCGGGTCGGCGACCTACCCGGGCGCGGCGGTGCTCTCCGTCGCCGGGGCGCTCGCCGGGCCGACCGGCCTGGTCCGGTACGCCGGCAGCGCCGCCGCCGAGGTGCTGCACCACCACCCGTCGGTGATCGCCACCGGGCGGGTGGCCGACGCCGGACGGGTGCAGGCGTGGGTCTGCGGTTCCGGGCTCGGCACCGGTGCGGAGGCCGCCGCCGAGCTGCGTACCGTGCTCGCCGCGCCGGTGCCGGTGGTGCTCGACGCGGACGCGCTGACCATGCTGGTCGACGGCTCGATGGCCGACCGGCTGCGCGGGCGGGACGCTCCGATCGTGGTGACCCCGCACGACCGGGAGTACGCCCGGCTCTGCGGCGAGGAACCGGGTGTCGACCGCGTGGCCGCGACGCTGCGACTGGCCGCCTGGATGAACGCGGTGGTGCTGCTCAAGGGGAGTCGTACGGTGATCGGCACGCCGGCCGGGCGGGCCTACGTCAATCCGACCGGCACCCCGGTCCTGGCCACCGGCGGCACCGGGGACGTGCTGGCCGGTCTGCTCGGCTCGCTGCTCGCCGCCGGGCTGCCGGCCGAGCGGGCCGCCGCGCTGGCCGCGTACCTGCACGGGCTGGCCGGCCGGGAGGCGGCCCGGCACGGGCCGGTGACCGCGACCGACGTGGCCGCCGCGCTCCGGCCGGTCCTGGCCGGGCTCGGCTGACCCGGCGACGACCCGCGAGCGCGGCGGGCGGTGCGGGCCGGATCGTCCGGAAATCCTTCAGCGGCGCTGGAGCACGCCGATCACCGTGGTCAGTAGGCTGGGACCATGTGGCAGGCCGAGGTACGGGTTGATCTTGACGCCATCCGGGAGAACGTGGCGCGGCTGCGCTCCGGCACCAGCGCCGAGCTGATGGCGGTGGTCAAGGCCGACGGGTACGGGCACGGCATGCTCCCGGCGGCCCGCGCGGCGCTCGACGCCGGGGCGGACTGGCTCGGCGTCTGCACCCTGGACGAGGCGCTCACCCTGCGCCGGGCCGGGATCACCGCGCCGGTGCTGGCCTGGCTGCTCAGCCCCGGACTGCCGCTGCACGAGGGGGTGGCGGCCGACGTCGACCTCTCCGCCGCCAGCCTCGGTCAGCTCGACGAGATGACCATCGCCGCCCGGCGGGCGGCGCGCCCGGCCCGGCTGCACCTGAAGATCGACACTGGGCTCTCCCGCAACGGCGCGACCGTCGCCGACTGGCCGGCGCTCCTGGAGGCCGCCGCCAAGGCTGAGGCCGACGGCCTGGTCGAGGTGGTCGGCGTGTGGAGCCACTTCGCCTACGCCGACCTGCCCGGCCACCCGACCATCGACCGGCAGATCGCGGTCTTCCACGAGGGGCTGGCCATGGTCGAGCGGGCCGGGCTGCGCCCCCGGCACCGGCACCTGGCCAACTCGGCGGCCACCCTGACCCGCCCCGACACCCACTTCGACCTGGTCCGTCCCGGCCTGGCGGTCTACGGGCTCTCCCCGGTGGCCGGCGAGCGGCACGGCCTGCGTCCCGCCATGACCGCCCGGGCCCGGGTGACGCTCGCCAAGCGGGTTCCGGCCGGCACCGGCGTCTCCTACGGCCACACCTACACCACCGACCGGGAGACCACGCTGGCCCTGGTGCCGGTCGGCTACGCCGACGGGGTGCCCCGGCACGCCTCGAACGTCGGCCCGGTCCGGCTCGCCGGGCGGAACCGGACCATCGCCGGTCGGGTCTGCATGGACCAGATCATGATCGACTGCGGCGACGACCCGGTCGCGGCGGGCGACGTCGCGGTCCTCTTCGGCAGCGGCGCCGACGGTGAGCCCACCGCCGACGACTGGGCCGAGGCGGTCGGCACCATCAACTACGAGATCGTCACCCGGTTCGGCGGCTGCCGGGTCACCCGGGTCTACGACGGCGAGCGCACATGACGTCCCTGCTCGACCGGGTGCCCCGGCCGCGTACCGCCGCCGGGAAGGTCGCCGGCCTGGTCGGCGCGGCCGTCGGGGTGGCCGCCGCCGGGCTCGCGGCGGGCGTGGCCACCGAACGGGTCCTGGTCCGTAGGTACAAGACCGACCCCACCGACCGGTACGCCGACGAGGTCTTCGGCCAGCTGCGGTACGACGAGTCGTTCCGGATGGAACTGCCCGACGGCACCGACCTGCACGTGGAGGTGGTCGAGCCGACCCGCCCGGCCGCCGGGCGGCCCACCGTCGTCCTGGTGCACGGGTTCTGCCTGGACATGGGGACCTTCCACTTCCAGCGTCGGGCGCTCGCCGAGCGGGGCGAGCACCGCGTCGTCGCGTACGACCAGCCCGGCCACGGCCGCTCCGGCAGGCTGGAGAGCGGCGAGTACGACCTGACCGCGCTCGGCCACGCCCTGCGCCGGGTCATCGACCGGACCACCCCGGACGGGCCGCTGGTGCTGGTCGGGCACTCGATGGGCGGCATGACCATCATGGCGTTCGCCGAGCTGTACCCGGAGATGTTCGGCGACCGGGTGGTCGGCACCGTGCTGATGGCCACCTCCGGTGGACTGCTCGCCGAGACCAAGCTGGTCGCCCCGGCCCTGCTCGGCCGGGTCGGCCCGCCGGTGCTCTACATGGTCAACACCACCACCCGGTACGGCGGGACGATCATCGACAAGGCCCGCCGGTCCACCTCCAACGTGGCCTGGCTGCTCACCCGCCGGTACGGCTTCGGCACCCCGAAGCCGAGCCCGGCCCTGGTGTCGTACGTGGAGAAGATGAACTCGCGCACCTCGGCCGACACGGTCACCCGCTACCTGCGTACCCTGGCGACCCACGCCCGCTACCCGGCGCTCGCCACACTGGCCGGCACCCCGGTGCTCGTGGTCGCCGGGGAGAAGGACATGATCACGCCGGTGACCCACTCGGAGGAGATCGTGCGCCGTCTGCCGCACGCCGAGTTCGTCCGGATCCCGGACAGCGGGCACGTGGTGATGCTGGAGCACGCGGACGAGGTCAACGCCGCCCTGATGGACTTCCTGGAGAGAGTGTGAGCGGTGTGCGCGGTGGAGGAACGGTGTCGGTCGTCGTGGAACTGCCCACCCTGGCCGACACGCACGCCTTCGGCCGCCGGCTCGCCGGGCTGCTCCGCGCCGGTGACCTGGTGCTGCTCACCGGGCCGCTGGGGGCCGGCAAGACCGCGCTGACCCAGGGCATCGGCGCGGGCCTCGGCGTGCTCGGCGACGTCACCTCGCCGACGTTCGTGATCGCCCGGGCGCATCGACCCGATCCGACGCGGGGCGGCACGGTCGGCCTGGTGCACGCCGACGCGTACCGCCTGGGCGACGCCACCGATCCGCGCGCCGAGATCGACGACCTCGACCTGGACGCCTCGCTGGACGACTCCGTGACGGTGGTCGAGTGGGGTGAGGGCCTGGCCGAGCACCTGACCGAGTCGCACCTGCACATCCGTCTCGACCGCCACGACGACGACACCCGTACGGCCGAACTGGTCGGGGTCGGCGGCACCTGGCCGACCCGCCTCACCGCCCTGTCCTGACCGCGTCGATCAACAGGTTGACGTCAGAGTCGATCTCGCAGGTGACGAGAACTTCTTGGTCAACGACGTGGGGGGGAGATTCAGGCGGGGGAGTCGGTGTGGGCGGTCTTTACCAGGCGGCTGCCGTTCAGCTCATACGTGGCGGTACGCCGCACGACGTCCGCCGTTGACGACGGGTCCTCGGGACGCATCAGGAAGACCACCGTCACCTTCCGGTCGCTGATCGACACCGTTTCGACCGGCGTCCGGTCGCCGATCTCGGTCGTCGTGACGTAGTGCGGCCGGGCGTCGATGTTGCCGAAGAACGCGATCTGCCAGAACTTGCCCGTGCCGCCGCCGTCCATCAGCACCGGAACCACGGCGTCATCGACGTCGTCGCCGGTCAGGTCGCCGATGGCGCACGGCCACTGCAACTGGACGACCATGCCGTCACCCGACCAGGAGCCGTCGGTCAGTCGGATCGGTGAGCGGCGGCCCTGGTAGGGCTGTTCGGCGTTGCCCAGCTCGGCGGTCCTCAGCTGCTCGCAGGTCAGCGGCTCGGATCCGGTCGGGTCGGTGGTGCTCGCCCGGGCCGCCGGGGTTGCGGCGGGGGTGTCGTCGCCGTCCGGGTCCGGGGTGAAACTGCTCGTGCCCTGGTCGCTCGTCCCGCCCCCGCCGGGGGATGTCTGGTCGCCGAAGCCACACGCGAGCACGGTGACCAGGGCGAGGGCCAGGACGGGCAGCAGGGTCTTGCGCATCGATGATCCTTTCGAGAGGTGGCCGCAGCGTAGTGCGCCGCCGCCACTGCCACGGGTGGGGTGGTGGGAACGCCGCTGTCGGCCCGGACTGGTAGGAAGTAGCCGACCCCGCGCGGTCGACAGAGCCGACCGCTGGACGGAAAGGTGGCCCATGCCCGAGGACGTGCCGACCCTGGACCTGATGGACCTGCTGCCGGAAGGGTGGCGGACCGTGCTGGCGCCGCACCTCGACCCGGCGCGTACGGCCGCGCTCGGCGAGTTCGTCGCCCGGGAGTACGCCACCCAGACGGTCTTCCCGCCGGTCGAGGACCTCTTCTCGGCGTACCGGCTCTGCGCTCCGCAGGACTGCCGGGTGCTGATCCTCGGCCAGGACCCGTACCACAAGGCCGGGCAGGCGCACGGGCTCAGCTTCAGCGTCCGGGACGGGGTGAGCGTGCCGCCGTCGCTGCGCAACGTCTTCAAGGAGCTGAGCGAGGACCTCGGCGTGCCGAAGCCGCGCAGCGGCAACCTCGACGGCTGGGCGGCGCAGGGGGTGCTGCTGCTCAACGCGGTGCTGACCGTCCGCCAGGCGACGCCGGGCTCGCACGGCAACAAGGGGTGGGAGGAGTTCACCGACGCCACCATCAGGGCCCTCGACGCGTTGGACCACCGGGTGGTCTTCCTGCTCTGGGGCGGCTACGCCCGCAAGAAGGCGGCGCTGGTCACCAACCCCCAGCACGTGGTGCTGGAGGCCGGGCACCCGAGCCCGATGAACCCGCGCGGCTTCCTGGGCAGCCGCCCGTTCAGCGCGGCGAACAAGGCCCTCGCCGACGCCGGCCTGCCCACCGTCGAGTGGGAGCGGTCGGCCGGCTGAGCCGCCACCGTTCCCCGACCGGACGCGCTCGTCGTCGCCCGGCCGGTGGCTGCCCGAGGCGGGCCGGGGTGCGCCCGACTCGGCGGAGGGCCGGCGGTGCGCCCGGCTAGGGTGGGCACGTGCTCGTACTGGTGGTGGACTCCTCGACCCCGGCGGTGACCGCCGCGCTGGTGGAGATCGCGGCGGACGGCGTCACGCTCCGGGTGGAGCGTCGCACGGTCGACGCCCGCGCCCACGGGGAGCTGCTCGCGCCGCAGGTCGCGGACGCGCTCGCCGAGGTGGGCGTCCGTCCCACCGACCTGGGCGCGATCGTCGCGGGGCTCGGTCCGGGGCCGTTCACCGGGCTGCGGGTCGGGCTGGTCACCGCCGCCACCATGGGGCAGGTGCTCGGTGTGCCGACGTACGGCGTCTGCTCGCTGGACGCCCTCGGGCACCCGGCCGCCGCCGGTGAACCGGTGCTGGCCGCCAGCGACGCGCGCCGCCGGGAGGTCTACTGGGCGGTGTACGACGGGGCGGGCGAGCGGATCGCCGGGCCGAACGTCGACGTGCCGGCCCTCGTCGCCGAGCGGGCCCGTGACCTCGGCGCCACTGCCATGGTCGGCGACGGCGCGCACCGCTACGCCGACGTGTTCGGCCTGCCGCTGCGGGCCGAACCCCGCTACCCGTCGGCTGCCGCGCTGGCCGAGCTGGCCGCCGAACGGATCCGGGCCGCCGCCCCCGGCGAACGCCTCACCCCCCTCTACCTGCGTCGACCGGACGCGGTGGCGGCCACCGCCCGCAAGTCGGTACTGCCGTGACCGCAGGCGGTCCGCCGGGTGGGCGGCCCGGACCGGTCCGCGTCGACCGGTTCCGCTGGTGGCACATCGACGCGGTACTGCCGATCGAGGCCGACCTCTTCGGCGTCGAGCAGTGGTCGGCGGCGATGTTCTGGAACGAGCTGGCCAACCGGCACCACTACCTGGTCGCCACCGATGCCGATCCCGCCAACGCCACCGGCTCCGATTCCGAGCCCGGCTCCGGCCCCGGGAGCGGTGACGTGCTCGGCTACGCCGGGCTCGCCGTGGCGGGCCCGGACGAGGCGTGGGTGCAGAACATCGCGGTCCGGCGGGACGCCCAGCGGCGCGGGGTCGGCCGGGCCCTGCTGGAGGCGCTGCTCGCCGAGGCGGACGCCCGGAGCGCCCGCGACGTGCTGCTGGAGGTCGCGGTGGACAACGCCCCGGCCCAGAAGCTCTACGCCGGGTACGACTTCGAGCCGGTCGGCATCCGGCGCGGCTACTACCAACCGACCAACACCGACGCGCTGGTCATGCGGCGCACCAGCAACTGACGAACAGCAGGGACTGACGACACGCGATGGCTGACGAACCGCTGATCCTCGGCATCGAGACCTCCTGCGACGAGACCGGTGTGGGCATCGTCCGGGGCCACACCCTGCTGGCCGACGCGCTCGCCTCCAGCGTGGAGCAGCATGCCCGGTTCGGTGGCGTGGTGCCCGAGGTGGCCAGTCGCGCCCACCTGGAGGCGATCGTGCCCACCATGGACCGGGCGCTCGCCGAGGCCGGGGTGACCATCGCCGACATCGACGCGATCGCGGTCACCTCCGGTCCCGGGCTGGCCGGCGCGTTGCTGGTCGGCGTGGCCGCCGCCAAGGGTTACGCGCTGGCCGCCGAGAAGCCGGTGTACGGGGTGAACCACCTCGCCGCGCACGTCGCCGTGGACACCCTGGAGCACGGCCCGCTGCCCGAACCGGCGGTCGCCCTGCTGGTCTCCGGCGGGCACTCCTCCCTGCTGCTCGTCGACGACCTGGCCCGGGGCGTCACACCGCTCGGCGCGACCATCGACGACGCGGCCGGTGAGGCGTTCGACAAGGTGGCCCGCCTGCTCGGCCTGCCCTTCCCCGGCGGCCCGTACGTCGACCGGGAGGCCCGTGCCGGCGATCCGGCGGCGATCACCTTCCCGCGTGGCCTCACCGCCGCCAAGGACCTCGCCGCCCATCGGTACGACTTCTCCTTCTCCGGGTTGAAGACGGCGGTGGCCCGCTGGGTGGAGGCCCGGCAGCGGGCCGGCGAGCCCGTGCCGGTCGCCGACGTGGCGGCGTCGTTCCAGGAGGCGGTCTGCGACGTGCTGGTGACCAAGGCGCTGGACGCCTGCCGGTCGCACGGCGTGGACACGCTGGTCATCGGTGGGGGAGTGGCGGCCAACTCCCGGTTGCGGGCGATGGCCGAGCACCGCGCGGCCAAGCGCGGTGTCCGGGTCCGGGTGCCCCGGCCGCAGCTGTGCACGGACAACGGCGCGATGGTCGCCGCGCTCGGCTCGCACCTGGTCGCCGCCGGGGTCGCGCCGAGCCGGCTCGACCTGCCCGCCGATTCGGCCATGCCGCTGACCAGGGTCAGCGGGTAACGTTCGCGAACGAGGCGGGACAGGGCACCGGAGGCAGGGGCGAGGCGGAGGCAGGGGGCGGACGACGTGATCGTACGGATGTGGGAGGCCCGCGCCGAGCCGTACGGCTTCGACGACCTGCTGGACTGGGTCTGCGACATCGCGCTGCCGGAGTTCGGGCACGATCCGCTGCACCTGTCCAGCGAGGTCTTCACCTCCACCGACCACCGGGTGGTGGTCATCTCGAAGTGGCGCAACACGCCCCGCTCGATGCCCGAGCCGCCGCCGACGCTGCTCGCCCGACCCGCCCACTCCTGGGACTTCACGCAGGTCGACCGCTGACACGCCGACCCTCCGGTGGGTGACGTGACGGGCGCGCTCCGTGTCCGTCGCATACGTTCGTTCTGTCATGCGTTCCCTACCGGCCGGCGATCCCGGCATCCCCGACTCCCGGTCGGCCGCCCGCTTCCTGGTCTGGCTGGCCATCCAGAGCCGCCCCACCCTGGTCGCCGGGATCGGCCTCGGCATCGTCTGGATGGTGGCCCAGGCGCTCGCCCCGGCGGCCATCGGCCAGGCGATCGACGCCGGCCTGACCGCCCGTGACCCCGACGCGCTGGTCGCCTGGGGGCTGGTGCTGCTCGGGCTCGGGGTGCTCCAGGCCGTCGCCGGCGTCCTGCGGCACCGCTGCGCGGTGTACAACTGGCTCGCCGCCGCGTACCGCACCGTGCAGCTCACCGTCGAGGCGGCGAACCGGCTCGGCGCCACCCTGCCCCGGCGGGTCGCCGCCGGTGAGGTGGTCAGCATCGGCACGTCGGACATCGGGCAGATCGGCTCCGCGATGGAGATCCTGGCCCGGGGCAGCGGCGCGGTGGTCGCCCTCGTCACCATCACGGTGATCCTGCTGACCGCCTCGCTGCCGCTCGGCCTGGTGGTGGTGCTCGGCGTGCCGGTGCTGATGGCGACGGTCGGGCTGCTCATCCGGCCGCTGCACCGCCGGCAGCGCACCTACCGTGACCAGGAGGGCCGGCTGACCACCCGGGTCGGGGACATCGTGCGCGGGTTGCGGGTGCTGCGGGGCGTGGGTGGCGAGCAGGTGGTCGCGGACCGCTACCGGACCGAGTCCCAGGCGCTGCGCGCCGAGGGGGTACGGGTGGCCCGGGTCGACTCGCTGCTGGCGGCGGTGCAGATCCTGCTGCCCGGTCTCTTCCTCGCCCTGGTCACCTGGCTCGGCGCCCGGTTCGCGCTGCGCGGCGAGATCAGCGCGGGCCAACTCGTCGCCTTCTACGGCTACACCGCGTTCCTGGTCACCCCGCTGCGCACGATCACCGAGACGATCGACCAACTGACCCGGGGACACGTGGCGGCCCGTCGGGTGGTCGACCTGCTCCGGCTGGCCCCGGAGCTGACCGACCCGGCCCGCCCGGTGCCACTGCCCGACGGACCGGGGGAACTGGTCGATCCCGAGTCCGGGGTGGTGGTCCGCCCCGGCCGGCTCACCGCGCTGGTCGCCGCCGAGCCGGCCGACGCCGTCGCGATCACCGACCGGCTCGGCCGGTACGTGGACTCGGACGCGACGCTGGACGGCGTACCGCTGCGGGACGTGGCGCTGGCGACGGTGCGGGAGCGGATCCTGGTGGCCGACAACGACGCGCATCTCTTCACCGGCGTGCTCCGCGCGGAGCTGGACCCGCACGGCGTCGCCGACGACGCCACGATCGCCAGGGCACTGGCGGCGGCGAGTGCGACCGACATCGTCGAGGCTCTGCCGGACGGGCTGGACAGCCCGGTGGCCGAGCGGGGCCGGGAGTTCTCCGGCGGCCAGCAGCAGCGCCTGCGGCTGGCCCGGGCGCTGGCCGCCGACCCGGAGATCCTGCTGCTGGTCGAGCCGACCAGCGCGGTGGACGCGCACACCGAGGCGCGGATCGCGTCCCGTCTCGGGTCAGCTCGGGCCGGCCGGACCACACTGGTCTGTACCACCAGCCCGCTGGTGCTCGGGCGGGCCGACCACGTGATCGTGGTGGAGGACGGCAAGGTGGTCGCCGAGGGCCGGCACGAGGACCTGCTCGGCACCGAGCCCCGGTACGCCGCGACGGTCAGCCGGGGGGAGAGCTGATGGCCACCGCCCTGCCGGTCGCGGACGCGGCACAGGTCCGCCGGTACGCCCGCACGCTGGCCCGCCGTCATCCGGCCGCGCTGGCCGGCGCTCTCGCCCTGCACGCGTTGGCCGCAGCGGCCGGACTGGCCGGGCCGCGCCTGCTCGGCGACCTGGTCGAGGGGGTCTCCCAGGGCGATCGGAGCACCCCGGTCGACACGATCGTGCTGGCCATCGCCGGGTTCGTGGTGGCCCAGTCGGTGCTGCTGCGCCTCGCGCACGTCGCCTCCGCGCGGCTGGGGGAGCGGGTGCTCGCCGCGCTGCGGGAGGAGTTCGTCGACCGGATCCTGGCCCTGCCGCTGGCCACGGTGGAGCGGGCCGGCACCGGTGACCTGCTCACCCGGACCTCGCGGGACGTCGCCGCGCTGTCCCGGACGGTCCGGCTGGCGGTGCCCGAGACCCTGATCGCGGTGGTCACCGCCGGGTTCGTCCTCGGGGCGCTGCTGCTGATCGGCCCGCTGCTGGTGCTGCCCTGCCTGGTCGCGGTGCCGATGCTGGTCGTCGGCACCCGCTGGTACCTGCGCCGGGCCACCGCCGGCTACCTGCGGGAGAACGCCGCCTACGCGGACATCACCGACGGGATCAGCGAGGCCGTCGAGGGCTCGCGGACCACCGAGGCGTTGCGGCAGGAGGCGCGCCGACGGGCCCGCACCGACGCCGACATCCGCCGGTCGTACGCGGCCGAGCGGTACACCCTGTGGCTGCGGACGATCTTCTTCCCGGTCACCGAGATCGGGTACCTGGTGCCGGTGGTGGCGACCCTGGTCGTCGGCGGCTGGTTCTACCTGGAGGGTTGGGTGACCCTCGGCCAGGTCACCGCGGCCACCCTCTACACGCAGCAGCTCATCGAGCCGGTCGACCGGCTGCTCGCGTGGCTGGACGAGCTCCAGGTCGGCGGCGCGTCGCTGGCCCGGCTGCTCGGCGTGGCCGCCCCGGACGGGCCCACCGGCGACGAACCGGCCGCGAACCGGTCCGCGTCGAGTGAAACCGGGGTGAGTCCCGCCGGCGCGTCTCCGGTCGGCGCCTCCCTGGTTGGCACGTCCCCGGCCGGCGGGGCGGTCGGTCGTCCGGGGGACGGTCGACTCGCCGTCCGGGACGTCACGTTCGCCTACCGCCAGGGGCGGGACGTGCTGCACGGCGTGACCCTGGTCCCGGAGCCGGGGGAACGGCTGGCCATGGTCGGTCCGTCCGGGGCGGGCAAGTCGACGCTGGGTCGGCTCCTGGCCGGCGTGCACGCCCCGGGCACCGGGTCGGTCACCGTGGACGGGCGACCCCTGACCGAACTTCCCCTGGCCGAGCTGCGCCGACACGTCGCCCTGGTCACCCAGGAACACCACGTCTTCATCGGCACGCTGCGGGAGAACGTGGCGATGGTCCGTCCGGCCGCCACCGACGCGGACGTCCGCGCGGCGCTGGCCGCCGTGGACGCGCTGGACTGGGCCGACGCCCTGCCCGAAGGCCTGGCGACCCCGGTCGGCGCGGGCGGGCACCCGCTCAGCGCCGCGCAGGCGCAGCAGCTCGCCCTGGCCCGACTGGTGCTGGCCGACCCGCACACCCTGGTGCTGGACGAGGCGACCTCGCTGATCGACCCACGCGCGGCGCGGCACCTGGAACGGTCGCTCGCGGCCGTGCTGGAGGGCCGTACGGTGATCGCGATCGCGCACCGGCTATTCTCCGCGCACGACGCCGACCGGGTGGCGGTGGTGGAGGACGGCCGGATCACCGAACTCGGGTCGCACGCCGACCTGCTCGCCCGGGGCGGCTCGTACGCGGACCTCTGGCGTTCCTGGCACGGCCCCCGCCCCTGACCCGCCGCCCGGTCACGCCGCGCGCGGACCGTCAGCCGTCCGGGCCGGGCAGGTCAGTCCCCGAGGGCCAGGCAGACGTTCTCCTGCTCGCCGACGGCGACGGTCAGTCGACGGGTGCCGTCGGCGTCGAACGTGATCACGTGCAGCCCGTCGAGGAGGTAGTAGCCCCGGGCGTGGTGGTCCCCGGGCCGGAAGCCGAAGCCGGCGGGGCCGACGATGGTGTAGCGGGACCAGGTGCCGTCCGGCCGGTGGTCGGCGGCACCGGAGCCGCCCGCGTCCCGCCGTGCGGTCCGTCCGGTGTCGCCGTTGACGAAGTCGACGACCAGCGGGCCGGCGAACTCCTCCCGGCGGACCGCGCCGTCGGGGTACCGGGCTACCACCCGGACCCGGACGTCCTGGCTGACCACCCGCACCTGGAGCGGGAAGGAGCAGTACCGGCCGGCCGGGGCGCTCCACTCCTCCTGCACCCAGGTGCGCCAGGGCTCCGGCCGGTAACCGCCGGGCCGTGCCCCGTCGACCGGTCCGTCGACTGCGGACGCGGGTGCCCCCGCCAGGAGGGAACCGAGCGCGACCGTGCCCACCAGCGCCGTCCGGACGAGCCTGCGCATCACCACCACCGCCTAACCGCGAGAGGCTGAGTAACCGGTGTGCAAAGGTTGACTGGTTAGCTGGCGTCCCGTCAAGGCATACTGGCCGGGTGCACTGGATCGACGTCGACGGTCACCCCATGCCGGTGCTGCTCGCCGGCCACCGTGGACTGGAGCTCTGCAACACCTGGGGTGGGTGGGACGAGTCGCCCGCGCCGCACCGGGAATGGCTGCGCGACTACGACCGGCTCGCCGTCTGGGCCGGGCACGCGCACCTGCTCGACGCCGTCACGGTGCGCCGGCTCCGGGCGGCGGCCCACGAGCAGCCGGACGCGGCCGACCGGGTGCTGGCGGAGACGAGGACGCTGCGGGCCGCCCTGCGCGCCGTCCTGCTGACGCCCGGCGACACCGCCGCGTTCGACGTCGTCGCGGTCGTCGCCGAGCGCGCCGCCGCCGATTCCCGGCTCCGCGCCGACGCGGAGGGGACCGCGCGGTGGACCCTCGACGGGAAGGCGGGGCTGGCCCTGCCCCTGCTCGCCTGCGGCCGGGCCGCCGCCGACCTGCTCACCACGGCGGACCGGCACCGGGTGCGGGCCTGCCCCGGCGACGACTGCGGCTGGCTCTTCCTCGACCCGCGTGGCCGGCGGCGCTGGTGCAGCATGGCGGTCTGCGGCAACCGCGCGAAGGTCCGTGCCTACGCCACCCGCCACCGCCGGCCCGGCCATCATTGAGCTGAAGGCCCTTCACTCTCAGCCCCGAGCCCCGCTCGACGCCGGAGAGCCACCGAGGCGGCGAGCATGTCGCGGGCCTCCGGGGCCTGCTCGGCCCCCGCGCGACCAGAGGCCCGCGCGGGGGCTTCCACAGCCGTCAGCTGTGCGAGAGCTTCCGTCAGCTGTGCGAGAACCAGTACTGGGCCGACCAGACCGAGGTGCCCTTGGTCCGGAACACGTTGTGCTCGCCCGTCTTGATCGTCTTCGAACCGAGGAAGACCTTCGCGCCGTTGCCGTGGACAAACACGTTCACCGGCTCGGTGCTGCCGGCGGCGAGCGTGATGCTCCAACACTTGCCCGGCCCCACCACATGGCTGGTGAACCCGCCCCGCCAGGGGAACTCCAGGGTCGACGAGAAGCCGGTTCCCTTGTTGCAGAGCCCGGTCCGGTTGGTCGCTGCCGCTGCCGGCGTCGCGGCGGTGGTCAGCCCGGCCAGGACCAGGGCGCCGACCACGACCGGTCGCCACGTCTTGCGCATGCGAGTCAAAGCTGCCATTTGGGCTCCTAGGGCTTTGTAGTGGGATGTTTGCCGTGGACCAGTCCAGACGAGCGCGTAACGTGTTCGTCTACCGGGGACACGGATGCCCCGGGTGGATTGGTTCACGGAACTTCCCCACTCGGCCCCACACCTGCGCGGCAACTCTGCTGGCCGGCACGACCTGCTCGGCAACGGGGCGACCCGATCCGGTGGGTCTGGGCGGGGCCGGCTGCCTCAGACGGCGTCAGACGTCGAGCGGATCGGCGAGGAGCCGCTCGAAGGCCAGCTCGGCCGCGCCGATCAGGGGCGCTTCGTCGCCCAGCTTCGGGGTGCGTAACCGGACGTGTTCCCGGCAGGCGGCCAGCGCCATCGAGTTGAGCCGGCTGCGTACCTGCGCCGCTGCGGCGAGGTAGAGGTCCCGCATGGTGCCGCCGAAGACGACCATCTCCGGGTTGAGGATGTTGACCAGGTTGGCGACGCCGAAGCCGAGCCAGTCACCGGCCTGGCGGACCGCGGCCTGGGCGCTGGCGTCGCCGCGCGCCGCCGGGTCCACCACGGACAGGACGGCGTCCTGGCCCTCCACGCCGTCGCGGCCGGCGGCCCGCAGCAGCGCGGGTCCGCCGATCTCGGTCTCCCAGCAGCCCCGGGAACCGCAGCCGCACGGGTGCCCGCCGGGGTTGACCACCATGTGGCCGACCTCGCCGCCGTAGCCGGCGTGCCCGGTGACCCGCCGCCCACCGGCGATGATGCCCGCCCCGACGCCCGCGTCGCCATGCAGGTAGATGACGTTGTCGCAGCCCACCGCCACGCCACGGACGTGTTCGGCGAGGACCGCCAGGTCGGCGACGTTGCCGACGGCGACCGGGTGTCCGGTGCCCAACCCGGCGCGGAGCAGTTCGCCGAAGGGCTCGTCGACCCAGCCGGTGGTGGGGTTGGAGCGGACCAGACCGTCGTCCCGGCGGACCATGCCGACCACCGCCACGCCCGCGCCGACGCAGACCGCACCGGCCGGGCTGTCCTGATCCATCTCCTTGACCATGGCGGTGAGCAGCGGCGCGGCCTCCGCCACCGCCGGGCCGTGCGGCCGGGGCAGTTCCCGGCGGTCGAGCAGTTCACCGCCGAGCCCGACCCGGGCGGCCCGCAGCCGGTCCACCTCGACACTGAAGGCGTACGCGAAGACCCGTTCCGACTCGGGCCGGACGACCAGCGAGGGTCGTCCGGCCCGGCCGGTCTCCTTCGGCGCTCCCTCGCTGACCAGGCCCGCGCCGGCCAGGTCGGCGGTGAGCGCGCCGATCGTGCTGCGGTTCAGTCCCAGGGCGGTGGTGAGTTCCGCCCGCGAGGTCGCCCCGTGCACGTGGACGAAGCGGAGCAGCGCGCCGAGGTTCTGCCGGCGGATCTCGTCCTGGCTGGGTCCTGTGCGCATGCTCCTGGTACTCCGGTCGAGGGACGTGGTCAGCGGTTGCCGGTGGCGGCGGCGCGTCGTCGGGAGAACGCGTCGACGCTCGCGGCGAGCAGCAGCACGACCCCGGTGACCACGTACTTGACCCCGGCCTCGTAGCCCATCAGACCCATGCCGTTGTCGATCACCGCGACCACCGCGCCGCCGAGCACCGCGTCGAGCACCCGCCCCTTGCCACCGAAGAGGCTGGTCCCGCCGATCACCGCCGCGCCGACGGCGTAGAGCAGTACGTTACTGCCCCCGGTGTTCGGGTCGACGGAGTTGGCCCGGCTGGCGGCCACGATGCCCCCGACGGCGGCCATCGTCGAGCAGATCACGAAGACCGAGATCCGGATCCGGTCGACGTTGATGCCGGCCCGGCGGGCCGCCTCCCGGTTGCCGCCGACCGCGTAGACGTGCCGGCCGTAGCTGGTGCGCTGGAGCACGAAGGTCCAGAAGATCAGCAGGACCGCGATGATGGGCACCACGATCGGCACGCCCTTGAGCGAGCTGATCAGGACGTTACGGCTGCGCTCCAGGTTGAGGATGTAGACCGCCAGGCCGAGGATGACCGCCAGCCCGCCGATCCGGGCCAGCACCACCGGGAACGGGTCGGCGAGCAGGCCCCGGGCGGTCCGCTTGCGGTGGCGCAGGAGCTGCACCGCCGCGTACCCGCCGACCACGACGGCGAAGAACAGCCAGCCGAGCGTCGGCGTCAGGTTACGGTTGGCGATCGCCACCAGCACCTCGTCGCGGACGGAGATGTTACTGCCGCCGCTGATCAACAGCAGCACGACGCCCTGGAAGGCGAGGAAGGCGGCGAGGGTGACCACGAAGGACGGAATGCCGATCTTCGCGACCAGGGAGCCGAGGACGAGCCCGATGACCAGGCCGGTGGCGATGGCCGCGAGCACCGCGACGTACCACGGCCAGCCCGCCTTGGTGACGATGTTGGCCAGTACGGCGGCGCAGACCCCGCTGGCGAAGCCGGCGGAGAGGTCGATCTCGCCGAGCAGCAGGACGAAGACCAGCCCCATCGCGATCAGCGTGACCGCCGCGCCCTGGGTGAAGAGGTTGGCGAAGTTCTGCGCCGACAGGAACGACGGTCGCATGATCGAGAAGACCGTGCAGAGCACGACCAGTCCCAGGACGGCCGGCAGCGCGCCGATGTCGCCGCCGCGTACCCGGCTGATGTAGTTGCGGACGTGGCCGCCCACGGTCGGCGTGTCGGTGACCGCCATCGGACCGACCTTGCGCACGGCGGTGCTGGTCATCGGAGGGCTCCTGGGGTGCTGCCGGCGGATGCGCCGGTGTCGGGGTGCTGCCCGCCGTTGCCGGTCGCGAGGCCGAGCGCGCCGGACCGGCCGGCGGTGATCAGTTCGACCACCTGGGCGTGGGTGATGTCGGTGGTCTTCACCTGGGCGACCATCTGCCCGAGGTAGAGCGCGGCGATCCGGTCGGAGACCGCGAAGACGTCGTTCATGTTGTGCGAGATGAGCACGACGGCCAGGCCGTTGTCGGCGAGCCGCCGGACCAGTTCGAGCACCTGGGCGGTCTGTGCGACGCCGAGTGCGGCGGTCGGCTCGTCCAGGACCACCAGCCTGCTGTTCCAGAGCACCGCCTTGGCGATCGCCACGGTCTGGCGTTGGCCGCCGGAGAGGCTGGAGACGTGCTGGCGCAGCGACTTCACCGTCCGGACGTTCAGCCCGGCCAGGGTCTCGGCGGCCATCTGTTCCATGGTCGGCTCGTCGAGCACGATGCCGCTGTGCTTCTCCCGGCCGAGGAACATGTTCTGCACGATGTCGAGGTTGTCGCAGAGCGCGAGATCCTGGTAGACGACCTCGATGCCGAGGGCGGCGGCGTCCCGGGGGCTGTTGATGGTGACCGGCCGGCCGTCGAAGAGGAACTGGCCGGCGTCGGTGGGGTAGATGCCGCTGATGCACTTGACCAGCGTCGACTTGCCGGCGCCGTTGTCGCCGACCAGGGCGGTCACCTCCCCCGGGTGGGCGGAGAAGGCCACGTCACGCAGGACCTGGACCGGACCGAAGCTCTTGTCGATCCCACGTAGTTCCAGCAGGGGGGTGGTGGACACGGGTCTCCTTCACGTCTGTCGAGCCGCCGGGGCGGGCGTCACCGGGGTTGCGGTCCCTGCGTGACGCCCGCGTTCCGGTGGGCACCGGAAACCGGTACGGGTCAGCTGATCCCGGCCTCGGCGCAGAGCTTGGCGTACTCGGCGGTGCAGAGCGCCTCCTTGGTGACGAAGCCGTCCGCCACCACGTCCTTGACGTTCTCCTTGAAGATCAGCTTCGGGGTGAGCAGGACGGAGGGCACGTCACGGCCGCTCTCCGGGTCCTTCACCGTCTGCCCGGTCTCCTTGCGCTCGCCCTTGGCCAGCCCGATGGCCAGCTCGGCGGCGGCGTCGGCCTCCTGCTTGATCGCCTTGTAGACGGTCATGCACTGGTCACCGGCGAGGATGTTCTGCAGGCCCTGCACGTCGGCGTCCTGCCCGGTCACCGGGACCTTGCCGTTGAGCTTGTTCTTCTTGAGCACCGAGATGGCGGCGTTGCCGAGGCCGTCGTTCGCCGCGAGCACGCCGTCGATCTTGCCGCCGGTCTGGGTCAGCATCTGCTCGAACAGCGTGGCGCCCTGGGCGTTGTCCCAGGCCGGGACGGACTGCTCCGGCCCCTTGACGTACTCGCCGGAGTCGAACTTCGGCTTGAGCACCGAGTCGTAGCCGTTCTTGAACAGGGTGGCGTTGTTGTCGGTGGGGGAGCCGTTGAGGTAAGCCACCACCGGCTTCTGCACGCCCTTGTCGGTCAGGCACTTCGTCAGGCCCTCGCCCTGGAGCTTGCCGACCACCTCGTTGTCGAAGCTGACGTAGTACTCGGCGCTGCCGCCCAGCGTGAGCCGGTCGTAGTCGATGGTCGCCACACCCTGCGACTTCGCCCTTTCCAGCACGGCCTTGCCGGTTCCGGAGTCCAGGTTGACGATCATCAGAGCGGTCACCCCGCCGGTGATCATCTGGTCGGCGATGGTCTGGAACTGGTTCTTGTCGTCCTGGGCGTTCTGGATGACCGCCTCGACACCGGCTGCCTTGAAGGCCGCCTCCAGGAACTTGCGGTCGGCGTTCTCCCAGCGGCCGGAGGACTTGCTGTCCGGCAGGATCACGCCGATCTTGGGCTTCTTGTCGGAGCCGGCGTCGTTGTCGCTGCCCGAGTCGTCGCCGCAGGCGGCCACGCCGCCGGTGACGAGCAGGCCCACGGTCGCGATGGTGAGGATCCCTCTGCGCATGTGCGGGGTTCCTTTCGGGGTGGGGGTGTGTTGTTTTGTTGTGTCCGGCAACGTATTCCGCGTCACACTCCGAGCGCAAGACTGCCGAGGTCATGGATTTGTTGGCTGCGGTAACAATTCAGCAACGCCAACGAAACGCGCAGGTCGGACGGCCGTCGCGGGCACCGGGTCGAACGAAGATGATCAACGCCTCGCCGGCCGGTCGGGCGGCGCGGGGACGGTGAGGGGCCGGACGAGCGGTGGCGGACCGCCGCTCAGCGGGTGGCGATCGGCGCGGTGCCCGCCCCGGTCAGCGCGACCAGGTCCGACGGGGCGAGCTGGACCTGGAGCCCACGCCGCCCGGCCGAGACGTAGACGGTCGGGAAGTCCAGGGCCGAGGCGTCCAGCACCGTCGGCAGCCGTCGGCGCTGGCCCAGCGGACTGATGCCGCCCCGCACGTAACCGGTGGCGCGTTCGGCGAGGGACCGGTCGGCGAGGACGGCCCGCTTCCCGCCGGCCGCCCCCGCGAGCGCCTTGAGGTCCAGCTCACCGGTGACCGGGACGACCGCCACGGTCAGCGCGCCGTCCACCTCGGTCACCAGGGTCTTGAACACGCGGTCGGCCGGCACGCCGAGCGCCGCGGCGACCTCGGCGCCGTAGTTCGGGGTGTCCGGCGGGACGTCGTACGGGTGGACGCTGTGCCCGACCCCGCGCTTGACCAGCAGCGCCGTCGCCGGTGTTCCCCGTCCCGCCACGTGCCCAATCTAACCGGCCGGACGGCAGACCAACGCGGTCGGTGCCCCGGCGACCCGGGTGAGCACCACGCTCGCCGCCTGGTCGCCGGCGAGCCGCAGGTCGCGCCGGAGCCGCTCCGGCTCCAGCGCCGAGCCGCGCTTGAGGATCTCCACCCGCCCCACCCGGCGGTCGCGCAGCAGGGCACGGAGCCGCTTCAGCGAGAACGGCAGCACGTCGGTGACCTCCAGACAGCGCGCGAAGGGGGTCACGGCGGGGGTGTCCGCGTACAGGTAGGCGATGCTCGGGTCGGCGATCGTCGCGTCCAGCGTGGCGGCGAGTTCGGCGACCAGGTGCGCGCGGACCACCGCCGGATCCGGGTCGTACAGGTAGCGCCGGACCGGGCCGACCGGAGCCTCCTCGGTGCCCGAGCCGGTGAGCTGGTGCACCCGCCCGTCGCGCAGCACGGTCGCCCGGCGCGGGAGATCGGCCAGCCGGCCGCACCAGAGCGCCGCCTCCACCAGATCGCCGTCGACGCTGACCCACTCGGCCTCCGCGCCGGCCGGGATCAGCGCGTGGTCCAGCCCCGGGGCCACCTTCACCACCGTGTGCGGCACCCGCGCGGCGAGGGCGGTCACGAAGTCCCACGGGGGTGAGTACGACCTCGGATCGAAGATCCGCCGGCCGGTGCCGGTGCTGCGGCGTGCCGGATCGCAGAAGACCCCGTCCATCCGGGACACGTCGAACGCGGTCGCGTCGCCGCACGCCACGGTGAACGAGTCGGCCAGCCCGGCCGCCCCGGCGTTCGCGGTAGCCATCGCGGCGGTCAGTGGATCGGCCTCCACCCCGTACACCCGGATGCCGGCGCGGGCGGCGGCGAGCGCGTCCGCCCCGAGACCGCAGCCCAGGTCGGCGAGGGTGCGTACCCCGGCGTCCCGCAACCGCGCGGCGCGCCGGTCGGCCACCACGCGCCGGGTCGCCTGCTCCAGGCCGGCGCGGGTGAGGAACATCCCGGCCGCCTCCGGGCCGAACTTGCCGGTCGCGCGTCGCCGCAGCTCGGCCTGGGTGAGCGCGGCGGCGGCCAGGCCGGCCGGCACGCCGGCCGAGCGGAGCGCGGCCGCCGCGGTCAGCGGGTCACCGCCGGCCACCCGCGTCGCCGCGTCGAGCGCGGCCGACCCCTCGGGGGTACGCAGGGCGGCGAACTGGTCGAGATCCACCCGACCCATTCTGGACGGCCGGCGCCGCCGCCCGTCGACCACCTCGCCCGCCGGTCCTGGACGTGTGGCGGGGCCGGGTTCGGAAGGTAGCAGGGGTCCCTTGTTACCGCTTCTTGTCGAACAGGGGACCCCTGCAGGCACCCGGACCCCGCCCGGTCAGGGCAGCGCCCTGAGGAACGGGCCGTGGTGCAGGCGGAACTCCCACGCGTAGAACCGGTCCCAGTTGATCGACCAGGTCATCAGCCCCCGGAAGGCCGGGTTGGTCCCGCTGCGCGGCGCGTACGACCCGCAGCTCTGCCCCTTCACCAGGCAATTCACTGCGGCCTGTACCCCGGCCGGGGCGAGGTAGCCGTTGCCGGCGCTGGGGGAGGAGGGTGCCCCGAAGGCCACCTGGTCCTCACGCAGCGCCGGGAAGATCCGGTCGGGGTTGCCGGCGACCGGGAAGCCGGCCAGCAGCATGTCCGTCATCGCGATGTGGAAGTCCGCGCTGCCCATCGTGTGGTACTGGTTGTCCAGTCCCATGATCGGTCCCGAGTTGTAGTCCTGGACGTGCAGTACGGTGAGGTCGTTGCGCAGTGCGTGGATCACCGGCAGGTACGACCCGGAGCGCGGGTCCTGCCCGCCCCACGGGCCCTGCCCGTAGTACTGGTAGCCGAGCTGGACGAAGAACGTCTCCGGCGCCATGGTGAGCACGAAGTTGGCCCCGTACCGCTGCTTGAGGGTGCGGATCGCCGAGATCAGGTTGACGATCACCGGCGTGGTCGGGTTGCGGAAGTCAGTGTCCCCGGCGTCCAGGTAGAGCGAGTGACCCTCGAAGTCGATGTCGAGGCCGTTCAGGCCGTACCGGTCGATGATGGCCGACACCGACCGGACGAAGGTGTCCCGGGCGGCGGTGGTGGTGAGCTGGACCTGACCGTTCTGTCCGCCGATGGAGAGCAGCACCTTCTTGCCCTGCGCCTGCTTGGCACGGATCGCCGAGACGAACTGGGCCTCCGTCTCCACTCCCGGGCACTCGGTCGCCGGGCAGAGCTGGAAACGGATGTCGCCCGAAGTGACCGTGGTCGGCTCACCGAAGGCCAGGTTGATGATGTCCCAGTCCGCCGGCACGTCGGCCATCCGCAGGTAGCCCGAGCCGTTGGCGAAGCTGGCGTGCAGGTAGCCGATCAGCGCGTGCCGGGGCAGCCCGCCGGGCGGCGGGGTGGTCGGCGGCGGAGTGGTCGGCGGCGGGGTCGTGGGCGGTGGGGTGGTGGGGGGCGGGGTCGTGGGCGGTGGGGTGGTGGGGGGCGGGGTCGTGGGCGGCGGGGTGGTCGGCGGGCCGCCGGTGCAGGGCGCGCCGTTGATCGTGCAGTTGGTGGGGGAGCCGGAGCCGGTGGCCAGGAAGCCGAACGACACCGAGGCGCCGGGTGCGACGGTGCCGTTCCACGAACGGTTGGTGAAGGTGTGCCGCCCGCCGGCGCTGGTCAGCGTGGCGTCCCAGTAGGAGCCGAGGGTGGTGCCGGTCGGCAGGGTGAAGGCGACCTGCCAGCTGGTGATGCTGGTCGGGCCGCCGTTGGTGACGGTGTAGCGCCCCTCCCATCCGGTGCCCCAGTCGGCGGTCTTGACGAAGGTGGCGGTCGGACCGGCGGCCTGGGCCGGTGCGGCGACGACGAGGGTGGTGGCGGTGATGGCGGCGAGGGCCGCGACGGCGGCCAGCAGCGGTCTCGGGACAGGGCGACGCATCCGGACCTCCCGGTAGGAGAGCCGTCGGATCGACGGATGCCTAATTATTAGGATTGTTAACTGTAATTGTCCAGGTGTGCCGGTGATCGGCTCGGTCCCGGCGGTGGACCGGGAGTGGTGGCGGCGTGGGTGGTCGCCCGCCGGGGTGGCGAAGGGTTCCGGTCGGGGCGACGCGCCCCGCCGTCGTTGGCACTCTCCTTGACGGAGTGCTAGCGGCGGCCTAATCTGCGATTAGCACTCTCCCATCGAGGGTGCCAGCTTCCGGGCCTCGCCCGGGGGTTGAACGCCAGGCGGACCGGCACCCGCGACGACGGCCCCGCCCGGTGGCATGTGGCAGATTGACGCTGGTCGGCCCCGCCGACCGGTAACGAAACCAAGTACCCCAGGAGGGTATGCCCGTGACTACCGCGACCAAGGTTGCGATCAAGCCGCTCGAGGACCGGATCCTGGTCCAGGCGAACGAGGCTGAGACCACCACGGCGTCGGGCATCGTGATCCCCGACACCGCCAAGGAGAAGCCGCAGGAGGGCACCGTCCTCGCTGTCGGCCCGGGCCGCGTCGACGACAAGGGCAACCGGATCCCGGTTGACGTGCAGGTCGGCGACACCGTCATCTACTCGAAGTACGGCGGCACCGAGGTCAAGTACGCCGGCGAGGAGTACCTGGTGCTCTCCGCCCGCGACGTCCTCGCGGTCATCGAGAAGTAACCAACCGATCAGTGTCGCTGCCCCGGTCCGGCTCGCCGGGCCGGGGCAGCAACGCTTCGAAGGGATATTGATGGCGAAGATCCTGAGCTTCTCGGATGACGCCCGGCACCTGCTCGAGCACGGTGTCAACGCCCTCGCGGACGCGGTCAAGGTCACTCTCGGCCCGCGCGGGCGCAACGTCGTCCTGGACAAGAAATTCGGTGCGCCGACGATCACCAACGATGGGGTCACCATCGCCAAGGAGATCGAGCTCACCAACCCGTACGAGAACCTCGGCGCGCAGCTGGTCAAGGAGGTGGCGACCAAGACCAACGACGTCGCCGGCGACGGGACCACCACCGCCACCGTGCTCGCCCAGGCCATGGTCCGCGAGGGCCTGCGCAACGTGACCGCCGGGACCAACCCGGCCGGCCTCAAGCGCGGCATCGACGCGGCGGCGGCCAAGGTCTCCGAGGCCCTGCTCGACCGGGCCGTCGAGGTGGCCGACAAGACGTCGATCGCCCACGTGGCGACGATCTCGGCGCAGGACGCCACCATCGGCGAGCTGATCGCCGAGGCGATGGAGAAGGTCGGCCGGGACGGTGTCATCACCGTCGAGGAGGGCTCCGCCCTGCACACCGAGCTGGAGGTGACCGAGGGCCTCCAGTTCGACAAGGGCTTCATCTCGCCGAACTTCGTGACCGACCTGGAGTCGCAGGAAGCGGTCCTGGAGAACCCGTACATCCTGATCACCACGCAGAAGATCTCGGCGATCGAGGAGCTGCTGCCGCTGCTGGAGAAGGTCCTCGCCGACAGCAAGCCGCTGCTGATCGTCGCCGAGGACGTCGAGGGCCAGGCGCTCTCCACGCTGGTGGTCAACGCGCTGCGCAAGACCATCAAGGTCTGCGCGGTCAAGGCCCCGGGCTTCGGTGACCGTCGCAAGGCGATGCTCCAGGACATGGCGATCCAGACCGGCGCCGAGCTGGTCGCGCCGGAGCTGGGTTACAAGCTCGACCAGATCGGGCTGGAGGCGCTCGGCACCGCCCGCCGCGTGGTCGTCGACAAGGAGAACACCACCATCGTCGACGGTGGCGGTCAGGACACCGAGGTCGCCGACCGGGTCGCGCAGATCCGCAAGGAGATCGAGGCGTCGGACTCCGAGTGGGACCGGGAGAAGCTGGCCGAGCGGCTGGCGAAGCTCTCCGGTGGCGTCGCCGTCATCAAGGTGGGCGCGGCGACCGAGGTCGAGATGAAGGAGCGCAAGCACCGCATCGAGGACGCCATCGCGGCGACCAAGGCCGCGGTCGAGGAGGGCACGGTGCCCGGCGGCGGTGCCGCCCTCGCGCAGATCCTCCCGACGCTCGACGACGACCTCGGCTTCACCGGCGAGGAGAAGGTCGGCGTCTCGATCGTGCGCAAGGCGCTGGTCGAGCCGCTGCGCTGGATCGCCCAGAACGCCGGCCACGACGGCTACGTCGTCGTGCAGAAGGTCATCGGCCAGGAGTGGGGCCACGGCCTCGACGCCGCCACCGGGCAGTACGTCGACCTGGTCGGCAACGGCATCATCGACCCGGTGAAGGTGACCCGCAACGCGGTCACCAACGCCGCGTCCATCGCCGGCCTGCTGCTCACCACCGAGAGCCTGGTGGTGGAGAAGCCGGAGAAGGCCGAGCCGGCCGCCGGTGGCCACGGGCACTCCCACGGCCACGGCCACGGCCACCAGCACGGCCCCGGCTTCTGAGCCGTCCGCGACACGGTACGGCGGGTGCGCCGCTCCCCCGGGGCATCCGCCGGCACCTCGGACCGCAGGGCACGCCGTCCCCGTGACGGCGTGCCCTGCGTCGTACCACGGGGCTCAGCCGGCGTCGCCGGGCACGTCCCGCCAGGCGGTCCCGGGGTCGAGCAGGGATGCCCAGGAGGGGTGGTACCCCGGCGCGCGGCGGTCCAGTTCCGTCCGGAGGTCGCCGAGGTGCAGGCTGTTGTAGCGGGAGGACGGGTACCAGTCCGGCCAGGAGTCGTGACGTCGCTCGACGGCGTACCCCTCCGGCGTGGTCGCCAGGCGGAGGAAGAACCAGCGTCCGCACTCGGGGTGGCTCTCCGCCGTCCGTAGCTCACGGGTCAGGCCGGACAGCTCCTTGAACCCCTGCCAGTCGGTCTCCCCGGTGAGGGCACGTGGGGGCTGCGGCCCCGGCTGCGTGCCGAGGCTGGTGTCGGTGGCCACCACGACCAGGGTGCAGCGCCCGTCGCCGGCCGGTGCCTGCGCGCGGACCCAATCCACCAGCGCGGCCAGTTCCGGGGAGTGCGCCGGCTCGGGCCGCTGCCGCTCCGGCTCCTCGCGCATCGCGGCCCGGACCAGGTCCTCGTGCCCGTCGTCGCTGAGCGTCCGTACCCGCCGGGCCGGGACGGCGGTGCCGGCCGGAACGGCCGGCGGGGTCCGGCCGCCGGGGGTGATCCCGGCGGCGTCCGCGACGGCCAGGGCGGCGGTCAGGTCGACGGCGTCGGCCGGGAACCGGCCGAGCAGCCCGGAAAGGGCCTCCGCGTCGAGGGCGCACGCCTCGGCGGCGGCGAGCAGGCGGGCGGCGGCCCCGGCCACGTCGTCCCGCTCGGCCGGGTCGTCCCGCTCGTGTTCACCCCACTCGAAGACCACGTTTACGAGTTCGAGTCGGGCCCGTTCCTCGTCGAGCACCGCCCGGGCGGTGGCGACCAGGCCGTCCGACACGTCGTCCGGGTACGGCACCCGGGACCAGACCCCGTCGTCGTACCAGTAGACGTAGCCGAGCTGGTCGTCGGCCTGCCAGCGGAGCAGCTCCGGCCAGGGCAGCCAGGCGGGAGCCCCGGCGAGCAGGTCGATCGGGGGCGTGGCGGTCACCGTCTCGCTGTACTCGTGGTCGTACCCGAAGAGCACCGCCCGTCCGCCGTCGACCAGCACCAGGCGGGACCGGTTCCCGCCGTGGTCGTCGTGGTGGGCGCCGTCGGCGGCGCACCAGTAGACGTCGTCGACGCCGAGCGCGGTGAGGGCACCGGCGAACAGGGCCCACCGGTTCCAGAGCAGGTCAGGTACGGGGAGATCGGATGACATCCGGCCATGCTGCCCGACAGCACGCTGCCGCGCCCCCGGCAGGGGCACGGCAGCGGTGGTCCTGGTCGGCGCCTCAGGCGATCTTGCGCTGGGCGGGCACGGTCGACTTGTGCGGGCGGCCGAGGCGGGCCTCCAGCCGGGCGACGTCCACCCGGCTGCGCCGCCGGTCGGCCAGGTCCTCCCAGCCGATGGCGAGCAGGCGGAGGCGCTCGGACTCGCTGAAGCCGCCCCACACCCCGTACGGCTCGCGGACGGCGAGGGCGTGCGCCGCGCACTCGGCGCGCACCGGGCAGGCCCGGCAGACCGCCTTGGCTCCCGACTCGCGGCGCAGCCGGGAGGAACCGCGTTCGCCGTCCGGGTGGAAGAACTGGGCGCTGTCGCGGCCCCGGCAGGCACCGAGCCGTTGCCAGTCCCAGAGGTCGACGATGGGTCCGGGCAGTCTACGTACGTTCGACATCAGCACCCCTCCTCCCGCGCGGCACCGCCGCGATGGTCCGTCAGGCCGTCCCGGGCGGCGGTTCGCGCGAGCACGCCGTGTCCGGCCTGGACCCTCCGATACCCTGCCGTCCGCCCGCTCACACGTGTGTGATCGAAAAGCTCCGGCAACTCGCGTCAAAGACCCCATATGTCGGAAAAGTTCGGAGAATTGCCCGGAACGCCCTCATGATCAGCGCCGCCCGTGGTCTGCTTCCTGACGGAGAGGAGACCCCACTGTGCGTACGGTTCTCGTCTGCGTCCGGACCCCGCTGGCGGCGCAGCACCTGTCTTCCGCAGCGGCCAGGCTGGGCCTGTCCGCCGTCGTCCGTACCGCCGTCTCCGATCCCGAGGTGATGCTGCGCCTCGCCGAGCAACCGCCCGACGTGGTGCTCGCCGACACCGCGCTGACCCGCCCGGACAGCGCCGGATTCGTCCGGCGTGTCCTGGCCCGGGCCCCCCAGGCGGCGGTGCTGCTGCTCGGTGCGGAGGAGTCCGGCGCTGCGGCGGCGACCATCAGCGCCGGGGCCCGTGGGCTGATCCAGGGCGTCGACCAGGACCTCACCAGCGCCGTCGCCAAGGCCCTGCTGCTGCTCACCGCCCCGGGGCGGTCGTCCCGCCGCCGGATCGCCGATCCGGCCCTCGACACCGCCGCCGCCGTCGGCGCGACCGGACGGCCGGGCGGCCGGGCCCCGGCCGCGACGCCGGCCGAGTGGCCGGGACAGGAGGTGCCGGGCGGCCCGGCGGTGGTTCCGGTCCAGCGCGGTGACGACGAGCCGGACGACGACACGGAGCCGGAGACCACCCGGACGGCGCAGGAGCGTCGCCGACCCGAACCGGCCGGGCGCGGCCGGGGCGGGATCGGGCTGACCGAGCGGGAACTCCAGGTGCTGCTCGGCATGGCGGAGGGGAAGAGCAACGCCGAGATCGGCCGGGAGCTGTTCGTCTCGGAGGACACCGTCAAGACGCACGCCCGCCGGCTCTTCCGCAAGCTCGGTGCCCGGGACCGGGCGCACGCCGTCGCCGCCGGCTTCCGCGCCGGCCTGGTGGCCTGAGCCGACCCGGGGCGCGGCCGGCGGGTCAGGCTCCGGGAGAGTCCGCGTCGTCCTCGCCGGACTCGGTCAGGGTGTCGTGCACCCCGTCGGCGTAGCCCCGGGCGTAGTCCCAGGTGACGTAGTGGTCGGGATCCGGGTCGTAGGCCGGCTCGTGCACCCGGGGCCGGCCGGAGCTGAGCAGGTGGCGCAGATTGCCCCGGAGCAGGTCCCAGTCGAAGTAGTGCGGTTCGTGGCAGTCCTCGCACTCGATCACCAACCCGCGGACCCCGATCGGCGCCAGCAGTGCCTGGTAGATCTCGAGATCGGCCAGGTCCTCCAGGACGTCCTGCCGCTCGACGTCGGTCAGCGGTTCCAGCGGGGCGTCGTCACCGGGGTCGTGCAGACCGGCGGCCGGGTCGGCCGGGTCGCCGTTGAACGGGTCGATGGGCTCGTCGTGCACCCTCTCACCGTAGACCCAACGTCGTCCGCCCGCCTGCCCCAGCCCGTCCGTCGCCGGCCGCGCCGCCGCCCGGGGCCGCCCAGCTCAATGGGTACGATGGGGTGACGCGCCCGCGTTCGGTGGCGCGTTCCGGTGCCGCGCACCACCTCACGAAGCCCGTACGAGCAGCTCAGGGGAGCAATCGTGGATATTTCGCCCAGCACCGATCGTCCGACGGGTGCCGAGCCCGGCGAGCTGGGTGGCCACCTGCCGGAACTGCCCGCCGGCTCGGCGCGGGTGGTGCCCCTCGGCCTGACCTTCGACGACGTGCTGCTCCAGCCGGGCGAGTCGGACGTGGTGCCGAGCCGGGTCAACACGGTCACCCGGCTGACCCGCAACGTCACCCTCTCCGTGCCGCTGCTCTCCAGCGCGATGGACACGGTGACCGAGGCGCGGATGGCCATCGCCATGGCCCGGCAGGGCGGCATCGGCGTGCTGCACCGCAACCTCTCGGTGGAGGACCAGGCGCTCCAGGTCGACCTGGTCAAGCGCTCCGAGTCCGGCATGATCACCAACCCGGTGACGGCCAGCCCGGACGACACCCTCCGCGACGTCGACGCGCTCTGCGGGCGGTACCGCATCTCCGGCGTCCCCGTGGTGGACGCCGACGGTCAGCTCGTCGGCATCGTCACCAACCGGGACATGCGCTTCGTCACCGAGCCGAGCACCCCGGTCCGCGAGATCATGACCCGGACCCCGCTGGTCACCGCCCCGGTCGGGGTCAGCAAGGACGAGGCGCTGGCCCTGCTGCGTCAGCACAAGGTCGAGAAGCTGCCGATCGTCGACGACGCGGGCCGGCTGCGCGGGCTGATCACCGTCAAGGACTTCACCAAGAGCGAGCAGTACCCGAACGCCACCAAGGACGGCGCCGGACGGCTCCGGGTCGCCGCCGCCGTCGGGGTCGGCGAGGACTCGTACAAGCGGGCCCGGGCGCTGGTCGACGCGGGCGTGGACGTGCTGATCGTGGACACCGCGCACGGGCACCAGCGGGCCGTGCTGGACATGGTCCGCCAGCTCAAGAAGGACACCGGCGTCGACGTCGTCGGCGGCAACGTGGCCACCTACGCCGGGGCGAAGGCGCTGGTCGACGCGGGTGCCGACGGCGTCAAGGTCGGTGTCGGGCCGGGGGCGATCTGCACCACCCGCATCGTCGCCGGGGTGGGCGTACCGCAGATCACCGCGATCATGGAGGCGGCCCGCGCCGCCCGCCCGGCCGGCGTCCCGGTGATCGGCGACGGCGGCATCCAGTACTCCGGCGACATCGCCAAGGCGCTGGTCGCCGGGGCCGACACGGTGATGCTCGGCAGCCTGCTGGCCGGCTGCGAGGAGAGCCCCGGCGAGTTGCTCTTCATCAACGGCAAGCAGTTCAAGTCGTACCGGGGGATGGGCTCGCTCGGCGCGATGCAGTCGCGGGGCCAGGCGCGTTCCTACTCCAAGGACCGCTACTTCCAGCAGGACGTCCTCGCCGAGGACAAGCTGGTCCCCGAGGGCGTCGAGGGCCAGGTGCCGTACCGTGGCCACCTCTCCGCGGTGGCCCACCAGCTCATCGGCGGGCTGCGGGCCGCGATGGGGTACGTCGGCGCGGAGAGCATCCCCGAGCTGCACCGCCGTGGGCAGCTCATCCGGATCACGGCGGCCGGCCTCAAGGAGAGCCACCCGCACGACATCCAGATGACCGTCGAGGCGCCGAACTACCACACCCGCTGACCATCCCCTGCGACAACTGGAGACCCCCATGCGTGACGTGGTCGAGATCGGGCTGGGCAAGACCGCGCAGCGCGGCTACCACCTGGACGACATCGCCATCGTGCCGAGTCGGCGGACCCGTGACGTCGACGACGTCTCGACCGGTTGGCAGCTCGACGCGTACCAGTTCGGCATCCCCTGCGTCGCGCACCCGTCCGACGCGACGATGAGCCCGGCCTCGGCGGTCCGGCTCGGCCAGCTCGGCGGCCTGGGCGTGCTCAACGTCGAGGGGCTCTGGACCCGGTACGAGAACCCGACGAAGGTGCTGGAGGAGCTGGCCGGGCTCGGCGAGGATGCCCGCGCCACCAAGCGCCTCCAGGAGGTGTACGCCGAGCCGATCCGCCCCGACCTGATCGCCGAGCGGGTCCGGGAGCTGCGGGCCGGGGGCGGCACGGTGGCCGTCCGGGTCTCGCCGCAGCACACCCTGGCGCTGGCTCCGGTGATCCTGGACGCCGGGGTCGACATCCTGGTCATCCAGGGCACCATCGTCTCCGCCGAGCACGTCTCCACCACCGACGAGCCGCTGAACCTCAAGGAGTTCATCGCCGACCTCGACCTGCCGGTGATCGTCGGTGGCTGCACCGACTACAAGACCGCGCTGCACCTCATGCGCACCGGCGCGGCGGGTGTGATCGTCGGTATCGGCGGCGACGGCTGGTCGACCACCGAGTCGGTGCTCGGCATCCGGGTGCCGATGGCGACCGCCATCGCGGACGCGGCGGCGGCCCGCCGGGACTACCTCGACGAGACCGGCGGTCGGTACGTGCACCTGATCGCCGACGGCGACGTGCAGACCTCCGGCGACATCGCCAAGGCGCTCGGCTGCGGCGCGGACGCGGTGATGCTCGGCGAGCCGCTCTCGCTCTGCGCGGAGGCCCCGGCCGGCGGTGCCTGGTGGCACTCGGCGGCGAGCCACCCGTCCCTGCCACGGGGCGCGTTCGAGGTGGCCGGCGAGCCGCTCGGCCCGATGGAGCGGCTGCTCTTCGGCCCGGCCGACGAGCCGGACGGCCAGCTCAACCTCTTCGGCGGCCTGCGTCGGGCGATGGCCAAGTGCGGCTACCGCGACCTGAAGGAGTTCCAGAAGGTCGGCCTGGTCCTCGACCGCTGACGACGGCGTCGGTCCCGCCCCGTACGCTCGCCGTGATCATGGAGCACGGGGCGGGTGCCGGCCGCCTGAGGAGAATCGGCGTACTCGGGCTGGTGCTGACGCTGGCCGTCGTCGGCTGCGCCGACGGGGAGGGCGACGAGCGCTACCGGCCGGGTGCGGCCACCAGCGGGGACACCTACTTCCCGGATCTGGGCAACGGCGCGTCGCGCCGTACGGTCGGTGACGACGCCTTCTTCACCGTCCTGCGGACCTTCCTGACCGAGTACCAGAACGGCAACGCCAGCACCGACGACTTCGTCGCACTCGCCGAACGGGTTCGGCCGGGCGATCACGTCACCGACGGGTGCCCACTCCGGCCCACGGGACGTCGTACGTGAACGGGGGAGCGCCGATGGGGCGAGCGGGACGGGCTGGCCGCCCGGCACGTCGGTTCGCCGCCGGAGTGCTCGCCCTGATCGTGGTGCCGGCCCTGGTCGGCTGCACCCCCAAGGCTGACCCCGCCGGTGACGCGGGGGCCGCCGGCATCGGCGACCGTTACTTCCCGCAGTACGGCAACGGCGGCTACGACGTCGCCGGGTACGACCTGCGGGTGCGCTACGACCCGGCCACCGACCGGCTCGACGGCACCACCACGGTCACCGCCACCAGCCGCCAGGCGCTGAGCCGGTTCAACCTCGACCTGGTCGGGCTGACCGTCTCGGCGGTCACCGTGGACGGTCGTCCGGCCACGCACCGGCGGGCCGGCGCCGAACTGGTGGTCACCCCGGCCGAGCGGATCGCACCGGGCCGCCGGTTCGCCGTGGTGGTCGAGTACGCCGGGGTGCCCGGCACCGTCACCAACTCCGGCCTGGGCGAGGGCGGCTTCCTGCACACCTCCGACGGGGCGATCGCGCTCGGCCAGCCGGAGTCGGCGAGCACCTGGTTCCCGGTCAACGACCACCCGTCGGACAAGGCGACGTACGACATCGAGGTCACCGTCCCGGACGGCCTGGCCGCGTTGAGCAACGGCGTGCCGACGGGCCGGACCAGTGCGGGTGGCTGGACCACCTGGAAGTGGGCCGAGCGGACCCCGATGGCGAGCTACCTGAGCACCCTGGTGATCGGGGAGTACCGGGTGCGGACCGGCGTGCACCGGGGACGTCCGGTGGTCACGGCGGTCGCCGCCGGGCTGCCCGCCGACGGCCCCGCCGCCCGGTCCCTCGACCGCACCACCGAGATCGCCGACCACCTGGAGACCCTCTTCGGGCCGTACCCGTTCGAGTCGTACGGCGGGATCGCGGTCGCCGACCCGCGCGTCGGGTACGCCCTGGAGACCCAGTCCCGCCCGGTGTACGGGCCGGGGTTCTTCCGGGACGGGCAACCGAACCCCGCCGTGGTCGCGCACGAGCTGGCCCACCAGTGGTTCGGCAACAGCGTCTCGGTCGCCCGGTGGAGCGACATCTGGCTCAACGAGGGCTTCGCCACCTACGCCGAGTGGCTCTGGGCGGAACGCACCGGTGGCCCGACGGCCCAGCAGAGCTTCGAGCGGCAGTACGCCGTCACCGACTGGTCGATGCCCACCCTGGACCCGGGCCCGGCCCGGTTGTTCTCCGCCGCGGTCTACCAGCGCGGTGCGCTCACCGTGCACGCCCTGCGTCGGACGGTCGGTGACGACGCCTTCTTCCGGATCCTGCGGACCTGGACCCTGGAACGGCGCGACGGCAACGCGACCACCGGCGACCTCGTGCTGCTGGCCGAACGCCTCTCCGGTCGGTCGCTGCGTCCGCTCCTCGACGCCTGGCTGGTCGGTGACACCGCCCCGGCGATGCCCTGACCCGGTGTGTGATCATCGGAGCGCCTGGTCGGGCCGGCCGTGGGTCGGCGGTGCCGGGTGTGGGCGTTCCGGCCCACCGCGCGGGCAGGCCGCGCCGTCCCCCGGGAGGTTGTGATGACACAGGTACGGCGTACGACCACACGCCGCGCCGCACTGCTGCTGGCGGCGGGACTGCTGGCGGCCGGTTGCGAGTCGTCCCCACCCGAGCCGGACGACGTCCCGGAGCCGTCCGCCTCGTCGCCGAGTGTCCGCAAGTTCGTCCCCGGGGCGCCCGGCGCGGGGGACGCCTACTTCCCGAGCTACGGCAACGGCGGCTACGACGTCCGCGAGTACGCGGTGAAGGTCCGCTACGACCCGGCGCAGGACCGGCTCGCCGGTGTCGTCACCGTACGGGCGACCGCCACCGTCGACCTGTCCCGCCTCAACCTGGACCTGGCCGGGCTCACCGTCCGGGCGGTCAGCGTGGACGGGGCACCCGCCGCGCACACCCACCAGGGGGCGGAGCTGACCGTGGTGCCCGCCGCCGGCCTCCCCGCCGGCAACGGCTTCGAGGTCGAGGTCCGCTACGACGGGAAGCCGCAGCCGCTGGAGAACGAGGCGCTCGGCGAGGGCGGCTTCCTGCACACCTCCGACGGGGCGATCGCGCTCGGCCAGCCGGAGTCGGCGAGCACCTGGTTCCCGGTCAACGACCACCCGTCGGACAAGGCGACGTACGACATCGAGGTCACCGTCCCGGACGGCCTGGCCGCGTTGAGCAACGGCGTGCCGTCCGGCCGGACCAGTGCGGGTGGCTGGACCACCTGGAAGTGGGCCGAGCGGACCCCGATGGCGAGCTACCTGAGCACCCTGGTGATCGGGGAGTACCGGATGGAGACCGGCGAGCACAAGGGCCGGCCGGTGGTCACGGCGGTGAGCACCCGGGTCCCCCGGGGCGCGGCCGACGCGTCGATGGCGCAGACGCTCCAGGTCGCCGACTACCTGGAGAGCGTCTTCGGGCCGTACCCGGTCGGGGCGTACGGCGGGGTGGTCATCTCGGACAGCCGGATCCGCTACGCGCTGGAGACGCAGAGCCGGCCGGTCTACTCCGCCGGGTTCTTCGACTCCGGCGAGAACACCGGGATCGTCGTGCACGAGATCGCGCACCAGTGGTTCGGCAACAGCGTGTCGCTCCAGCGCTGGCAGGACATCTGGCTCAACGAGGGCCTCGCCACCTACGCCGAGTGGCTCTGGGCGGAGCACCAGGGTGACGGAACCGCCCAACAGGCGTTCGACGCCGCGTACACCGGCTCCTCGTCGGCGCTCTGGCGTACCCCGCCCGGCGACCCGGGCGCGGACGAGCTGTTCAGCGAGTCGGTCTACCAGCGCGGTGCGATGACCGTGCACGCGTTGCGGGTGACCGTCGGCGACGCCGCGTTCTTCCGTCTGCTGCGGACCTGGGCCGCCGAGAAGCGCGACGGCAACGCCACCACCGAGGACTTCGTGGCCCTGGCCGAACAGGTCTCCGGCCGGCAGCTCGACGCGCTCTTCGACGCGTGGCTGTTCGGCTCGCAGCGTCCGGACCGCCCGCGCTAGGTCCCACCCGCCGGGCACGTCGTCTGTGCTGGAGGGTGCGAAAAGTGCCCCTGGCGTCTGGTTACCGATCGGTAGATGATGGCGTCCATGCGGTACGACGTACTGGTCGTCGGATCCGGTTTCGGGGGCAGCGTCGCGGCCCTGCGACTGGCCGAGAAGGGCTGGTCCGTCGGCGTGCTGGAGGCGGGCCGCCGGTTCGCCGACCACGAGTTCCCCGAGACCTCCTGGCGGCTGCGGCGTTTCCTCTGGGCCCCCCGGCTGGGCTGCTACGGCATCCAGCGGATCAGCCTGCTCCGGCCGGCCGATCGGAAGGCCGGCGGGGGAGTGCTGGTGCTCTCCGGGGCCGGGGTGGGTGGCGGTTCCCTGGTCTACGCGAACACCCTCTACGAACCTCTGGACGCCTTCTACGACGACCCGCAGTGGCGGGACATCACCGACTGGCGGACCGAGCTGGCGGGTCACTACGACCAGGCGAAGCGGATGCTCGGTGTCACCACGTACCCGGTGGAGACCGGCGCGGACCGGGTGATGCGGGCGGTGGCCGCGCGGATGGGAGTCGGGCACACCGTGCACCCGACACCGGTCGGGGTGCACATCGGCCGACCCGGCGAGCGGGTGACCGACCCGTACTTCGGCGGGGCAGGTCCGGAGCGCACCGGCTGCACCCACTGCGGCTCCTGCATGACCGGTTGCCGGCACGGGGCCAAGAACACCCTGGTCAAGAACTATCTCTGGCTCGCCGAGCGGCTCGGTGCGCGGGTGCACCCGCTGACCACGGTGACCGCGATCCGGCCCGCTCCGGGTGGCGGGTACCGGGTGGAGACCGTCCGCACCGGGGCCTGGCTGCGGAAACGACGCCAGGTGATCGAGGCCGACCAGGTGGTCCTCGCGGCCGGTGCGCTCGGCACCCAGCGGCTGCTGCACGAGATGCGGGCGACCGGGGCGCTGCCCGGGATCTCGCCCCGCCTCGGCGAGCTGACCCGGACCAACTCCGAGGCGATCCTCGGCGCGGCGGTGCCCCGCCGGCGGGCCCGCGCCGAGGGACTGGACTTCACCGAGGGGGTGGCGATCACCAGCTCGTTCCACCCGGACGCGCAGACCCACATCGAGCCGGTCCGCTACGGGCGCGGCTCCAACGCGATGGGGCTGTTCCAGTCGCTACTGGTCGACGGTGGCCCACGCCGGCTCCGTCGCTGGCTGGGCATCCTGCTCCGGCAGCCAGGCCTCGCGGCCCGGATGCTGTCCGTGCGCGGCTGGTCGGAGCGGACGGTGATCGCGCTGGTGATGCAGTCGGCGGACAACTCGCTGACCACCCGGCTGCGGCGCGGTCCGCTCGGCCGCCGGCTGGTCTCCGGCCCGGGGCACGGCACGCCGAACCCGACCTGGATTCCGGCCGGCAACCAGGCGGCCCGGCTGCTCGCCGAGGAGATCGGCGGGGTGCCGGGCGGATCGTTGACCGAGCCGTTCGACATCCCGATGACCGCGCACCTCCTGGGCGGCGCGGTGATCGGTGCCGACCCGGCCGGCGGGGTGATCGACCCGTACCACCGGGTCTTCGGGCACCCGGGCCTGCACGTGCTGGACGGCGCGGCGGTCTCGGCGAACCTGGGCGTCAACCCGTCATTGACGATCACCGCGCAGGCGGAACGGGCGATGGCGTTCTGGCCGAACCGGGGCGACGAGGACCCGAGGCCGCCGCTCGGTGAGCCGTACCGTCGGCTGGAGCCGGTGCCGCCCCGGCTCCCGGCGGTTCCGGCCGGCGCCCCCGGGGCCCTGCGGATGTGATCAGGCCCGCTGCCCGGGTGACTGTGCTCAGGTCCGCTGCCCGGGTTGCCCCGTCAGGCGTGGTGGCCCGGGTTCGCGTCGGTCCGTCCAGGCGACCAGCGCCGCGTGCGGGAGGGTCAGCGCGGCCAGCACGGCGACCGTCGCGGGCAGCGGGTCCGCCCGGTGGCCGGGCCAGATGACCAGGGCGAGCAGGGCGACGACGGCGACCACCGTGGGGGCTGCGGCCTGGCGGGCGAAGCGACGCAGCGGCGGTCCGAGCCGTCCGGCCCCCAGATCGGCCGTGTTCCGCGGATCGTGCCGCAGCAACCGAACGACATGGCGGTAGGAGTGCCAGGCTGCGAAGTACGCCCCGATGGCCAGGGGCGGTGGCACGGTACTGAACAGTCCGACGAGGAGAAGGGGTTGGCCGGCGTCGCGGGCGCATCCGGCGCGGACGTGCCGGATCGCGGTGACCGCGACCGCACACAGCACGGTGGCCAGCGCCAGCATCCGCACCTCGACGGCGAGCAGCGCCGGCGTCTGCGGGGCCACTGCCGCCAGCAACGGGTCGACCTGCTCCCGCCACAGCGCCAACGGAATGACCACCGGCGGTCCTCCGTACGCGAGCACGCCGGACACCCCCGGTCGGATCGGCCGACGGTCCCGCTCGGCATGGAACGCCACGTCGGCGGTGCCGAAGTGGACGACCGACACGACGAGGAATCCGACCAGCGCCAGGTGCGGCGCGGCCCGGAAGGCCGCCAGTCCGGCCCCGGCGACGGCCGCGTAGACCACCAGCAGCGCCACGCGTGCCGGCAGTTGCCGGGCGCGTGCCGACTTCCAGGCGGGCACCAGGTGGTCGACCGCGCCGTGCGGGAGTCCGAGGAGCAGTCCCGCGATCAGGAAGGCGGACGAGTCGCCCAGCCCGGAGGCGCCGATCAGCGGCGACAGCGCCAGCAGCCCGCCGAGGGCGAGTTGCGAGGTGGTCCCGGTGCGCAGCAGCAGCCGGTCCGGCCTCCCCGGGCCGTCCGCCGCGCCGGTCGGGCGCGACTCCGGCCGTCGGAGCCGGGTCGGTGCACCGCCGTCGTCTGCCGCCGGCAGTGCAGGGCCGGCCTCCGTGGCCGGGTCAGACGACGGTGAGTTGACCACGGCCGGACAGGGAACGCAGCCGGCCGAGATCGATGATGCTCCAGCCCACCTTCGTCAGGATGGACAGCACGACGAAGAGCAGGCTGGTGGTGGCGGAGCTGATCAGACCGACACCGGTCGGGCCGATGATCCAGAACACGGGGTAGCCCACCCAGAGCACGCTGAGCAGCAGGGCGGCCTCCCGGTACACCGCCGCGATCTCCTTCGGTTGACGGTGCGCATGGGCGTGCATCGGTCCCCAGATCAGGCCGTAGACCGCGAGGAAGGCCAGCACCCCGATCGCGTAGAGGGTGTAGCGGGCCGTGGTGTTCGCCGTGAGCTCGGCGGCCAGCCCGCAGAGGAAGATCACCAAGTTCGTCCCGACGATGGCGCCGGTCAGTCCCCAGCGGCGGCCGGGCAGGGAGTGCGTCGCGGTCAGCATCAGGGCCACCAGCAACAGGGGGGAGGTGACCGCCCAGTCGACGTACCGCGCCCAGTAGAGCGTGTGGCCGGCCACCTCCGCCCGCCCGCCGCCCAAGGCCATGACCAGGTACCAGAAGCCGGACCAGAGTGGGATCGCGATCGCCACCCGGTACTCGCTGAGCGGGACTCCGCACGGGTCCGCCCGCCATCGGGTGAAGAGCACGACCCCACCCGCCATGGCGGCGATGTACATCCACAGCCACCACTCGGTCATGCGCACTCCTCGGCCGGCTCCGAAAACACCGCGCCCGCCCGGCTGCCCGCTGCGCACGACCTGGGCGGAGCCGGGGCGTCATGTCGTTCCAGAACCTGGGGACGGATGGTACAAACACCATATCTAAGCTGAAAGCCCTAAAGCCTGACAATGGCTCCGATTCTGTCGGAAGGGAGCACCCCAAGCGTCCTGGCCGACATGTCGCCGCCACGCCGGGGATCACCACGGCCGCGCGGTGACGGACCGGAGCGGTCCGCGCTGGCGTCGCCGGTAGGCTTTGCTGCCATGAGCACGCCTCGCCCTGTCCTCGTGGTGGACTTCGGAGCCCAGTACGCCCAGCTCATCGCCCGCCGGGTGCGTGAGGCGCGGGTCTACTCCGAGATCGTGCCGCACTCGATGCCGGTCGCCGAGATGCTGGCGAAGAACCCGGCGGCGATCATCCTGTCCGGCGGCCCGTCGAGCGTCTACGAACCGGGTGCGCCGCAGGTCGACGCCGGGCTGTTCACCGCCGACGTGCCGGTCTTCGGCATCTGCTACGGCTTCCAGGCGATGGCGCGGGCCCTCGGCGGCACCGTCGCCCGCACCGGCAGCCGGGAGTACGGCGGTACGCCGCTGCGTCCCCGGGTGGACGCCGGGGTGCTGCTGCGGCAGCTGCCGGCCGAGCTGCCGGTATGGATGAGCCACGGCGACTGCGTGACCGAGGCCCCGGACGGCTTCACGGTGACCGCCGAGTCGGCGGGCGCCCCGGTCGCCGCCTTCGAGGACGTGGTCGGCCGCCGGGCCGGCGTGCAGTTCCACCCGGAGGTCGGGCACACCGCGCACGGGCAGGAGATGCTCCAGCGCTTCCTCTACGACATCGCCGGCATCGAGCCGACCTGGACCCCGGCCAACATCATCGAGGAGCAGGTCGAGCGGATCCGCGCCCAGGTCGGCGACAAGGAGGTCATCTGCGGCCTCAGCGGCGGGGTCGACTCGGCGGTCGCCGCCGCCCTGGTGCACCGGGCGGTCGGTGACCAGCTCACCTGCGTCTTCGTCGACCACGGTCTGCTGCGCGCCGGTGAGGCGGAGCAGGTCGAGAAGGACTACGTGGCCGCCACCGGCATCAAGCTGAAGGTGGTGGACGCGCAGGAGCGGTTCCTCGGCGCGCTGGCCGGGGTGACCGACCCGGAGCAGAAGCGCAAGATCATCGGCCGGGAGTTCATCCGGGTCTTCGAGGCCGCCGCCCGGGAGATCGCCGCCCACGGCGACGTCGAGTTCCTGGTGCAGGGCACCCTCTACCCGGACGTGGTGGAGTCCGGCGGCGGCAGCGGCACCGCCAACATCAAGAGCCACCACAACGTCGGCGGGCTGCCGGAGGATCTGAAGTTCGCCCTGGTGGAGCCGCTGCGCACGCTCTTCAAGGACGAGGTCCGGACGCTCGGGCTGGAGCTGGGGCTGCCCGAGGCGATGGTCTGGCGGCACCCGTTCCCGGGGCCGGGCCTGGCCATCCGGATCATCGGCGCGGTCGACCGGGAGCGGCTGGACCTGCTCCGTCAGGCCGACCTGATCGCCCGGGAGGAGCTGTCCGCCGCCGGCCTGGACCGGGACGTGTGGCAGTTCCCGGTGGTCCTCCTGGCCGACGTGCGCAGCGTCGGGGTGCAGGGTGACGGGCGCACCTACGGCCACCCGGTGGTGCTCCGCCCGGTCTCCAGCGAGGACGCGATGACCGCCGACTGGTCCCGCCTGCCGTACGACGTGGTCGCCCGGATCTCCACCCGGATCACCAACGAGGTGGCCGAGGTCAACCGGGTGGTGCTGGACGTGACCAGCAAGCCCCCGGGCACCATCGAGTGGGAGTGACCCGAGCGGGCCGACGAGGAGCCTTCGGGCGGGTGGCCGGAGCGCGCCACCCGCCTCACCCGGGTGGCGCGACCTGCGTCGGGTGCGGCCAGGCCGGGGCGTCCGGCGGCTCCTCGGGCATGAGGAACCACATGACCGGGTACGCCAGCAGCGCCACGCCGGCGGTGAACAGGGTGGACACCGCGAAGACCACCCGGACCAGGGTGGGGTCGACGTCGAAGTAGCGGCCGAGGCCGCTGGCGACCCCGGCGACCATCCGGTCCGTGGTGGGCCTGCGGAGCTGTTTGTACGGGGCCTGGGATGAGGGGCTCGTCCATGTCATGGCTCCACCCTCTCCGGTCGCCGCCCGGTTGCCCTCAGTGAGGGCCCGGATCTATACCCTGATCGATCCCTGAGGGGGAAGCCTTCCGTCAGGAATCTGACTGTTTTTCGATGTCGTACCTGGTCAGGGGGAGAATTCAGCCCCGTGACCACCATGCTGGAGCCGCTCCGCAGGATCGCGGCATACGCAGTCTGTGCCGACTCGGTCGGCCGGGTGTTGCTGGTCCGCGCATCGGAGCGCTCCGGCACCCCCGGCACGTGGTCCCTGCCCGGCGGGGCGGTGGACCACGGTGAGGACCCGAATCACACGGTCGTCCGGGAGACCGCCGCCGAGACCGGGCTCTCCGTCGCCGTCTCCGGCCTGGCGGACGTCCTCGCCGACATGCGGGCCCTGCCCGACCGGGGCATCACCATCCACACCGACCGCCTCATCTACCGGGTCTCGGTCCGGGGTGGGACGCTCACCGACCGGGTCGACCGCCCGACCGACCTGGCCCGCTGGTTCACCCTGGACGAGGCGCGCGGGCTGCCGCTGCGCGCGTTCACCGCGCGGGCCCTGGGCCTGCCGTCCGGTGCTGCCGACGTGGTGCCGGACGAGGCTCCCGAGTTCCCCTCCTTCTACGCGGTGCCCGGCCCGGACGGGCTGCACCGGGCGCAGCGCTTCGCCGCGTACGCGGTGGCCACCGACCCGGAGGGTCGGGTGCTGCTCACCCGGGTGGCCGACGGCTATCCGGGCGCGGGCTGCTGGCACCTGCCCGGTGGGGGCACCGACTACGGCGAGCAACCGGGCGCCGCGCTGATCCGGGAACTCGTCGAGGAGACCGGTCAGACCGGTCGCCTGGTCGGGCTGCTCGGGGTGGCCAGCCACCGGGACGCCGCCTCGCTCGGCCCCGAGGGCTATCCGATCGACTGGCACGGTGTCCGTGCCTTCTACCGGGTGGTGGTCGACCAGCCGGCCCCACCCACCGTGGCCGACGTCGGCGGCTCCACCTGCGAGGCCCGCTGGTTCGCCCGCGAGGAGCTGGAGACCCTCCCCGCCGACCGGCTCACCGAGGTGACCGCCGAAGCCGTCCAGGCCGCCGACCTCGCCTGACCCCCCATCCTCACCTCCGCACGTCGATCACGACCGTCGGCGGCGCGACCACGCCGGCGCGGGCGCGGCTAACCTCATGATCAGCGGGAAAGGGTGAGCGGGGGAGGGGTCGTGGGAGAGCTGGTGGAGCGGCGGCGGGTCGGGGCGTACGGGCTGTCGACCGGAGCGGACGGGCGGGTGCTGTTGACCCGGGCCTCCGCCCTGGCCGACTTCCCCGGCGTCTGGCAGCTGCCCGGTGGCGGGCTGGAGCACGCCGAGCACCCCGCGGACGCGGTGGTCCGCGAGTTCGCCGAGGAGACGGGGCTCGCGGTCGCGGTCGCCGGGCTGGAGGCGGTGGTGGCCGACGTGGTCCGGCTTCCCGACATCGGGGTCGCTCTGCACACCGATCGCATCATCTACCGCGTCAACGGCGTGTCCGGCACGCTCCGCCACGAACCGGACGGAACGACCGACCTGGTGGCGTGGATCGCACCGGCGGAGGCGGCCGGTCTGCCGCTGATGCCGTTCACCGCCGACCTGCTCGGACTGCCGGTCACCCCGCTCCCCGAGAGCGCGCCGCGAGCCGTCCCGCGCATCCCGTACGACCCGCCGCCGCTCGACCGGCGGCAGCGTTTCGGAGCGTACGGGCTGGTCACCGACCCGACGGAGCGGGTACTGCTCACCCTGATCGCCGACGGCTACCCGGGAGCCGGCCGGTGGCACCTGCCGGGTGGCGGGACCGACCACGGTGAGCAGCCGGTGACCGCGCTGCTGCGGGAGATCGTCGAGGAGTCCGGCCAGCTCGGTCGGGTGACCGCGTTGCTCGACGCGAGCAGTCTGCACAACCCCGCGGCCCTGGGACCGGAGGGTCGGCCGCTGGACTGGCACGGCGTCCGGGTGCTCTACCGGGTGGTGGTGGAGGCGCCGACCGTGCCCGAGGTGACCGAACTGGCCGGGGGTTCCACCGCACGGGCCGCCTGGTTCAGCCGGCGTGACGCCGCCGGCCTGCCATTGACCGACATCGCCGCGCGGGCTCTCCGCCTGATCGGATAGCCGATTGCTCGCCGAGCCGGTATCGACCCGCTCCGGTAGAGTCGGCAGTTGAGATTGGCGGAGAAAAGGGCGCTCAGCCCGCGATCGGGAACAACCGGGCGATTAACGCGGTTTGTAGGAGATAAGTGCCGCCGGCAGCTATCGCCAAGTCCCGTACCACTGTGCAATGGTGTACTCCGCTTTGACGGCTGCCGGGCCAGAAGCGGCCCGGCACGAGAGAGCCGGACGCCCGCCTGCGAGGCGGTGAGTCGATTCGGTGATGGAGGAAACGTGCCGAGAGCCCCATGGCGCCGGCGTCGTACGTCTGACAGTCCACGCCCCGCGGGCCGCCGCTGGGCGGGGCCGTTGCGACGCAGCAGTACGTTCGCCCGCCAGGTGCTGCTGGTCCGGGTGGGACGCCGGGACGGCGATCCCCGCCACACGACCGACGTGGCCCTGCCCGAGCGCCGCTACGCCGACCGGCTGCGCCGGCGGTACGCCTCGGACCGGTTGAACCGGGCCGAGATCGAGGCCGTCATGCCGGTGAGCCCCGCGATCGCCCCGACGACACCGGTGGAGGACGCCCCGGCACGGTCGATCCCGCTGCTCCCCGGTGAGCGTACGGTCGCTCGGCGGGCGAAGTTCGCCCTGGTCAACGGGTGCACACTGGCCAGCCTGATGCTCGGCGTCACCGCGATCTTCCTGGCCATGCAGGGCGAGGTGCGCCTCGCGGGGGTGCTCCTGATCGCCTGCGTCGCCTTCGACGGGCTCGACGGCGCGCTGGCCCGCAAGCTCAACGTGGCCAGCCCGTTCGGCGCGCAGATGGACTCGCTGGCCGACATGTGCTCGTTCGGCCTCGCCGCCCCGGTGGTGGTCTACGCCTCGCTGGCCGGCACCCTGCCGACCGCCGCCGCCGCGCTGGCCTGCGCACTCGTCGCCGCCTGCGCCGCGATCCGGCTGGCCCGGTTCAACGTCTCGCCGAAGGACGGCCGGTTCTTCTGCGGGGTGCCGACCACCATGGCCGCGATGGTGCTGGCGCTCGCCGTGGTCATCGACCTTCCGGTGCCTCCGGTGGTCCAGGTCGCCGGGGTCGCCCTGCTCGCCTTCGCCATGGTCTCCAGCTTCCCGTACGCCAAGCTGGCCCGGCTGATCAGGCTGCCGGCGTGGCTGTGGCTGGCTCCGGTGGTCGGCGCCCTGGTCGACCCACGACTCACCTTTGCCCTGGTCGTGGTCGCCTACCTGGCCAGCGGACCACTGCTCTGGCTGCACCAGCGCCGGACCGCCTGACGTCACCGACGACGAGGGGGTGCCGCGACGTCGCGGCACCCCCTCTCGCGTCCTCAGCGCCAGCGGGCGATGACCGAGGAACCGCCGATCACCTTGTCGCCCGGCCCCACCAGCGGGTCCGCCGCGTCGGCCGGCAGGTAGACGTCGGTCCGCGAACCGAACCGGATCAGGCCGAAGCGCTCACCCCGGGCGAGCAGCGAACCGACCGGGGCACGCTGCACGATGCGCCGGGCGATCAGGCCGGTACGCTGCGCGACCACCACCGGGCCGTGCTCGGTGTCCAGCACCGTGTACGCCGCGACGTTGTGCTCGGCCTCCGGCTTCATCGCGTTGGCGAAACCGCCGTCGGCGACGAAGTAGTCGACCACCTTGCCGGCCACCGGGGACCGGTTGACGTGCACGTCGAGTACCGATAGGAAGACCGCGACCCGCAGCCACTCGCCCGCGCCGAACCGCTCGTCGTGCAGCCGCTGGACGGAGAGCACCCGGCCGTCGGCGGCGGCGACCACCGCCGACGGGTCCTCCGGGACGTCCCGCTCGGGGTCGCGGAAGAATGCCGCCACCGGGGCGGCGGCGAGCGCCGGCACCAGCCACAGCTTCGACTTCGGCCGGGCCACCCGGGCCAGCGCGGCCAGCCCGAGGGCGATGCCGGCGGCAGCCACGCCGTTGGAGTCGATGTGCATGTCGCGGGTCAGCGGCACGCTCGACGGCCGGTACGCCGGAGCGAGTCGGGCCGCCGTCGCCGCGCTGACCGGGGTGAACCGGAGCCGGTGCACCCGGACCGGCGGCTGGTTGCGCAGTACCAGGTCCACCCCGACGCCGTGCAGCGCACCCTGCCGGTCGAGTTCGGCCGCCGCGCCTGCGGTCCGGCCCGGTCCGGCCGGCGTCGCCACGCTCAGCACACCGCCCTCGGTCAGGTACTTGGTGAGGCCGTCCAGCGTCGCACGGGCCTCCTCGGCGGTGCCGGCGAGCGCCTCAGCGACGATCATGACATCGGCGGCGTCGGCCTCGGCCAGGGTGTCGACGACCCGGACCCGGTCGGCGACCCAGCTGCCCAGCGTCGCGACGTGCCGGCGCAGCTCGGCGGCGCTGGTCGACCCGGCCGGCACCACGGTGAGGCGGTCCCCGGGCAGCAGCGCCTCGATCGCCACGGCGAGGACCGGGGCGTCCGGGGTCACGCCGACCAGCAGGGCGGCCTTGCGGTCGTCGCACCGGGCGAGCTCGGCGGCGAGGGTACGCGCGGCGCGCTCGCCGATGCGAACCTCACCGAACCGGCCAAGGCTGCGCACGGCGGGGGACTGAGTCATGTCGGACGGGCTCCTAGCAGCATCGGGACGGAAATCGCAGCGGAGGGGCCGCGACGGCGCGGACGAGGCGTGCCGGCGGCGGGAGCGAAGTCTCCACCAGCCAGCATAGGCGGCACGAGCCAGCGGCCGCACCGGCGCGGGCAGAGCTCCGGTCTTCCGCGCACGGTCAACCGTCCCCGTCTTCCCGGCGGGCACGGTCATCGCGGTCTGCCCGGCCGTCCGGCGTCCGGTCCGGGTTGTCGCGCGTGCCGGGCTCGTCGCGCGTGCCGGCCGTCCGGTCCTCGACCGCCGGCGTGCGGGCCGCGCGCAGTGCGCCCAGCAGACCCAGCGTGCCGACCACGACGAGCGCGCCGGCCAGGAACCAGCCGATCGGCACCACCAGGCCGAGCAGTTGCGCCAGCAGCCACCAGGCCGCGGCAGCTAGGAAGAGCAGCCCGAAGGTCAGGGACAGCAGGTCGGTGCGGTGCGCTCTCACCGGGTCACCTCCAACGCTCCGGCGTTGACCTGGATGAACAGCCGCAGTGTGCCGCCGCCCGTACCGTCGGCGCCCAGGTCGGTGGACTGGCGCACCTGGCGGCCCGGGCCGCCGGTGCGAACCCCGAAGATGACGGCGTCACTGGCGTTCACCTCGGCGTGGGTGATCACGTCGACGTTCGGCGGCAGCAGCACGGTGCTGTGCCCGAAGGAGACGACGATGGTGGTCTGGGTGTCCCGCTGGTCGAAGTCCATCGCCCGCAGATCCAGCACCGCGTCGCCGAAGGTGTTCTCGTACCGGGGGGCGATGTCCTCGTAGCTCGCCGGGGCCCAGGTCAGGTTCCCGTTATCCCTGCGCCACTCCTCGAACGACTCGACCGCGGTGACGAAGCCGAGCGCCGCCGAGGTGACCAGCCCCAGCGCGATCAACCAGCGGGCCCGGCCGAACCAGGCACCCACCAGCAGCCCGAGACCGATGGTGGCCAGCGCCGCCGCGAAGTACGCCGACGCGCTGACCCGGACCACCCCGACCAGGTTGAGGACGGCGACCACCCCGCAGGCGAGGAAGACCAGCGAGAACGTCGCCGGACCGAGCGGTGAGCGCTCCCGGGGACGCTTCGGTGCCGGCCGGGGCGGGGGCGGTGCGGGCGATGGGGGACTGGAGCGGGCGTACGGGCCGTGCGGGGCGAAGGGCGGGCGGTAGCCGGGCGGGGTGGACACGAGGGCGACCGGTGGCAGCGACCCGGCCGGGGGCAGTGGCACCGGTGGGGTCGGGGCGGCCACCGGCTCCTGGGCCGGCCAACGGGGCACCTCGGGGAACACCGCTCCGGGGGCCGGCGACCATGGCGTGGCGGGGGCCGACGCGGACACCGGTACCTCCGGCCGCGTTGCCGTGGGCGGTACCGGACCCGGGGCGGGGTAGGCCACCGGGGGCACCGGACCCGGCAGTGGCGTGGTCGGCGGCCCGGCGGGCGACGGGGTGCGGCCGGAGCGGTCCCAGGCGGGGTGGTCCCGGTTGAGCAGCAGCGCCCCGCCGATCAGGATCGCCGCACCGAGCAGTACGGCCCGGAAGGCGTCCGTCACGATGTAGCCGAAGCTCACCGCGACCAGGATGCTCAGCACGATCACCGTGATCGGCGACATGCTCGACCGACCCCGGCCCAGCATCGACTCGACCGGGGAGGCGCTGTCCCCCTCGCCGGGGATGATCAGCCACGCCGACACGTAGATCAGGATCCCGACGCCACCGAAGAAACCGAGCACGGCGAGGAGCACCCGCCACAGCACCGGGTCGGTGTTGGTGGCCCGCCCGACCGCCGCGCAGACCCCGGCCAGGTAACGCCCCTCCCGGGGGCGGACCAGGCCGTACCGTGAGGTGAAGCCGACTCCGCCGGGGACGGCTTCCGGCCCTGCGGGCGATGGCCCGGCGTCCCACGTCGGGGACGTCGCGATCGCACTCCCGGCCGGTGGCGACGGTGGTACGCCCGGCTGGGTCGCCTCCGGGCGGGGCGACCGGGCGGATTCCTCGGTCATACCGGTAGATCCTGCTAGGTGTCGGGACGGGTCGTCGTCGGGACCCACCCTGAGCGCACCCTGAGATCCGACGCTCGGGAAACTCGGGGGCGTCCCCGTGGCCCCGCGACCGTGGCCCGTGTGACGATCGGTGACGACGCCATGGTGAACCGATTCGGCGTCGGCCGTCGCGACCAGGGAGCCCGCGATCAGTACCGTGACCCAGCCGCCCCGGCTCTACCGGGCCCGCGAGCACCGGATGGCCGTGGGCGTGGCCGCCGGCATCGCCGAGCACATCGGTGTCTCGGTGGTACGGGTGCGGATCGCCTTCATGGTGCTGCTCGGCCTCAGCGGACTCGGTCTGCTCCTCTACGCCGCGTTCTGGGCGGTGGTCCCGGTACGGCCGGGGGACACCGCCACCCCGCCCCGACGGGACATCGCCCAGCTGCTGCCGTTCGTGGTGATCGGTCTGGCCGTGCTGCTGGTGCAGATGCGGCTCTTCGACTCGGTCGGTGTCGCCGGCACCGCCGGCTGGCTGGTCGCCATCATCGCGGTCGGCGCGGGCGTGATCTGGCACCAGTCCCCGGAACGCCGAGGCCAGGCCAACGGTTCCCTGCCGCTGCCCTGGCTGAGCGCGGTGGTCGAGGAGACCGACCGGCGGGCCTTCGTGCTCCGATTCGTCGGCGGTGGGGTGTTGGTCGCGGTCGGCATCATCGGCGTCGCGGCGGTCTACTCGCCGGTGCAGAACGTCGACGCCGTGATCAACGGGGTGATCTTCGCGCTGGTCGGGCTGGCCGGGGTCGGGGTGGTGGCCGCGCCCCTGCTCTGGCGGACGTTCAACCAGCTCCGCTCGGAACGGGAGGGGCGGATCCGGGAACAGGAACGCGCCGAGCTGGCCGCCATGATCCACGACCAGGTCCTGCACACCCTTGCCCTGATCCAGCGCAACGCCGCCGACGTCAAGACGGTGCAGCGACTCGCCCGGGGGCAGGAGCGGACGCTGCGCAGCTGGCTCTACAAGCCGGCCGCCTCAGCCACCGAGCGCTTCGCCGCCGCGCTCGAACAGGCGGCGGCCGAGGTGGAGGACACCTTCGCGATCACCGTGGAGGCGGTGGTGGTGGGCGACCGGGAGACCGACGAGCGGGTGGGCGCGCTGGTCGCCGCCGCCCGCGAGGCGATGGTGAACGCGGCCAAGCACGCCCGGGTGCAGACTGTCTCGCTCTACGCCGAGGTGGAGCCGGACCAGGTCAGCGTCTTCGTCCGGGACCGGGGTGTCGGGTTCGACCAGGAGACGGTGGATGATCACCGACACGGGGTACGAGGTTCCATCATCGGGCGGATGAAACGGCACGGCGGGCGGGCGGAGATCCGTTCCGGACCCGGAGAGGGGACCGAGGTCCGGTTGATTCTGCCGGTCTCCGGGAACGGGAACGGTGCCACGGCGGAAAGGGACAGGTGACCATGTCCGAGCAGGTCGAACAGGTAGGCGGTCGCGACGAGCGGCTGCGGGTGTTTCTCGTCGACGACCACGCGATGTTCCGCGCCGGCGTCCGGGCCGAGCTGGGCGCGCACGTCGAGGTCGTGGGGGAGGCGAGCACCGTCGCCGAGGCGGTCGCCCGGATCGCGGCGGCCCGTCCCGACGTCGTGCTGCTGGACGTGCACATGCCGGACGGCGGCGGCCGGGCCGTGCTGGAGGCGGTGCGACGTTCCCACCCGCAGGTGCGGTTCCTCGCGTTGAGCGTGTCGGACGCCGCCGAGGACGTGATCGGCCTGATCCGGGCCGGGGCCCGGGGCTACGTGACCAAGACGATCTCCCCGGACGAACTGGCCGCGGCGATCCGCCGGGTGGCCGACGGCGACGCGGTCTTCTCCCCCCGGCTGGCCGGGTTCGTGCTGGACGCCTTCGCGGCCCGGCCGGACACCCCGGTCGCCGACCCGGAGCTGGACCAGCTGACCAACCGGGAACGCGAGGTGCTGCGGCTGCTGGCCCGGGGGTACGCGTACAAGGAGATCGCCAAGGAGCTGTACATCTCCATCAAGACGGTGGAGACGCACGTATCGAACGTGTTGCGCAAGCTCCAGATGTCCAACCGGTACGAGCTGTCCCGCTGGGCGGCCGACCGCCGGCTGGTGTGACCGGCTCGGCCACCCGGTGCGGTCACCGGGGCGAACGCCGATAATCGGGTGACGAACGGGTCGGCGTGCCGGACAATTCGCGGCGCGTGCCGGTACGTCACGTCACCTCGGCACCCTCGTCCGAGCAGGGGTGGAAAGTGCCCGCACAGCCGAATCCGCCATCATCTGGACGGGTGGAAAACAGCGAGCTTCCGTGGCGCTGCGGAGCGTGACGATGCTCACGCGGCGAAGCTCCCTGCTGGCGGTGCCGTCTGTGGTGATGCCCGCTGACCAGCGCTGCGGAACCGGTCAGCGAGCGACGATCGGTGCGGATCACGGCTCGGTGTGGGCCGATGTCGGCACCGTCCCGGCCGGGTATCGGCTTGATAACACCGCTTTCCGCTGCGGCGCATCTGGTGTCACAGTGGCAACCACCTCACAACCCCCTCGTGAGCCGAGCGCCCTGAGGAGGCACTCCCATGCGCGGGAAATTCCTGAAGGTGGCGGTCGCTGCGACCGCCACCGCCATGTTGGCCACCGCATGCAGCGGTGGTGGCGACGAAAATACGTCGGATTCGGGCAAGAGCGGTGGCGAACTCCGCGTCTACGCGTCGGAGCCGGCGTTCCTGCTGCCGTCCGCTGCGGACGACGAGCCGTCGCTGTACGTGATCCGTCAGATCTACCGTGGTCTGGTCAAGTACAACGCCGAGACCGGTGCCCCGGAGAACGACCTGGCCGAGTCGATCGAGTCCCAGGACCAGAAGCTCTGGACGATCAAGATCAAGGACGGCTACACCTTCGACAACGGTGAGAAGGTCAACGCCGACGCCTTCATCCGGTCGTGGAACTTCGCGGCGTACGGGCCGAACGCCCAGAACAACGCGTACTTCATGAAGCGGATCGCCGGGATCAAGGACGTCTCGTCCGAGGACCCGGACGGCGACGGCCCCAAGAAGGCCCCGGAGCCGAAGGCCAAGGAGCTCTCCGGCCTGAAGAAGGTCGACGAACTGACCTTCACCGTCGAGCTGACCGAGCCCTTCTCCGGCTTCCCGACCACGATCGGCTACCCGGGCTTCTCCCCGATGGCCGAGGCGTGCATCGCGGACAAGGACAAGTGCAACGAGACGCCGATCGGCAACGGCCCTTACAAGATCGAGGGCAGCTGGCAGCACAACGTCGGCATCACCGTCGTCCGCAGCGACAGCTGGAAGGGCGACCCGGGCAAGCCGGACAAGATCAACTACCGGATCTTCGCCGACGTCGACGCCGGCTACGCCGCCTTCCAGGCCGGTGAGCTGGACGTGCTGTACACCCTGCCGCCGGCGCGGTACAAGGAGGCCAAGGCCACCTACGGCGACCGCCTCTACGAGCAGCCGAGCGACAGCTTCACCTACGTCGGCATGCCGATCTACAACGAGAACTTCAAGGACAAGCGGGTCCGCCAGGCCATCTCGATGGTCATCGACCGCCAGTCGATCATCGACGCCGTCTTCAACGGCCGGTTCACCCCGGCCAGCGGCTACGTCGCGCCGTCCTTCGAGGGTGCTCGTGAGAACGCCTGCCAGTACTGCAAGAAGGACATCGAGAAGGCCAAGCAGCTCCTCGCCGAGGCGGGTGGCTGGAAGGGCGGCAAGCTCCAGCTCTGGGCCAACGCCGGCGCCGGCCACGACGCCTGGCTCCAGGCCGTTGGTGACCAGGTCAAGGCTGCTCTCGGCATCGACTACGAGCTGAAGGTCAACCTGCAGTTCGCCGAGTACCTGGAGACTGCGGACAACCGGAAGTTCACCGGCCCGTTCCGTCTCGGCTGGAGTGCGGACTACCCGTTCCTGGAGAGCTACCTCGCTCCGCTGTACAGCACCGGCGCGGACAGCAACAACTCCACCTACTCGAACCCCGAGTTCGACGCCCTGCTGAAGCAGGGTGACGCTGCCAACTCCATCCAGGAGGCGATCCCCTTCTACCAGAAGGCGGAGGACCTGATCCTGGAGGACCTGCCGGTCATCCCGATGTGGTGGGGCAAGGTGGGCGCGGTCTACGGCGAGAACGTCGAAAAGTTCGTCTGGAACGCCGTCGCGGACGCTGACTACGGCCAGATGACGATGAAGCAGAACTGAGCTTCACTTCCCTGATCTAGCCGTATGACGACGTGGCGGCAACGATCTCCCTACGAGGGAGGGCGTTGCCGCCACGTCAGCGCCGAGAGGAGAAACAGACATGGGGCGCTACGTCCTCCGACGGTTGCTCCAGTTCATACCCACCGTGCTGGGCACCATGTTCCTGCTGCACTACCTCACCTCGCTGGCGGTCCAGTTCAGCGGGAACCCGGTCCGGGCGCTCTTCGGCGACCGGACGCCGCCGGAGTCGGTCCTGAACGCCATGAAGGAACGACTTGGCTATGACGACCCGTGTCTGGACCAACGGGGCAACTGGTGCATCAAGATGTTCGGCAACCGGCTGGAGGACATCTTCCTCCACTTCGACTTCGGCGTTAACCTCCGCTTCCGCTCGGTGACGGACCTCGTGGCCGATGCCATCCCGTACACCCTGAAGCTCGTCGTCATCGCGATCCTCTTCGAGGTCGTCGTCGGCATCATCGCCGGTGTGCTGGCCGGTCTGCGCAGCGGCAGCTTCACCGACTACCTCGTCAAGATCTCCACGGTCTTCATGATCTCGGTGCCGATCTTCGTGCTCGGCGTCCTGGTTCGGGAGTTCATCGGGGTCAAGTTCGGCAACGTCGTGCGGGACCAGGACTGGGTGCCCGACGTGATCGCGGAGGGCGTGTTCAGCCCGGTCTTCAAGCCGGACTACCCCTGGGCCAGCCTGGTCGTCCCCGGCCTGGTCCTCGGTGCCACCGCGCTGGCCACCACCGCCCGCCTGACCCGGACCAGCATCATGGAGAACATCCGGGCCGACTTCGTCCGGACCGCCAAGGCCAAGGGCCTGAAGAACAAGCGGGTCATCGGCGTGCACACGCTGCGTAACTCGCTCATCCCCGTGGTCACCCTGATCGGTGTCGACATCGGCGGCCTGCTCGGCGGTGCGGTGGTCACCGAGACCATCTTCAACGTGCCGGGCATCGGCCGGCTGGTCACCCAGGCCGCCCGGACCGGTGAGTCGTCGGTGGTGGTCGGCGTGGTGACCATGCTCGCCCTGGTCTTCCTGGTCGCCAACCTGCTGGTCGACATTCTCTACGCCGTCCTCGACCCGAGGATCCGTTATGAGTGAACGACGACAGCTCACACAGCGGGCCGTCGGGGTTCCGCGGGTCGGCAGGTCGAAGCGAAACGAGGTGGGACATGAGTGACTTGAGCAGCGCCGGCACCGCAATGAGCGGTGACTCCTCAGCCGCCACCGCGGTGGCCGGCGCGCCCAGCCCGGACAAGGGCGGCAAGGCGCGTAGCGCGAGTCTCTGGGCGGACGCCGGCCGGCAACTGGTCCGCGACCCGATCTTCGTGATCGCGGCGATCTACATTCTCGTCGTCGGCTCCATGGCACTCTTCCCCAAGCTGTGGACGAGCCAGGACCCGCGGGACTGCAACACCGGCCGGTCCCGGATCCCCCCGAGCGGTGACCACCCGTTCGGCTTCGACATCCTCGGCTGCGACTACTACTCGCACGCCATCTACGGGGCCCGGCCCTCGATGCTGATCGCGGTGCTCGCCACCCTCGGCATCGTGCTGATCGGTGGTTTCTTCGGCCTGCTCGCCGGCTACTACGGCGGCTGGACCGACGCGATCATCTCCCGGGTGATGGACATCTTCTTCTCGCTGCCGTTCCTGCTCGGCGCGATCGTGTTCCTCACGGTCATCAAGCGGCAGAACGAGTGGACGTTGACCATGGTGTTGGTGGTGCTCGGCTGGCCCACCATCGCCCGGATCATCCGGGGCAGCGTGATCTCCTCCAAGGACCTGGACTACGTGCACGCGGCGAAGGCGGTGGGCGCCAACAACGGCCGACTGATGTTCCGGCACATCCTGCCGAACGCCATCGCGCCGATGCTGGTCTACGCCACGATCGTGCTCGGCTCGTTCGTCGCCGCCGAGGCCACCCTGACCTTCCTCGGTGTCGGCCTCCAGCCGCCCGCGCAGTCCTGGGGCATCATGATCAGCGCCCACCAGGTCTACTTCCTGGAGGACCCGTGGTTGCTGCTCTTCCCCTGCGGGCTGCTGGTCGGCACGGTGCTGTCCTTCATCCTCATGGGTGACGCCCTGCGTGACGCCCTCGACCCGAAGTTCCGGTGAGCAGCATGAGTTCTGACGTCAACGTCAAGATGGACGCTCTGCCCGGCCTCGACCCGAACGCGCTGCCATTGCAGGTCAAGAACCTCCAGGTCGAGTTCCGCACCCGCAACGGCATCGCCAAGGCGGTCAACGGGGTCAGCTTCGACGTGGCCCCGGGCGAGACCCGGGCGATCCTCGGTGAGTCCGGCTGCGGCAAGAGCGTCACCGCCCAGGCGATCATGGGCATCCTGGACAGCCCGCCCGGGTTCATCACCGGCGGCGAGATCCTCTACCGGGGCGTGGACCTGCTCAAGCTCCCGGAGGAGCAGCGCCGCAGGGTCCGGGCCAACAAAATCGCGATGATCTTCCAGGACGCGCTCTCCGCGCTGAACCCGGTCTTCACCGTCGGGTTCCAGCTCGGCGAGCTGTACCGCAAGCACCGGGGCATGTCCCGCAAGGACGCCAAGGCGCGCGCGGTGGAACTGCTCGACCTGGTCAAGATCCCGGCGGCGAACCAGCGGGTGAACGACTACCCGCACCAGTTCTCCGGCGGCATGCGGCAGCGGGTCATGATCGCCATGGCGCTGGCCCTCGACCCCGAGGTGCTGATCGCCGACGAGCCGACCACGGCGCTGGACGTGACCGTGCAGGCCCAGATCATGGCGCTGCTGGCCGAGCTCCAGCAGGAGCGGAACATGGGCCTGGTGCTCATCACGCACGACATGGGCGTGGTGGCCGACGTGGCGGACCGGATCTCGGTCATGTACGCCGGCCGGGTGATCGAGGAAGCCGGGGTCGACGACATCTACGCCAACCCGGCCCACCCGTACACCAAGGGTCTGCTGGAGTCGATCCCCCGGCTCGACCTCAAGGGCCAGGAGCTCAGCGCGATCAAGGGGCTTCCGCCGGTCCTGACGAACATCCCGCCGGGCTGCTCGTTCAACCCGCGGTGCCGGTACGCACAGGACGTCTGCCGCAAGGATCCCGCGCCGCCGCTGTACACGGTGTCGTCGGACCGGACGGCGGCCTGCCACTTCTGGAAGGAGGTCAAGGGCGATGGGTGACCTCGTGCTCGAGACCCGCGACCTGGTGAAGCACTTCCCGCTGACCAAGGGCATCGTCTTCAAGAAGCAGATCGGCGCGGTCCGCGCGGTCGACGGGATCAACATCGAGCTGCGTCGGGGCGAGACCCTGGGCATCGTCGGCGAGTCCGGCTGCGGCAAGTCGACGCTGGCCCGGCTCCTGGTCGGTCTGGAGACGCCCACCTCGGGCGACCTGTTCGTCCAGGGTCGGAACATGTCCAAGGTGGGCGCGTCGGAGCGGCGGCGTGGCCGGCGGAACATCCAGCTCGTCATGCAGGACCCGTACACCTCGCTGAACCCCCGGATGACCGTCGGGGACATCGTCGGGGAGCCGTTCGAGGTGCACCCGGACGTGGTGCCGAAGGCGAAGCGGCGGACGCGGGTCCAGGAGCTGATCGACCTGGTCGGTCTCAACCCCGACCACATCAACCGGTACCCGCACCAGTTCTCCGGCGGCCAGCGGCAGCGTATCGGCATCGCGCGGGCGCTGGCGCTCAACCCGGAGATCATCCTCTGCGATGAGCCGGTCTCGGCCCTGGACGTCTCGATCCAGGCCCAGGTGGTCAACCTGCTGGAGAAGCTCCAGGACGAACTGGGGCTGTCGTACATCTTCATCGCGCACGACCTGTCGGTGGTCCGGCACATCGCCGACCGGGTCGCGGTGATGTACCTCGGCAAGATCGTCGAGATCGGCACCGAGGACGAGATCTACGAGAACCCGACCCACCCGTACACCCAGGCGCTGCTCTCGGCGGTGCCGGTCCCCGACCCGAAGCTCCGTGGGCTGCGGGACCAGATCGTCCTGACCGGCGACGTGCCGTCGCCGGCCAACCCCCCGTCGGGCTGCCGGTTCCGCACCCGGTGCTGGAAGGCGCAGGACATCTGCGCCGAGCAGGTGCCGGCCCTGGAGGCACGGGAACACTCCGCTCACCCGAGCGCCTGCCACTTCGCGGAGCCCCGCGACGTGGTGCACGCGGTCGAGTAGCACAAAGACGCCGCTGATCCGGCCACCCGTACCGGGCCAGTGGTGAAAGGAAGTGCCTCCTCAGTATCCGGGGCGTCGGTCATCCGGCCGGCGCCCCGGATCTGTGTCGACCGGCGTGCCGGCCAGCGGCGTGACGACCCGCGCCGAAGCCGACCGGCGTGCCGACGGCAAACGCCGCGCGGGAGGTCAGAGCGGTCCGCGGCCGGCGCGCAGCAGCAGGAGGGCGAGCTGGACGCCGTCGGCCCCCAGCGCCGTCCGGAACCGCTCCAGGATCGCCTGCTCCCGGGAGAGCACCAGCCGGGTTCCGCCGGAGGCGATCCGGGTCCTGCCGACCTGCTGGGACAGACCGGCCCGCTCCTGCCAGAGCTCGATCAACCGTTGGTCGATCTCGTCGATCCGTTCCCGGATGGCGACGATCCGGGCCGCCGCGTCCGGCTCCTGCGTACCGGTCTGCGCCTCGACCGGGCCCTCCTGGCCGCCCGGACGCGTCGTCCCGGCCGACTCGCCGTTCTGCTCCACCACGTCTGTCATCATCGGGTACCTCTCGCACAGTGGTGCCCGGTGCCCGGATCCCGGGACGGAAAAGCCCCGGACTCCAGGAGCCCGGGGCATTCGTAGGTCTGATCGATCAGGCGCGACCTGCGGCTGCCGGACTCCCGGAGCCGTAGTAAAAGGAGAAGCGCTGACCGAACACGCCGTCGAGTATGCCCATCCGGTGGCCCGGGGCGCAAGCGTTCCGCAATTCGGCCGTACCGCCACCAGGACCGGGACGTCGCGGGGGAGGCGCGCGGCGGGCCGGGGACGCACCGCGGGCGGAAGTGTCGGTCGGGCGGCATAGACTCGCCGTGCGATGCATGCTCTCTTCGAAATCCCGCCGTCCCAGTCCGCGCCGGAGTCCCCGTCCGCCGTGCCCTCCCGCGCGGGCTCCGGACCGGCCCGGTCCGATCCGGAGAGCCTGCTCGCCGGGTTGAACGGCCCGCAGCGGGAGGCGGTCACCCACGCCGGGTCACCGCTGCTGATCGTGGCCGGCGCCGGCTCGGGCAAGACCCGGGTGCTGACCAACCGGATCGCCTACCTGCTCGCCGCGCGGGACGTGCACCCCGGCGAGATCATCGCGATCACCTTCACCAACAAGGCCGCCGGCGAGATGAAGGAGCGGGTGACCGCCCTGGTCGGCCCACGTGCGCGGCTGATGTGGGTGTCGACGTTCCACTCCGCCTGCGTGCGGATCCTGCGCGCCGAGCACGAGCACGCCGGGCTGAAGTCGACCTTCTCCATCTACGACGCCGACGACTCCCGCCGGTTGATGCAGCTCGTCGCCCGCGAGCTCGACCTCGACCCGAAGCGTTACCCGGCCCGGGGGCTGGCCGCCCAGGTCTCCAACCTGAAGAACGAACTGGTCGACCCGGAGGCGTTCGCCGACCGGGCCAAGGGGCCCAACGAGCGGGCGCTCGCCGAGGCGTACACGCTCTACCAGCGGCGGCTGCGGGAGGCGCACGCGCTGGACTTCGACGACCTGATCATGACGACGGTGCACCTGCTCCAGTCGCACCCGCACGTCGCGGAGAGCTACCGCCGCCGGTTCCGGCACGTGCTGGTCGACGAGTACCAGGACACCAACCACGCCCAGTACGTGCTGATCAAGGAGCTGGTCTCCGGCACCGAGGGCATCGAGCCGGCCGAGCTCTGCGTGGTCGGCGACGCCGACCAGTCGATCTACGCGTTCCGGGGCGCGACGATCCGTAACATCCTGGAGTTCGAGCGGGACTTCACCGACGCCCGGACGATCCTGCTGGAGCAGAACTACCGCTCCACCCAGACCATCCTGAGCGCGGCCAACGCGGTCATCGACCGGAACACCTCCCGCAAGCCGAAGCGGCTCTGGAGCGACGCCGGGGCCGGTGAGCAGATCGTCGGGTACGTCGCCGACACCGAGCACGCCGAAGCGGACTGGGTGGCCCGCGAGATCGACCGGCTGGTCGACGCGGGGGAGACCCGCCCCGGTGACGTGGCGGTCTTCTACCGCACCAACGCCCAGTCGCGGGTCTTCGAGGAGGTCTTCATCCGGGTCGGCCTGCCGTACAAGGTCGTCGGCGGAGTGCGCTTCTACGAGCGCAAGGAGGTCCGCGACGCACTGGCCTACCTGCGTGCGGTGGTGAACGCCGACGACACGGTCAGCGTCCGCCGGATCCTGAACACCCCGCGCCGGGGCATCGGCGACCGGGCCGAGGCGTGCCTGGAGGCGTTGGCCGGCCGGGACCGGATCTCCTTCGGGGCCGCGCTGCGGAAGGCGAAGGATGCCCCGGGGATCTCGACCCGGGCGGCGAACGCGATCACCGAGTTCGTCGCCCTGCTCGACGGGGTCCGCGAGCTGGCCGACACCGGCACCCCGGAGGAGGTGCTGGAGGCGCTGCTGACCCGCTCGGGCTACCTGGCCGAGCTGGAGGAGAGCCTGGACCCGCAGGACGCCGGCCGGGTGGACAACCTCCAGGAGTTGGTCAGCGTCGCCCGGGAGTACACCGAGCGGGTCGAGGCGCTCGGCGCGGACGGGGAGCGGGCCACCGTGGCCGGCTTCCTGGAGCAGGTCGCGCTGGTCGCCGACGCCGACCAGATCCCCAGCGACGACCCCGACCACCAGGGCGTGGTCACCCTGATGACCCTGCACACCGCCAAGGGCCTCGAGTTCCCGGTGGTCTTCCTCACCGGCCTGGAGGACGGCGTCTTCCCCCACCTGCGTTCGCTCGGCGACACCCGTGAGCTGGAGGAGGAGCGGCGGCTCGCGTACGTCGGCATCACCCGGGCCCGGCAGCGCCTCTACCTCTCCCGGGCGGTTACCCGCACGGCCTGGGGGCAGCCGGCCTACAACCCGCCGTCGCGGTTCATGGAGGAGCTGCCGACCGAACTGGTCCGCTGGGAGCGGACCGAGGGCTCGTACACCTCCTGGGCCGGCGGGGGCGGCGGTGTCGGCGGTCGGGCGGGCGGCGGCGACCGGCCCGGCACTGGCCGGGGCGGCGGGTTCACCGGCGGTACGCCACGGGCGGCGCAGCTCGCCAAGCGGCTCGGCGTGGACGGCAGTCGCCTCGCCACCGCCAGCGAGCTGCCCCAGGCTCCGAAGGTGGCGGTCGGTGACCGGATCAACCACCAGCGCTACGGGTTGGGCCGGGTGACGGCGGTCGAGGGGCACGGGCCGGGCGCGCGGGCGCAGATCGACTTCGGCGACCAGAAACTGTGGCTGGTGCTCCGGCACGCCCCGATCGAGAAGCTCTGACCGGCGCGGGGCACCGATCACGGCGCTGATCGAGTACCCGTACCGCGCGCCAGCGAGGTTGTCACCGCCGTCGGCCGGTCCCGTGGCCTGCGGAAACGGATCGGATCGTCGGCGTACCGCGTGAGCCCGCCGGCGCTGGGCCGGGCGAAGCCCGTCCCGGCAGCCTGAACCATCCGGCCGGGATCTCCCGGCGCGTCCCGGCCCCGGCTCCGCACACTCTCGTGCCGAGCCGGGGCCGGGCGGCATCCGGGGGTCCGGGTACGCGCCGTCGGTCGCCCACCACCACCGCGCTGCTGGCCGCGACTCGTCTCTGCGGGACGCGGGCACGTCGTCGAGGGGCAGTGGTGCTCCGGCGGGCCTCAGCCCCTGGGTCAGCAGCCCAGGTCGACGCCGCGGGCCCGCATGAACGGGGCCGGATCGATCTGGTTCCACATGCCACCCTGGTGCACCTCGAAGTGCAGGTGCGGCCCGGTGGAGTCGCCGGTGGAGCCCTCGCGGCCGATGGTGGTGCCGGCGCCGACCTTCGTTCCGACGGAGACCGCCGTCGAGTTCAGGTGGGCGTAGTGGGTCAGGTAGCCGTTGCCGTGGTCGACGAAGACCGAGATGCCGTACCCGTCACCGGCGTCGCCGGCCTTGGTCACCGTGCCGGCGGCGACGGCCCGGACCGGCGTGCCGGCCGGGAGGGCCAGGTCGATGCCGGCGTGCAGGGTGCCCCAGCGCGGCCCGTAGCAGGACGTGACCGCCGCGCCGGGCATCGGGTTGACCCAGGCGGCCTTCGGCTTGGCGGTGGCCTTCCGGGTGGGCTTGGGGGCGCTGGTGGCCTTCCGGGTGGGCTTCGGGGTCGTACTGCGGCTGGGGCTGGCCGAGGTCGGGGCGGGCGTCGGGGTCGTCGCGGTCGCCGAGGGGGTGACCGGCGGGCGGTCGGCGCGGTCGGCCCGGGCGGCGGCCTCGGCACGGGCCTCGGCGTCCAGGGCGACCGGGGCGGGGGCGGGGGCGTCGTCGGAGCCGGTGGCGATCACGGTGGCGCCGGTCAGACCGAGACCGACCAGGGCCGCCGCCCCCGCCACGAGGTACCGGGTCCGAAGCCGGTGCCACCAGGGGCGTCCGGCACCGGGTTCCGTGGCCTCGTCGCGGGTGTTCTGGTTCTGGCTGAAGCTGTCTTCCTGCACGGTGACCTTCACAGTCGAGGGGCTACGGGACCCGGAAATCGTCGGCCGGCCCGCCGACGCAGGTGGTCCGGGGTTCGACCGCGACCCGGGGAGCGAACAGGGTCGGTGCCCGGCTATGCCCTGGTACGGCGTCTTACGTCCAGAAAAATGATCATGCTGGAGAGTGCGAACGGTCACAGCTGGTCGAGTGACGCAGCACACTTTCGCCGCCGCGAGGACACAGAAAACCGCCCGGATCGTTCGATCCGGGCGGTGATCGGTCGTTGCGGTACGTCAGGACGCGGTTACGTCGCTGTAGATTGCCTCGACTTGTAGCTTGATGTCCACTCCGCGGTCCTGGAGCCACGGCACCGGGTCGAGCGGCTCGCCCTTGACGTGGACCTCGAGATGCAGGTGGGAGCCGTAGGAGTGGCCGGTGTTGCCGACCAGGCCGAGCTGGTCGCCCGCCTTGACCTGCTGGCCCTCCTGGACGCTGAGCTGGGAGGAGTGGCCGTAGATCGCCTCGCTGCCGTCGGCGTGCCGGACGATCACCGTGTAGCCGTACCCGCCGAACCAGCCGGCCTTGGTGACCGTGCCGTCGTGGATGGAGACGTACGGGGTGCCCTCCGGGGCGACCAGGTCGATGCCGGTGTGCAGCTCGCCCCAGCGCATGCCGTACGGGGCGGTGAACTCGTAGCCCTGAAGGGGCAGCAGCCAGACCTCGGGCTCGGCGGCCTCGTCAGAGGCCAGGCGGGTGGTGTCACGGCTGGCGCGCTCGTCGGCGACGGTCCGGTCGGCGAGCTCCTGGCTGGTGACCGACGCCTGCCGCAGCTCGTCGAGGACCGAGGGGCTGACGCCCTTGGCGTCGGGCATCGCGCTGGCGCCGAGGGCGACGACGCCCGCGCCGACGAAGGCGGTGGTGACGACGGCGGCGTAGCGGCTGCGGGGCGGGGTCGGCACACGGCGGCGGCCGCGATATCTATCGGGCTCATCCAACAGCTGCTGGCGCACGCACACCCTCCGTTGTCGGGTTTCCGATGCGGCTTCGTCGGGTTCGTGACGCTCAGACGAACTCCGACTGGCCGCGTCGTCACCCGTCCGTGGACCTGATGACAACCGTGGACACGGTAGCCAACGCCCGGACACCCCACAAGCCGGAGCGCCAAGTTGGGGTTTTATTTTGTCCGGTTGAGTGGTGAGTTGAACGGATTCGTTACCTTTGCTATTCGCCCTCGTTACCGCCTTTTCGTAGCTCTGCGTCATCACTACGCTGCGCATGTCCGACTGACGTGAGGCATGCCACCCATCGATGGATCGTCGGCCGGATTTCCCGGCCGGGGCGCGTCGGTTACCGTTCGTTCAGGTGATCTGCCGTCGAGCCGGTGGAACCGCTGAGCCTGTGAGAGGTGTGCGCTGATGAGCTCTCGTATTCGGGTCGTCGTCGCCAAGCCGGGCCTGGACGGGCACGACCGGGGCGCCAAGGTGGTCGCGCGGGCCCTGCGCGACGCCGGCATGGAGGTCATCTACACCGGGCTGCACCAGACGCCCGAGCAGATCGTGGAGACGGCGATCCAGGAGGACGCCGACGCGGTCGGGCTCTCCGTACTCTCCGGCGCGCACATGACGCTCTTCCGTCGGGTGCTGGAACTGCTCGCCGAACGGGACGCCCGGGACATCGTCGTCTTCGGCGGGGGGATCATCCCCGAGGCCGACCTTCCCGAACTGGAGAAGCTCGGCGTGGCGAAGATCTTCACTCCGGGAGCCACCACCCAGGCGATCGTCGAGTGGGTCCGGGACAACGTCGCCCAGCCGGTCGGCTGACCACCCGGGCGAGGACAGGCGGCCCGCGCGGAACACCGGCGGGAGACCGGACAAAGGCCAGGCAAAGGCCGGACCGGTGGGAGAACCCCACCGGTGAGCGCCCCGGGCGGTGAACGCACCGGGGCGAACGGTCGGAAACGGGGGGAGGGACCGGACGCACCCCTCACACGTCCGGCCCCTCTATGCACGATGCCCCGCCGCCACCCCTCGACCGACAGGGCATCGGCCGTCTCCCGTCATCGCGCTGACCAGCGCTCCGACACTTCTCTCAACGACCCCTCCGCACCAGGGGTTACGCCCCGTCCCGACAACTTTTCGCCGACTCCGCGTCCCCACCGGCGGAGCCCCGCGTTCTGTACGTCGCTGTGCGTTTCCGCACACCACGCACCCGCTCGGTTGCCGGCGGTGGCCTTCTCGTTAGGCTGCCGCAAACGGCCTGTCATCTGTGACGGCAGGCGTCAAGCTTTTTCCAACGCTGGTGGCGGCGCGACGGCGCGCCGCGGAGACGGGACGGGACGCGCAATCGTGGACCTGTACGAGTACCAGGGGCGGGACCTGTTCGAGCGGCACGGACTGCCCGTGCTCGCCGGCGGCGTCGCCACGACCCCGGAGGAGGCACGCGCGATCGCCGAGCGCCTTGGCGGCCGGGTGGTCGTCAAGGCCCAGGTGAAGGTCGGTGGCCGAGGCAAGGCCGGCGGCGTCAAGCTGGCCGAGGGCACGGACGAGACAGTGGCCCGGGCCACCGACATCCTCGGCATGGACATCAAGGGTCACACGGTCCACAAGGTCATGATCACGGTGACCGCGGACATCGCCGAGGAGTACTACTTCTCGTACCTGCTCGACCGCGCGAACCGCACGTTCCTGTGCATCGCCAGCGTGGCCGGCGGCATGGACATCGAGCAGGTCGCCGCCGAGACCCCGGACAAGGTCGTCAAGACCCCGATCGACGCCAACACCGGCGTGGACGAGGCCAAGGCGCGGGAGATCGTCACCGCCGCCGGGTTCCCGGCCGACGTCGCCGACCAGGTCGTCGCGATCGCGGTCCAGCTCTGGCAGGCGTTCGTCGCCGAGGACGCCACCCTGGTCGAGGTGAACCCGCTCGCCCGTACGGCCGACGGCAACGTGCTGCTGCTCGACGCCAAGATCACCCTCGACGAGAACGCCGCCTTCCGGCACCCGGACCACGAGGCCCTGGTCGACCAGGCGACGGTGGACCCGCTGGAGCAGCGCGCCAAGGAGAAGGACCTCAACTACGTCAAGCTCGACGGCGAGGTCGGCATCATCGGCAACGGCGCGGGTCTGGTCATGTCGACCCTCGACGTGGTCGCCTACGCCGGTGAGCGGCACGGCGACGTCAAGCCGGCGAACTTCCTCGACATCGGCGGTGGCGCGAGCGCCGCGGTGATGGCGAACGGGCTGGAGATCGTCCTGTCCGACCCGTCGGTCAAGAGCGTCTTCGTGAACGTCTTCGGCGGCATCACCGCCTGCGACGAGGTCGCCAACGGCATCATCCAGGCCCTCGCCCTGCTCGAGCAGCGTGGCGAGAAGGTCACCAAGCCGCTCGTGGTCCGCCTCGACGGCAACAACGCGGAGGCCGGTCGGGCGATCCTCGACGGCGCGAAGAACCCGCTCGTCGAGCGGGTCGACACCATGGACGGCGCGGCCGAGCGGGCCGCCGAGCTGGCGGCTGCGGGGGTCTGACAATGGCTATCTGGCTGACCAAGGACTCGAAGGTCATCGTCCAGGGGATGACCGGTTCCGAGGGTTCCAAGCACACCCGGCGGATGCTCGCCGCCGGCACGAACGTCGTCGGCGGCGTCAACCCGCGCAAGGCCGGGCAGACCGTCGACTTCGACGGCACCGAGCTGCCGGTCTTCGCCAACGTGGCGGACGCCATGAAGGAGACCGGGGCGGACGTCACGGTCATCTTCGTACCGCCGCAGTTCACCAAGGGCGCGGTGGTCGAGGCGATCGACGCCGGCATCCCGCTGGCCGTGGTGATCACCGAGGGCGTCCCGGTGCACGACACCGCCGCCTTCTGGGCGTACAACGTGGCCCAGGGTGAGCGCACCCGGATCATCGGCCCGAACTGCCCGGGCATCGCCTCGCCGGGGGCGTCCAACGCCGGCATCATCCCGGCCGACATCACCGGCTCCGGCCGGATCGGCCTGGTCAGCAAGAGCGGCACCCTGACCTACCAGATGATGTACGAGCTGCGCGACATCGGCTTCTCGACCTGCGTCGGCATCGGTGGCGACCCGATCATCGGCACCACCCACATCGACGCGCTGGCCGCCTTCGAGGCCGACCCGGACACCGACGCCATCGTGATGATCGGTGAGATCGGCGGTGACGCCGAGGAGCGGGCCGCCGAGTTCATCAAGGCGAACGTGACCAAGCCGGTGGTCGGCTACATCGCCGGCTTCACCGCGCCCCCCGGCAAGACCATGGGGCACGCCGGCGCGATCATCTCCGGCTCGGCGGGCACCGCCGAGGCGAAGAAGGAGGCGCTGGAGGCGGTCGGCGTCAAGGTCGGCAAGACGCCGACCGAGACCGCCAGGCTGATGCGGGAGATCATGTCGGCCGGCTGAGCCGAGAGCATGCATGACGGAGGGGGACGACCGTACGGTCGTCCCCCTCCGTCATGCATGCGCCGCCGATTTCCCGGTGGGGCCGCCGGCGACCACGGGCCGGTCTCTCTGCACGGTCGGGGTCGGCGTCGACGGGGGTGCCCCGGTGGTCAGTCGTTGCCGAGCGGGTAGTTCCCGGTGGCCCGCAGGACGGCGCTGCCGATGATGTTGATCACGCCGAAGGCGATGGCCAGCCAGCCCAGCACCTGCGACTGCCCGTACCGCCGGGCGTCCCGGATCGACAGGTACCCGAAGATGACCCCCAGGATGCCGCAGCACAGTAGGCCGAGGACGATGCCGAGCACACCCCACAAGGTGGTCCGGTCCTTGCCGGCGGCGGACGGCGGGGGCGGGGCGTAGGGAGCGGACACGGCTTCCTCCGGACGGTCGGGGCCGCGACCGCGGAAGGCCGCGCCTGCGCCGAGGTTAGACCGGGTGTACCGTCCCGGGCGGAAGGATCACCGAACTCATCGGTGATCCGCCGGGTTATCGGACTGCCCCCGCTCGTCCGGCGTGCCAGAGTAGAACCCGATGTCCTCCATCACCCCTGATCAACCCCGCCGCCCCGCTGGCGTCGATCCCGACGACCGGCCGAGCGGTCGTGCCGGCCCGGTTCCCCGGCCGCGTCCCCGGCGCCCCGGAGGGCCCGACCGGGCGGACGGCCCCCGTCGGCGGCGCGCCCCCCTCGCCGTCGCCGCCGTGGTGGCCGCCGGCTGGGCCGCCCTCACCTCGTACCTGCCGGTCGCCGTGGTGCTCGGGTTGATGCAGCTCAGCGAGGACGCCGCGTCGGTGGCCGGTGCCCTCCGCGCCGGCCTGGCCGGCTGGCTGCTCGGCCACGGGGTGCCACTCGACACCGGTGCCGGCCCGCTCGGTCTCGCCCCGCTGGCCCTGACCGCACTGGTCGTCTGGCGGTTGACCCGGGCCGGGGTGCACACCACCCGGGCGTTGGGCGCGCGGGGCACCGGGGAGATCCGTCCGGCGTTCGTCGCGGCGGGTGCGGTGGGCCTCGGGTACGCGCTGCTCGGCGTGCTCGCCGCGGTCGGTGCCGACAGCGGCGGGATGCGGCTCTCCCCGCTGCGGGCCGGGGTGACCCTCGGTCTCGTCGGCGTGGCCGCCGCCCTGGTGGGCGCGCTGCGGACCACCGGTGCTCCCGACGGACTGCTCCGGCGGGTGCCCACCGTGCTGCAGGACGGGGTCCGCACCGGCCTGGTCGCCGGACTGCTGTTGGCCGCAGCGGGCGCGGGGGCCGCCGGACTGGCCATCGCCACCGGTGGCGGCGACGCCGCCGACATGATCGGCGCCTACCGGACGGGCGTGGCCGGGCAGGCCGGGATCACCCTGGTCAGCCTCGCCTACGCGCCGAACGCGGCGATCTGGGCGACCAGCTACCTGCTCGGTCCCGGGTTCGCGGTGGGCACCGACACGGCGGTACGCACCAGCGAGGTCTCCGTCGGCGCGCTGCCGGCCGTACCACTGCTCGCCGGTCTGCCGCGCGGGCCGGTCGACGGGGTCGGCGCGCTGCTGCTCGCGGTGCCGGTCCTGATCGGGATGGCGGCCGGCTGGCTGCTCGCCCGTCGCCTGCTCCGGTCGGCCGCCGACGACCGGACGCCCCTGGCCTGGAGGCCGTTGCTCGGCACGGCGGCGCTCGCCGGACCGGTGGCCGGTCTGCTGGTGGGCGCGGCGGCGGCGGTTTCCGGTGGCCCGCTCGGAGGTGGCCGGCTCGCCGAGGTGGGCCCGGTCGCCTGGCAGGTGACCGCCGTGACCACTGCGGTCGTGGCGGTCGGCGCGTTGCTCGGAGCCGCCGCCACCCGCGCCTTCACCCGCCCGCCCACCCCCCGTCCCTGAACTCGGGGAGGGGCGGCCGGGGCATCGCCCAGGACTCCGGAACGGGGGCGGTCAGATGACGGCGGGGCGCCCGGAGGACTCCGGACGCCCCGCCTGTGGCCGCTGCTCGCTGGTCAGGACAGGTTCAGCGAGTTGAAGTTCAGCGCGGCACCGAGGATCGCGTTGGCGAGGCCGAGGACGATGCCCACCGCGCCGGTGATCAGGGCTGCCGTCGCCTGACCCTTGTTGCTGGCCAGCCCCTGGTCCGCCTTCTTCTGGCCCATCACGCCCAGCACCACGCCGGCGATGCCGAGGATGATGCCGAGGAACGCGCAGCAGATCGCGAAGACGATCGAGGTGATACCGAGGATCATCCCGATCAGGCCGAGGTTGTTGTTCTGCGGCGTCACACCGTAGTGGCCGTACTGCCCGGCCGGGTAGCCCGGCGCCGCGCCGTAGGGCTGCTGCTGCGCGTACGGGTCTCCGTACGGCTGCCCCGAGGTCGGCTGCCCGTACGGCTGCCCCGAGGTCGGCGGCTGCCCGTACGGCTGCCCCGACGTGGGGTGCCCGTACGGCTGCCCGGAGGCCGGCGGCTGCCCGTACGGCTGGCCCGAGGCCGGCGGCTGACCGTACGGATCCTGCGGCGGCTGACCGTACGGGTCGTGCGACGGCTGGCCGTAGGACGGCTGCGCCGGCTGAGCGTACGGGTCGGAGTACTGCGGCGAGGTGGGATCCGACGGCGGCTGCTGGCCGTACGGGTCCTGGCCGGGGTTGTCGGGCTGCACGGGCTGCTCTCCTTGGTGTACGGCGTTGGGAGGGTCAGACGGTTGTGTCGGTGCTCACCAGCGACCCGAGACCACCCAGCAGGCAGCAGATCAGGGCGATGGCGTACCAGGCGAGGCCGACGATGAGGGCCCACTTCGACCACTTCTTGCTCTCCGCCGCCGCGGCCTGGGCCGCCGCGTAGTTACCCTGCTGCACCAGCGGGTTGACCTTGGAGGCGTTGATCAGCGCAGGGATGGCGAGCGGCCAGAAGAGGAAGATGGCCACGATCGACATGGTCATGTTGTTGTCGATCTGCTGCGGCGGCTGCTGGGGGTATCCGGGCTGCATGGGGTGAACTCCTTGATCGGGTGACCGCGAACCGGGCCGCCCGTAGGTGGGGTGGGCCGCTCGCGCGTCGAGTATCGAGCGGGGGCAGAGTACCTGTTCGGGGCGACGTCCGGGGTGACCGGCGGGGCGTGGTCCCACGGTGAGGACCGGCTGACGGAGGGTCTGGCCAGCGGAAGGGGACCATCGCCCGCCCGATAGGGTGACCGGGTGACCGAGCCCGCGTCCGCCGCCCGCATCGTCGTCCTCGTCTCCGGTTCCGGCAGCAACCTCCAGGCCCTGTTGGAAGCCAGCACCGATCCGGCGTACGGGGCCCGGGTGGTCGCGGTCGGCGCAGACCGGGACGGCATCGCCGGGCTGGACCGGGCCACCGCCGCCGGAGTGCCGACCTTCGTGGAGCGGTTGAAGGACCATCCCACCCGCGAGGACTGGGATCGGGCACTCACCGCCCGGGTCGCCGAGCACCGTCCCGACCTGGTCGTCTCCGCCGGTTTCCTGAAGCTCGTCGGTCCGCACTTCCTGGCCGCCTTCTCCGACCGCTACCTCAACACCCACAACACCCTGCTGCCGGCCTTCCCCGGCATCCACGGGCCCCGGGACGCCCTCGCCTACGGCGTGAAGGTCACCGGCGCGACCCTCTTCTTCGTCGACGCGGGCATGGACACCGGTCCGATCGTCGCCCAGGTCGCGGTGCCGGTGCGCGACGACGACGACGAGGAGACGCTCACCGAGCGCATCAAGGTGGCCGAGCGGCGGCAGCTCGTTGAGCAGGTCGGCCGCCTGGTCCGCGAAGGTTGGACGATCACCGAAAGAAAGGTCACCGTTGGCGTGAGTACCCCCTCCGACGGGCGCCGGCCGATCCGGCGGGCGCTGGTCAGCGTCTACGACAAGAGCGGGCTGGTCGAGCTGGCCCGGGCCCTGCACGAGGCCGGGGTCGAGATCGTCTCGACCGGCAGCACCGCGTCGACGATCGCCGGCTCCGGGGTGCCGGTGACCGCCGTCGAGTCGGTGACCGGGTTCCCGGAGATCCTCGACGGCCGGGTCAAGACCCTGCACCCGAAGATCCATGGCGGACTCCTGGCCGACCTGCGCAAGGACTCGCACGCCGCCCAGCTCGACGAGCACGGCATCGCCGGCATCGACCTGCTGGTCTCCAACCTGTACCCGTTCCAGGCCACGGTGGCCTCCGGCGCAGGCGTCGACGAGTGCGTCGAGCAGATCGACATCGGCGGGCCGGCGATGGTCCGGGCCGCCGCCAAGAACCACGCCTCGGTCGCCGTGGTGACCGATCCGGCCGCGTACCCGAGGGTGCTGGCCGCCCTCGACGCGGGCGGCTTCTCGTTGGCGCAGCGTCGTGCGCTCGCCGCCCGCGCCTTCGCCGACATCGCCGAGTACGACATCGCCGTGGCGAACTGGTGCGCGGCACAGCTCGACCCGGAGGAGGCGGACTGGCCCGTCTTCGCCGGTCTGGGACTGCGTGCCCAGCGGGCGCTGCGCTACGGCGAGAACCCGCACCAGCAGGCCGCTCTCTACACCGATCCGGACGCCCCGGTCGGGCTGGCCCAGGCCGAGCAGCTGCACGGCAAGGAGATGTCGTACAACAACTACGTCGACGCGGACGCCGCCTGGCGGGCGGCGAACGACTTCGCCGACCAGCCGGCCGTGGCGATCATCAAGCACGCCAACCCGTGCGGCATCGCGGTCGGCGCCGACGTGGCCGACGCGCACCGCAGGGCGCACGCCTGCGACCCGGTCTCCGCGTACGGCGGGGTGATCGCGGTCAACCGGCCGGTCACCGTCGAGCTGGCCAAGCAGGTCGCGGAGATCTTCACCGAGGTCCTGGTGGCCCCGGAGTTCGAGGCGGGCGCGGTCGAGGTGCTCCAGGCCAAGAAGAACCTGCGCCTGCTGCGCGCCCCGGCCTGGGCCCCGCCGCCAGCCGAGTGGCGGCAGGTCAGCGGCGGTGTGCTGGTGCAGATGGCCGACCGGGTGGACGCCCCCGGCGACGACCCGGCCGCCTGGCGGCTGGTGGCCGGCGAACCGGCCGACGGTGAACTCCTGCGCGACCTGGCCTTCGCCTGGCGGGCGGTCCGCTCGGTCAAGAGCAACGCGATCCTGCTCGCCGCCGACGGGGCGACCGTCGGGGTCGGCATGGGGCAGGTCAACCGGGTCGACTCGGCGCACCTCGCGGTCAACCGGGCCGGGGCCGACCGGGCCCGGGGTTCGGTCGCCGCCTCGGACGCGTTCTTCCCGTTCGCCGATGGACTCAAGGTGCTGATCGACGCGGGGGTCCGCGCCGTCGTGCAGCCGGGCGGTTCGATCCGGGATGACGAGGTGATCGCCGCCGCCACCGAGGCCGGCGTGACCATGTACCTCACCGGCACCCGGCACTTCTTCCACTGACGGTCCCTGACGGTCGCTCGCGGTCCGCTGAGGGCGGCGTGGTCTTCTCGGGTGCCTGCAGGGGTCCCCTGCTACCGGATTTTGCGTAGCAGGGGACCCCTGCAACCAACCAGCCCACCAACACCCAACCGTGCCCAGCGGCGTCGACTGGCGGAGGTGACGGAGGGTGAGTGCCGTCTCGTTGCCCGTCCGCCTGTCGTCGGCGTGGATCGCCCCAGGTCGGTGCGGGTGCCCGGCGGACAGGGAGCGGGTCGGCGGAACGTCGGGTGCCGGGCGTGAGACGATCGGGGAGTGACGGCGACGATCCTGGACGGCAAGGCGACCGCGGCGGAGATCAAGGACGAGCTGCGGGTACGGGTCAAGGCACTGGCGGAGCGGGGCATCACCCCGGGGCTGGGCACGGTCCTGGTCGGCGCCGACCCGGGCTCCCAGGCGTACGTCAACGGCAAGCACCGCGACTGCGCGGAGGTGGGCATCGCCTCGATCCGGCGCGAGCTGCCGGCCGACGCCACCCAGGAGCAGGTCGACGCGGTGCTCGCCGAGTTGAACGCGGACCCGGCGTGCCACGGTTACATCGTCCAGTTGCCGCTGCCCGTCCACCTGGACACCCAGCGGGCGCTGGAGATGATCGACCCCCAGAAGGACGCGGACGGCCTGCACCCGGTCAACCTCGGCCGGCTGGTGCTCGGCTACGACGGGCCGCTGCCCTGCACGCCGCGCGGCATCGTGGAACTGCTGCGCCGGCACGACGTGCCGCTGAGCGGGGCGAACGTCGCCGTGGTCGGCCGGGGCAACACGGTGGGCCGTCCGCTCGGCCTGCTGCTCACCCGGCGCAGCGAGAACGCGACGGTGACCCTCTGCCACACCGGCACCCTCGACCTGGCCGCGCACACCCGGGCCGCCGACATCGTGATCGTGGCTGCCGGGGTTCCCGGCCTGCTCACCGCCGAGATGGTCCGGCCGGGGGCGGTGGTGGTCGACGTCGGTATCACCCGGGTGATCGGCGCGGACGGCAAGGGCCGCTACACCGGTGACGTCGATCCCGAGGTCGCCGAGACGGCCGGTGCCCTGGTCCCGATGCCCGGTGGGGTCGGGCCGATGACCCGGGCGATGCTGCTGACCAACGTGGTGGAGCGGGCTGAGCGGCAAGTGCCGACTACGTCATAACCGTCCGACCCGGCCGGTCCGGTGCCACGATGACTGATACGGTCCGGAAAACCGACTGGTAGCAGGGAGTGGGACGACCATGGGTAAGAAGGTCACTGTCGTCGGGGCCGGCTTCTACGGCTCCACCACCGCACAGCGCCTGGCCGAGTACGACATCTTCGACACCGTCGTGATCACCGACATCGTCGAGGGGAAGCCCGCCGGCCTCGCCCTCGACCTCAACCAGTCGCGGGCGATCGAGGGCTTCGAGACCAAGATCGTCGGTGCCACCACCGGCCCCGGCGGCGAGGGCTACGAGGCGATCGAGGGTTCGGACGTCGTCGTGATCACCGCTGGCCTTCCGCGCAAGCCGGGCATGAGCCGGATGGACCTGCTGGAGACCAACGCCAAGATCGTCCGTCAGGTCTCCGAGAACGTCGCCCGCTTCGCCCCGAACGCCGTGGTCATCGTCGTCTCCAACCCGCTCGACGAGATGACCGCACTGGCGCAGATCGCCACCGGGTTCCCGAAGAACCGGGTGCTGGGTCAGGCCGGCATGCTCGACACCGCCCGGTTCAGCAACTTCGTCGCCGAGGCGCTCGGCGTACCGGTGAAGTCGGTGACGACCCTCACCCTGGGTTCGCACGGCGACACCATGGTCCCGGTCCCGTCCCGCAGCAGCGTCGACGGCAAGCCGCTGCGCGACGTGATGCCGGCCGAGCAGATCGAGGACCTGGTGGTCAAGACCCGCAACGGCGGTGCCGAGGTGGTCGCCCTACTCAAGACCGGTTCTGCGTACTACGCCCCGTCCGCCGCCGCCGCCCGGATGGCGAAGGCGGTCGCCGAGGACTCCGGCGAGGTCATGCCGGTCTGCGCCTGGGTCGACGGTGAGTTCGGCATCTCCGGCGTCTACCTGGGCGTCGAGGCGGAGCTGGGCGCCGAGGGCGTGAAGCGGGTCGTCACCACCGAGCTGGACGACGACGAGCTGGCCAGCCTGAAGGAAGCCGCCGAGGCGGTCCGGGCCAAGCAGGCCGACGTCGCCAACATGTGACGTCTGACGCGGCCGTCCGGGTCCGGGACACCCTGACCGACCCGTCGACGGTCCGTCGATGACCCGGGTCCGTGGCGCGGCTGCCCGCCGTCCGCGTGGCCCGGCCGACGCCCCCGATCCTCCGGCCCCGCCGTCGTGAATCGATCTCCGATCGCCACGGCGGGCCGGAGGATCGTTGCTCTTCCGGGGGAGGTGGAGGCCCAGCTGCGAGGGACCGGGCATCTTCCAGTACGCTCGTACTGCTTGAGCACGTGTCCCCCGAGAGGAGCGCCGGCCGATGGCGAAGATCAAGGTAAACAACCCGGTCGTAGAGCTCGACGGCGACGAGATGACCCGGATCATCTGGAAGCAGATCCGGGAGCAGCTGATCCTGCCCTACCTCGACGTCGACCTGCACTACTACGACCTCTCGATCCAGTACCGCGACGAGACCGACGACCAGGTCACCATCGACGCCGCCAACGCCATCAAGGAGCACGGCGTCGGTGTCAAGTGCGCCACCATCACCCCCGACGAGGCCCGGGTCGAGGAGTTCGGCCTCAAGAAGATGTGGCGCTCGCCGAACGGCACCATCCGGAACATCCTCGGTGGCGTCGTCTTCCGTGAGCCGATCATCATGTCCAACGTGCCGCGGCTGGTGCCGGGCTGGACCAAGCCGATCATCATCGGCCGGCACGCCCACGGCGACCAGTACAAGGCCACCGACTTCGTCGTCCCCGGCCCCGGTACGGTGACCGTCACCTACACCCCGACCGACGGTGGCGCACCGGTCGAGATGGAGGTCGCCAACTTCACCGGCGGCGGCGTCGCGATGGGCATGTACAACTTCGACGAGTCGATCCGGGACTTCGCCCGCGCCTCGATGCGCTACGGCCTCGACCGCGGCTACCCGGTCTACCTGTCGACCAAGAACACCATCCTCAAGGCGTACGACGGCCGGTTCAAGGACATCTTCGCCGAGGTCTTCGAGAACGAGTTCAAGGCCGAGTTCGACGCCGCCGGCATCACCTACGAGCACCGGCTGATCGACGACATGGTCGCCGCCGCGCTCAAGTGGGAGGGCGGCTTCGTCTGGGCCTGCAAGAACTACGACGGTGACGTGCAGTCCGACACCGTGGCCCAGGGCTTCGGCTCGCTCGGCCTGATGACCTCGGTCCTGATGACCCCGGACGGCCGGACCGTCGAGGCGGAGGCCGCCCACGGCACCGTCACCCGGCACTACCGGCAGTGGCAGAAGGGCGAGAAGACCTCGACCAACCCGATCGCCTCCATCTACGCCTGGACCCGGGGCCTGGCCCACCGGGGCAAGCTGGACAACACCCCGGCGGTCACCGAGTTCGCCAACACCCTGGAGCAGGTCATCATCGACACCGTCGAGGGCGGCCAGATGACCAAGGACCTCGCGCTGCTCATCTCGCGGGACGCCCCGTGGCTGACCACCGACGAGTTCATGAACGCCCTGGACGAGAACCTGGCACGCCGCCTCGGCGCCTGATCGCGTCCACCCACGGAGCCCGTCGGCTGAGGCCGGCGGGCTCCGTGCGTGCCCGGGGGCGACCGCGCCGCGTGTCCCGCGTCACCGGACGGGGCGCCCGGTCGTTGACAGGGTGGACGTGATGCCAGTCGCGTCCAGGAAGGTTGACCACGGTCGCATGCGACACGTGAGCGCCGAGCAGCCAGCCTTCCCGGCTGTCGTGCGCAGCCAGCCGTCCCTTCCCAGCGGGGGGCCCTGTCCCGGGCCCCCCGCGCCCTGTCCCGTCCTGTCCGTCCTGCCGATCGCCAGACGGGTCGGTGTCTCAGGCCTCGCGCAGCAACTGCGCGGCGCGCTCCGGGGCGACGTCGCTGATGAACACGCCCATCCCCGACTCCGTCCCGGCGAGGTACTTCAGCTTGTCCGCCGCCCGCCGGATGCTGAACAGCTGAAGGTGCAGGTGGGCCAGCTCGCGGTCGACGCGGACCGGGGCCTGGTGCCAGGCCGCGATGTACGGCATCGGTATGTCGAACAGCCTGTCGAACCGGCGCAGCACGTCCAGGTAGAGCGGGCCGAAGGCGTCCCGCTCCGCGTCACTGAGCGCCGGGATGTCCGGCACCGGCCGGTGCGGGGCCAGGTGCACCTCGAACGGCCAGCGCGCCGCCGCCGGCACGTATGCCGTCCAGTGCTCGTTCTCCGCCACCACCCGCTCCCCGGCGGACCGCTCGGCGGCGAGCACGTCGGCGTAGAGGTTGCCGCCGGTGCGCTCGGCGTGTCGGCGGGCGGCGGCCAGCATCGTCCGGGTCCGGGGCGTGACGAACGGGAACGCGTAGACCTGGCCGTGCGGATGGTGCAGGGTCACCCCGATCTCCACGCCCCGGTTCTCGAAGCAGAAGACCTGCTCGACCCCGGGCAGCTCGGCCAGGGCGGCGGTCCGGTCGGCGAGCGCGTCGAGGACGGTCCGCACCCGAGCGGGCGGCAGGTCGACGAACGCGGCGTGGTGGTCGTCGGTGAAGCAGACCACCTCGCAGCGGCCCAGCCCCGGCCGGATCTCGGTGAACGGGGTGACGCCCGGCGGCTCGTCGGCGATCCGCTGGCTGAGCGCGGGGAAGCGGTTCTCGAAGACCACCACGTCGTACCCGGAGGCCGGGATCTCGCTGAGCCGGTCGCCCCGCGAGGGGCAGAGCGGGCACTGGTCGGCCGGGGGGAGGAAGGTGCGGGCCTGCCGGTGCACCGCGACCGCCACCCACTCGTCGAGCAGGGGGTCGTAGCGTAGCTGCGACGCGGGCGGGGGCGGGGGGAGTTCCCGCCGGTCCGGTTCGTCGCGGACGACGTCGTCCCGCTCGTCGAAGTAGATCAGCTCGCGGCCGTCGGCCAGCCTGGTGACCGTACGCTTCATGCCGGTGTCCCTTCCCTCGCCGGACGACCACCCGTCGACCGTTCCACGACGATCAGCTCCGTCACCTGCTCGCCGAGCACGCGGCGGCCCTCCTCGGTCAGCCGGTCGTCGACCACCACCACGTCCGCGCAGCCCAGCTCGCCGATCGAGCAGAGGCCGACCAGGCCCCACTTGGTGTGGTCGGCGAGCACCACCAGTCGGTCGGCGGAGGCCATCAACGCCTGGTTGGTCTCCGCCTCCATCAGGTTCGGCGTGGTGAAGCCGGCCCGCTCGCTGATTCCGTGCACCCCGAGGAACAGCACGTCCAGGTGCAGGGAGCGGATCGCCGCCACGGCCAGCGGCCCGACCAGCGCGTCCGAGGGTGTCCGGATGCCGCCGGTGAGGATCACCGTCTGGTCCGGCCGGCCGCCGTTGTGGAAGACCTCCGCCACCGGCAACGAGTTGGTGACCACGGTCAACGCCGGCACGTCGACCAGGCGACGCGCCAGCGCGGCGGTGGTCGTACCGGCGGAGAGGGCGACGGCCGCGCCGGGGCGGACCAGCCGTGCGGCGTGCGCGGCGATGACCGCCTTCTCGGCCGGCTGGCGCACCGACTTGGCGTCGAAGCCGGGCTCGTCGGCCGCCGAGGGGTCGGCCACCGTCGCCCCGCCGTGCACCTTGGCCAGCAGCCCCTGGGCGTCCAGCGCGTCCAGGTCGCGGCGGATGGTCATGTCGGAGACGCCGAACTCGGCGGCCAGGTCGCTGACCCGTACCCCGCCGCTCGCCCGGACCCGCTCCAGGATGGCCGCTTGTCGCTGCCGCGCCAGCATCTCCAGCCTCCGCTTCCCGTGTCGTCCGACGTTCTCGAACGTGTTCCAACAAAGATGAACACTAGCGCGGCGAGTGCGGGGTGGGGAAGGCAGCCGGCTGCCGACGCATGCGTGGGACGGCCCCGACGCGGGCCGGACGCCGCCGGTGACCGAGGTGCGGCATCCCGCCGAAGCCGGTCGGCCCGCGTCAGGTAGGCCCGAGCCGGGTCGGCCCGCGTCAGGTAGGCCCGAGCCGGGTAGGCCCGCGTCAGGTAGGCCCGAGTCGGGTCGGTCCGAGCCGGGTCCGTCCGGGTCGGACAGGACCGATGCCGGGCAGTCCCGGGTCGGCGGGTGGAAGCCGGGCGGGCGGGGGCCGGGCGAAGCCGGACGGGTCGGGGTCAGGCCGGGGTCAGGCGGGGCTCGATCCAGCCGCTCTCGGTCAGCAGGTGCAGCACCCGCTGCACCGCCTCCTCGATCGAGATGTCCGAGGTGTCCACCACCAGGTCCGCGTCGGTCGGCTCCTCGTACGGGTCGTCCACGCCGGTCATCCCGGTGAGCAGCCCCGCCCGGGCCCGGGCGTAGAGACCCTTGCGGTCCCGCTGCTCGCAGGTCTCCAGCGGGGTGGCGACGTGGACCAGCACGAAACCCGCCCCGGCGGACTCCGCCATCTCCCGCGCGGTCGCCCGCGCCTGGGCGTACGGGGCGATCGGGCAGCAGATGGCCACTCCCCGGTGCCGGGCGATCTCGGCGGCCACCCAGCCGATCCGTCGTACGTTGAGGTCCCGGTCCGCCCGGCTGAACGTCAGCCCGGCGGAGAGTTCCCGCCGCACCACGTCCCCGTCGAGCAGGGTGATCGTCCGGTCCCCGGCCTCCCGTAGCGCGTCGGCGAGCCCGCTGGCGATCGTCGACTTGCCGGACCCGGAGAGCCCGGTCAGGAAGACCACCAGCCCCCGGTGCCGCAGCGGCGGCCGGGCGCGGGCCAACTCCTTCGCCACCGCCGGCGGGGTGTGCCACTCCGGCAGCGGGAAGCCCCGGTCCAGGTGGTCGTCGATCTCCTCCTGGCTGAAGGCCAGCCGTCGGTTGCGCGGTGGGATGTCGTCCCGCCAGCGCCACTGCCCGTCCCGGTTGTCGTAGGCCAGTTCGCGGGGCACCAGCACCCGCAGTCCGGCACCGGAGAGCGTCTCCTCGGTGGAGAGCAGGTGCGTCACGCCGTAGGCGGCGCAGACCCGGGCCCGCAGCAGCGCGTCGCTGATCTCGTCCCGCCGCCGGGCCAGCGGCACGGTGATCAGGGTCGCCGGGGGCATCCGGTCCCGGGCGGCGAAGACCGCGCGGACCAGCGCCTCGGACGGCAGACCGCCGGTGGCCTCCTCACCCACCGGGATCATCAGCAGCAGGTGCGCGCCGAGCGTCCGGGCCGCGTGCGCGATCTGGGCGAGTTGCGGCCGGTGCAGCGGTCGGTCGGCGATCACCCCGAGCACCCGTCCGGGGGGCAGCAGCGCCCGGACCTCGTCCGGGGTCCGCCGCAACCGCTGGAACGGGGCATGGCCGCCGTCGCCGATCCGCTGGACCGGGCCACCGAGTCCGGCGATGCCGTCCCGGCCGGACCAGACGTCCTGCACGTCGAGCGCGGCGAGCGGTGCTCCCTCGCCGTCGGTGAGCACCAGCACCCGGCCTGCCGGGTCGTCCAGCCGCAGCCCCTCGGCCACCGCCGCCGGCACCTGGAGGGTGACCGGCACCGGCCAGGGCGTCCCGTCGGCGAGCCGGCCCCGGCGACTGAGCGAGGTCAGGTCGGCCCGCGTCATGAAGCCGGTCAGTGGCGCGTACGCCCCGCTCAGCAGCAGCTCCAGGTCGGCGAGCTCACCCGGACGCGGTGTGAACACCGGCGCGTCCCGGAGCACGTCGTCGGGCAGCACCCAGCCGTTGCTCATCACACCCCCCACTCGCTGACCGGCACACAGTTTCGCAGCCGACCGGCGATCGGTCGAGAGTGCCACCCCACGATCGCGCCTCCCGGACCGTCGTACGGCTCCCCGTGTCGTCGTCCCGTACCGCCGTGCGGACCGCCCGCCGCGGACAGCGACGCTGGTCAACGCGGTGCCGTCGGTCCGGAGGCGGCGCGGGCCGGTCGAACCGTCCCGTCCCGGCGTCGTGCGGCGATCTTCGGCCGACGTCCGTCGTCGGGAACCCGTCACCCGGCGGGGCCGGTGTGGACCGATGGTCGGTCCACCACGCCGGCCGGTTCCGTCCGCCTCCGCGCCGGGCCTGCTCCGGGCCGGGGCCGCCCGCGCGCTCGGTCCACTTCCAGGTCGGTCCGCGACGGTGCGTCTCGTCGTCAGAACCCTGCGTGACCTGGTCGGATGTGCGTCGGTTACCCCCTAGTGGAGCGCGCGACGGAGGATCAGGGGCGGACCCGATGTTCCGGCGTGCGCCGGCTCCCTAGGCTGAGCGGCGTGACACTGCTCGCGACCGAGTCGCTGACCAAGACCTACGGTGGACGGGTCACGGCGCTGGCCGACCTGACCGTCGCGGTCGAACCGGGAATCGTCGGGCTGGTCGGTGCCAACGGTGCCGGAAAGTCCACCCTGATCAAGATCCTGCTGGGCCTGCTCGCCCCGACCAGCGGTTCCGTCCGGGTGCTCGGCCTGGACCCGACCGCCGACCCGGCCGCCGTCCGGGCCCGGGTCGGCTACATGCCCGAACACGACTGCCTCCCGCCGGACCTCTCCGCCGCCGAGTTCGTCACCCACCTCGGCCGGATCAGCGGGCTGCCCCGCACCGTCGCCCGGGAACGGGCCTCCGAGGCGCTGCGCCACGTCGGCCTCTACGAGGAGCGGTACCGGCCGGTCGGCGGCTACTCCACCGGCATGAAGCAGCGGGTCAAGCTGGCCCAGGCCCTGGTGCACGACCCGGACCTGCTGCTGCTCGACGAGCCGACCAACGGCCTCGACCCGGCCGGCCGGGACGCCATGCTCAACCTCGTCCACCGCATCGGCAACGAGTTCGGCATCTCCGTGGTGGTCTGTTCGCACCTGCTCGGCGAGGTCGAGCGGATCTGCGACACCCTGGTCGCCATCGACGGCGGGCGGCTGCTGCGGGCCGACCGGATCTCCGCGATGACCTCCGCCACCGACATCCTCGCGGTCGAGGTCAGCGAGGGTACGGACGAACTGGCCGCCCGGCTCGCCGCGCTCGACCTGCCGGTGGGCCGGGACGGCCGGATGCTGCTCGTCCCGCTCGCCGACGAGGGGACCTACGACCTGATCCTCGGCGCGGTCGCCGCGCTGGACCTGCCGCTGCACCGGCTCGACCAGCGCCGGCACCGGGTGGCCGAACTCTTCGCACCGAGGGAGCAGATCAATGCCTGAGCCGACCGGGGTCATCCACGACATCGGCTACCAGCGCTACAGCGGTCCCCGCCTCGGCCGCCGGCAGGTCTTCGGCGCGCTCTACGGGCACGGTCTGCGGACCGCGTTCGGCCTCGGCCGCAGCGCCAAGGCCAAGATGTTCCCGTGGCTGATCGTGGCGATCGTCGTCGTGGTCGCCGCCGGGGCGACCGCGGTGCGTACCCAGATCGGCGAGGTCGTGCTGACGTACGCCCAGTTCGCCGACGCGATGAGCTGGCTGGTGATCTTCTTCGTCGCGGTCGTCGCGCCCGAGCTGGTCTCCCGTGACCTGCGCAGCGGTGTGCTGCCGCTCTACTTCTCCCGGCCGCTGCCCCGCTCCGACTACCCGCTGGCCAAGCTCGCCGCCCTGGTGACCGCGCTCTGGCTGCTGCTCGGCGCGCCGCAGCTGCTGATGTTCGTCGGGGCCGCGTTCACCACCGGCAAGGGGTGGCGGGGCGCCTGGGACGAACTGCTCGACCTGCTGCCGGGGCTGCTCTACGCCGGGCTGTGGGCGGTGGTCTTCGCCTCGGTCGGGCTGCTGGTCGCCTCGCTCACCGGCAAGCGGGCGTTCGCCGCCGGTGGCGTGGTCGCGGTCTTCCTGATGACCACCCCGATCGTCGGCACGCTCCAGGTGATGCCGTCGACCACGGTCAACGAGCTGGCCTTCCTGGCCTCCCCGTCCACCATGGTGCAGTCGATCGGCGGCTGGGCCCTCGGTGACCTGCTCTCCTCGCCCGGCGGCGGCTCGACGGACCTCCCGATCGGTGGGTTCGGCCCGCTCTACGCCGTGGCCGCCGTCGCCTTGGTGGCCGCCTGCGTCGCGCTGCTGCTCGTCCGATACCGGAAGGTCGCCTCCGCATGAGTGAACTGACCCTGACCGGCGTCTCCCGCTGGTACGGCAACGTGGTGGCGGTCAACGACGTCACCATGTCCCTGGGCCCCGGGGTGACCGGCCTGCTCGGTCCGAACGGGGCCGGCAAGACCACCCTGCTGCACATGATGGCCGGGTTCCTGGCCCCCTCGCGGGGCGGGGTCACTCTCGACGGCCAGCCGACCTGGCGCAACCCCGACGTCTACCGGCGGCTCGGCCTGGTCAGCGAGCGCGAGGCGGTGCAGACCTTCCTCACCGCGTACGAGTTCGTGCTGGCCAGTGCGAAACTGCACGGGCTGCCCGACCCGGCGGAGGCGGCCCGCCGCGCGATCAACCTGGTCGAGCTGGAGGGCGCCCAGGGCCGACGGATCGGCACCTACTCCAAGGGCATGCGGCAGCGGACCCGGGTGGCCGCGGCGCTGGTGCACGACCCGCAGGTGCTCCTGCTCGACGAGCCGTTCAACGGCATGGACCCCCGCCAGCGGCTGCACATGATGCAGTTGCTGCACCGCCTCGGTGACGCCGGCCGGACCATCCTGTTCAGCTCGCACATTCTGGAGGAGGTCGAGCAGGTCTCCGGCACCGTGCAGGTGATGGTCGCCGGTCGGCTGGCCGCCTCCGGCGACTTCCGCACCATCCGCCGGCTGATGACCAACCGGCCGCACGTCTTCGCCGTCCAGTCCACGGACGACCGGGCGTTGGCCGTGGCGCTGATGGCCGAGCCGTCGGTCAACGGGGTCGAGCTGGACCGGGCCGGACTGACCGTACGGGCCGGCGACTACGGGGCGTTCACCCGGGCGCTGCCCCGGATCGCGCTCGACCAGGGCATCCGGGTGCGGCGGCTGCTGCCCGAGGACGAGTCCCTGGAGAGCGTCTTCTCCTACCTGGTGGAGGCATAGCTGACATGTCGACCGTCACCTGGATCACCGCGCGCGGCCTCTTCGGTCGCCGCCGGTCCCTGATGCTCGTCCCGCTACCGTTGATCCTGGTCGGGTTGGCGGTGCTGTCCCGGGCGCTCGGCGTCGACCCCGGCCAGTGGGCACCGCCCGTCCTGGTCGGGCTCGGTCTGGCCGTGGTGCTGCCGGTGGTCGCCCTGATCGTCGGTACCGGCGTGCTCGGTGCCGAGATCGACGACGGCACCGTGGTGCACATCCTGACCAAACCGCTGCCCCGCTGGCAGATCGTGCTGCCGAAGCTCGGGGTGGCGGCCGCCGTCACCGCGGTCTCCTGCGCCGTGCCACTGTACGTCGGGGGTGTGCTCGCCCACTCGGTCCGGTTCGGACTGGCACTGGCACTCGCGTCGGCGATCGGCGCGCTGGCGTACTCGGCCCTGTTCGTGGCGCTCAGCCTGGTCACCCGGCGGCCGGTGCTGCTCGGCCTGGTCTACGTGCTGATCTGGGAGGGGCTGCTCGGCAACTTCGTCAGCGGCACCAAGGTGCTCTCCATCCAGCAGTACGTGATCGCGCTCGCCGACCGGATCGCCCCCACCGACCTGCTGTCCACCACGGTCACCGTGCCGGTGTCGGCGGTGATGACCACGCTGGTGGTCCTCGGCTTCACCGTGCTGGCCGTCAACCGGCTCCGTTCCTTCAGCGTCGCCGGCGAAACCAGCTGAGGTGGTGGCAGGGGACCTCTCCTCCTCCTTTTCAGGTGGTAGCAGGGGTCCCCTGCTCATCAGAAACGAGTAACAGGGGACCCCTGCTACCAACCAACCAACCAGCTCCGGCTTCGTCAGTCGTCAGAAGGCGCAGGCGATGACGAGTTCGGTGGTGCGGTCCGGGACCGGGTCGAGGGTGGTGATCCGGCCGGCGGCGCGCAGGTCGTCGGCGACCAGGGCGAGCTGGTCGAGGACGGCGGCCGGGGCGAGCGCCTCGGCCAGCGGCACCTCGGTCCGCATGGAGAGCTTCCGCTCCGACTTGGCCCGCCGCACCTGGCTGAGCGCGTTCCCGGCCAGCCGCAGCAGCGCCGGGTCACCGGTGCCCCGGACCGCCCGCTGGACCTCGTACGTGGTGGGCCAGGGCGCGCGGTGCACCGAGCCGTACCGCCACCACGACCAGACCTCCTCGGTCACGTACGGCAGGACCGGGGCGAAGAGCCGCAACTGCACCGACAGCGCGGTGGCGAGCGCCGCGCGGGCCGAGTCCGCGCCGGGCCCGGTGCCGTAGGCGCGCTCCTTCACCAGCTCGATGTAGTCGTCGCAGAACCGCCAGAAGAACGCCTCGGTCGCCTGGAGGGCGGCCGTGTGGTCGTACCCGTCGAAGGCGGTGGTCGCCGTGGCGACCACGCCGGAGAGTTCGGCGAGCATGGCGGTGTCCAGCGGTTCCGTCGCCGGGGTGCGCAACGAGTCGGCGGCGCCCAGCCCGAGGGCGAACTTCGACGCGTTGAGCAGCTTGGTGGCCAGCCGACGCCCGACCCGGATCTGGGCCGGGTCGAAGGCCAGGTCCATGCCGGGCTTGCCGCTGGCCGCCCAGTACCGCACGGCGTCCGAGCCGTGCTGTTCGAGCAGCGCCATCGGGGTCACCACGTTCCCCTTGGACTTGGACATCTTCTTCCGGTCCGGGTCGAGGATCCAGCCGGAGAGGATGGTGTCCCGCCAGGGCAGCACCCCGTGCTCCAGGTGGGCGCGGACCACGGTGGAGAAGAGCCAGGTCCGGATGATCTCCTGTCCCTGCGGGCGCAGGTCCATCGGGAAGACCCGGGCGAACAGGTCCGGGTCGGTCTCCCAGCCGCCGACGATCTGCGGGGTCAACGACGAGGTGGCCCAGGTGTCCAGGACGTCCGGATCTCCGATGAAACCGCCCGGTTTTCCGCGTTGCGCCTCGTCGAAGCCGGGCGGCGGGTCGCTGGACGGGTCGACCGGCAGCGCGGCCTCCTCCGGTGTGAGAGGCTGGGCCCAGACCGGCTCGCCAGCGTCGTCGAGCCGGTACCACACCGGCACCGGCACGCCGAAGAACCGCTGCCGGCTGACCAGCCAGTCGCCGGTCAGGCCGCCCACCCAGTGCTCGTAGCGGTGGCGCATGTGCCCCGGCACCCAGTTCAGCTCCGCGCCCCGGTCGAGCAGCGCCGAGCGCAGCTCCGCGTCCCGACCGCCGTTGCGCAGGTACCACTGCCGGGTGGAGACGATCTCCAACGGCCGGTCGCCGCGCTCGTAGAACTTCACCGGGTGGCTGATCGGACGCGGCTCGCCGACCAGGTCACCGGCCTCGGTCAACAGCTCCACCACCGCCCGCCGGGCGCCGTTGACGGTTTGCCCGGCCAGCGACGCGTAGCGCTGCGCCGGCACCCCGTCCGGCGGTTCCGGCAGCAGCCGCCCGTCCCGGCCGACCACCACCCGGGTGTCCAGGTCCAGGTCCCGCCACCAGGTCACGTCGGTGAGGTCGCCGAAGGTGCAGACCATCGCGACGCCGGTGCCCTTGGCCGGGTCCGCCAGCGGGTGCGCACGCACCGGCACCTCCACCCCGAAGACCGGGGTACGCACCGACGCGCCGACCAGGTCGGCGTAGCGCTCGTCGTCCGGGTGGCAGACCAGCGCCACGCAGGCCGGCAGCAGCTCCGGCCGGGTGGTGTCGATCAGCACCTCCCGACCGCCGGGACCGTGGAACCGCAGCCGGTGGTACGCGCCGGGGCGCTCCCGGTCCTCCAGCTCCGCCTGGGCCACGGCGGTGGCGAAGCCGACGTCCCAGAGGGTCGGGGCCTCCGCCTGGTACGCCTCGCCGCGCGCCAGGTTGCGCAGGAACGCCCGCTGCGAGGTGGCCCGCGCCACCCGCCCGATCGTGGTGTACGTCAGCGACCAGTCCACGGACAGCCCGAGCCGCCGCCACAGCGCCTCGAAGACCTGCTCGTCCTCGCCGGTCAGCCGCTCGCACAGCTCCACGAAGTTGCGTCGGGAGATCGACGTCGGGTTCTTCCGGGCCGCGTCGTCCACCGGGGCGTCGGGCGGCGTCCAGTCCGGGTCGTACGGCAGCGACGGGTCGCAGCGCACCCCGTACACGTTCTGCACCCGGCGCTCGGTCGGCAGGCCGTTGTCGTCCCAGCCCATCGGGTAGAAGACCGTCCTGCCGCGCATCCGCTGGAAGCGGGCCACCGTGTCGGTGTGCGTGTACGAGAAGACGTGTCCCATGTGCAGCTCGCCGGATACGGTCGGCGGCGGGGTGTCGATCGCGTATACGTCCGCCCGCTCCCTGCTGCGGTCGAACGCGTACGTGCCCTCCTCCTGCCAGCGGCGCGCCCAGGTCTCCTCGAGGCCGTCCAGGGTCGGACGCTCGGGGACTCCGGCGCGGGCCGTCCTCGCCGTATCAGTCATCGGTCGATCGTAGATCCAGGCCGGCCCCGTCCGCCGGGAGTAAATCCGGCCGCCACGGGCGGCACAGGCGGTGGTCGCCCCGCCACGGGCGGGACAGGCGGTGGTCGCCCCGCCACGGGCGGGACAGGCGGTGGTCGCCCCGCCACGGGCGGGACAGGCGGTGGTCGCCCTGTGGCAGCATCGACGCCCGGCGACGGGTGACGACAATCGCCGACCGGACGTCGGCGGTGGGGGGCCGCCGGCCGGAGAGGAGGCGGGCGTGCGGGTCGACCGGGTGACCGGAGCACCGGGGAGCGGGTGGTCGCCGGCCGGGGGACCACCCGGGCCGGCCGGTGTGGTCGGGGCCGTGGCCGCCTTCGCCGTAGGGGTGCTCGCCGGGACCGCGCTGCCGGCGCTGACGATGCTCACCGGCTACACCGACCTGACGCCGTTCGCGCCGGTGCGCGCCGGGGTGCTCGCCCCGGTGGTGCTGGCCCTCGCCGTGGTGGCCGCCGCCCTGCCGTACCGGGTCGGCGGCTGGCCGGTCGCCCTCGCCGGGCTGCTGCTCGCCGTGGCCACCGACCTGCTCACCCCCGGCGGGCTGCTGCCCACCAACGCGGTCGCCGCCCGGCAGGCGTCGGCCTTCCTGGTCGGGGCGGTGGGGGTCGGCCTGGCCCTCGGCGGGGTGCTCCTGGTGGCCGGCGGGTCGGCTCGCGCGGTCCGGGTGCCGGTGGCGGTCGGGCTCGCCGCCGGCCTGGTCGGGCAACCGGCGTGCAGCGCGCTGCTCCGGGCGGGCCTGCCGGTGCCAGGGCGTGTGCAGCCGTACCAGATCTCGCTCTGGCTGGCCGTGGCGTTGGTCGCCGCCGCGCTGCTGGTCTCCTGGCGGCGGGTCGGCCCCGGGCCGGCCGGCGGTCCGCTGCGCTGGACCCCGGTGCTGGTGGTGACGGCCGTCGGGCTGCTCGTCGCCGCCGGGTTCGCGGTGCGCTGGTCGGTGGTCCGGGCCCGGCTCCGGCCGGGACAGGGACTGGAGGAGGCCGCCCTGACCGCCGCCCGGCTGCTGGTCGTGCCCCTCACGGTGGTCGCCGGGCTGCTCCTGCTCGGGTACGCGCTCCGCGCGCTCGGTGTGGTCGGCGCGCGCTGGGTGGTGCTCGCCGTCGCGGCCGGCCCGATCGCCGTGACCGGTGGCGGGCTCACCGGCGTCGTCGCGCCCGCGGTGGCGTTCCTGGCCGTGCTGACCGGGCTCGCCGCCGTGGCGGGCGGCGTGGCACTGACCCGGTACGCCGAACGGATCATGCCCTGGGACGCCCTCGGGATCGTGCTGGCCGCCATGGCGCTGCCGCTGGCCGCCCCGGCGGTCCGCCTGGACCTGCCGACGGCGGCGGGAGCCGGCGTGGTGCTCACCGCCCTCGGTCTCGGCCTGGCGCTCGGCTCCGGCCTCACCCTCGTCGCCACCCGCGAACCCGGCCTGGCCTGGCAGCCGGGAGCCGCCGCAACGGTGCCGCCCTCCGGAGTGGTGCCCCCCTCCGGGACGGTGCCGCCTGCCGGGACGGTGTCTCTCGCCGAGGCGGACCGGGGGTGGCGCAGCGCTACGCTGCTGGTCGGAGTCGCCGCCTGGGCGCTCGCCGCGCAGGCCGCCACCCCGCTGGCGATCCGGGCACAGGTCCCGCCGCCCGGACTGGTCCCGCCGCTCACCCTCCCGTTGCTCATCGTCGCCGCCGCCGTGCTGCTCGCGCTGTTGTTCGGCCTCGGCCTCCTGGTCGACCGCCGTCCCGCTCCCGAACCGGTCGCGGTGCGGCGCACGATCTGAGCCGTTCAGGTCAACGAGTCGCGCCACTGGCGGTGCAGCCGCGCGTACCGGCCGTCGGCGGCGACGAGACGGTCGGGTGGGCCGTCCTCGACGATCCGACCCTGGTCGATCACCAGCACCCGGTCGGCGATCCGCACCGTGGAGAGCCGGTGCGCGATCACCAGCGCGGTCCGGTCGCGCAGGATGGTGCCGAGCGCGTGCTGCACCACCCGTTCCGTGGGCGCGTCCAGGCACGAGGTCGCCTCGTCGAGGACCAGCACCACCGGGTCGGCCAGGAAGGCCCGGGCGAACGCGACGAGCTGCCGTTGCCCGGCGGAGAGCCGACCGCCCCGCCGGTGCACCTCGGTGGCGTACCCGTCGGGGAGCGCGGCGATGAAGTCGTGCGCCCCGACCGCCCGCGCCGCCGCCCGCACCGCCGCGTCGTCCGCGTCCGGGCGGCCGAACCGGATGTTCTCCGCGACCGTGCCGCTGAACAGGTGGTTCTCCTGGGTGACCAGGACCACCGCCCGGCGCAGTTCGGCGTCGGCGGCATCGCGCAGGTCCACCCCGTCCAGGCTGACCGAGCCGGCGTCCGGGTCGTGGAACCGGGCGAGCAGCTTCGCCACCGTGGACTTGCCCGCCCCGGTCGCGCCGACCAGGGCGACGGTCTGCCCGGCCGGCACCTCCAGGTCGAGGTCGGTGAGGATCGGCGTCCCCGGTCGGTAGCCGAAGGTCACCGAGCGGAACCGTACCGCCCCCCGGACCCCGCCGACCGGCAGCGGACGGGGATGGGCCGGTTCCACCACTCCGGACCGCTCGTCGAGTACCCCGGCGAGCTTCTCCAGCCCCGCCGTGGCGGACTGCAACGTGTTGTAGAACTGGCTCAGCTCCTGCATCGGCTCGAAGAAGCGGCGTAGGTAGAGCAGGAACGCGGCGAGTACGCCGAGTTCGAGCCGGTCGTCGAGCACCCGCCAGCCGCCGTAGGTCAGCACCCCCGCCACGGCGACGTTGCCGACCAGCTTGATGCCCGGCGAGTACACCGCGATCAACTGGAACGCGTGCACGCTGGACCGCCGGTAGTCGTCGTTCACCGCCTCGAAGATGCGCTGGTTGCGGGCCTCCCGCCGGTACGCCTGCACGGCCCGGATCCCGCGCAGCGACTCCACCAGATGGACGATCACCAGCGCCGCCGAATCCCGGGTGCGCCGGTACGCGGCGGCCGAGGCCCGGGCGAACCAGCGGGACAGCAGGAACAGCAGGGGGAAGGCGAGCAGGGTCACCACGGCCAGTGGCGGGTCCAGCCAGAGCAGCACGCCGGTCACCGACAGGATCGACAGCACGGCGAGCACGAGGTTGTCCACGCCCCCGTCGAGCAGTTCCGCGATCGAGTCCAGGTCGCTGGTGAGCCGGGACACCATCCGTCCCGACGTGTACCGCTCGTGGAATGCCACCGGGAGGCGCAGGAAGTGCCCGTACACCCGCTGGCGGAGGTCGAGCAGGACGGCCTGGCCGATCCGCGCGGAGAGGATGAGGAAGCCGCGCTTGCTCACGTACTCGACGGTGGCGGCCCCCGCGAAGGCCGCCGCGACGGCGACCAGTGGTCCCGGCTCGTCGGCGCGCAGCGGCGCGATCGCGTGGTCGATGCCGTACATCACCAGGAACGGGCCCGCCAACCCGGCGGCGTTCTGCGCCAGCAGCAGCGAGACGGCCAGCGCGAGTCGGCCCCGGTGTGGCCGCAGCAGGTCCGCCAGGAGGACGCGGCTCCGGGTCCGCAGCCGGGCGACCGCCTCCGGACCGTCCTCCTCGGCCCGGCTCCGGTCGGCGTCCGGCTCGGTCCCGCGCCCCCGCCAACGCCCCAGGTCCACCGGATCCGTTCCGGTGGTCCGCTCCGCCCCGGCCGGCTGTGTCGTCCCGGCGGGTTCCGGTGCGGTCACGGGGGAACCGTCCGGTCCACCGGATCCGCCCCGGCCGCGAGGCCGACCAGCCCACCGCCCGTCACCGCGATCGGCGCCCCCTCCACCGCCACCGGCGTCGCCCGCCCGGCGGTCGGTCCCTCCGCCGTGACCGGCGTCGTCCGGGCCGTGGTCGGTGGTCCCTCCGCCGTGACCGCTGCCGTCCGGGCCGTCGTCGGCTCCGGACAGAGCAGCGCACGGTACGCCGGCTCGGTGGCGAGCAGTTCGGTGTGGGTGCCGACGGCGGTGATCCGGCCGCGGTCGAGCAGGGCGACCCGGTCGGCGAGGGCGACCGTCGAGGGACGGTGCGCCACCAGGAGGGCGGTGGTGCCCCGCAGCACCCGGCGCAACGCCTGCTCGACCAACGCCTCGGTGTGCACGTCCAGGGCGGAGAGCGGGTCGTCCAGCACCAGCACGGCCGGGCGACCGAGCACCGCCCGGGCCAGGGCGAGCCGCTGCCGCTGCCCGCCGGAGAGGGAGAGCCCCTGCTCACCGACGCGGGTGGAGAGTCCCCACGGCAGGTCGTACGCGAAGTCGGCCTGTGCCAGCGTGAGCGCGCTGCGCACCTCGTCCTCGTCGGCGTCGGGATGGCCGAGGGTGAGGTTCTCCCAGACCGACATGCTGAACAGCACCGGCTCCTCGAAGGCCACCCCGACCAGCCGGCGGAGCGCGGCGAGCCGCAGGTCGCGCAGGTCGTGACCGTCCAGGGTGATCCGTCCCGTCCCCACCTCGTGCAGCCGGGGGACGAGGGAGAGCAGCGTGCTTTTGCCCGAGCCGGTCGCGCCGACCAGGGCGAGCGTCTCGCCCGGTTCGACGGTCAGCTCGACGTCCCGCAGCACCGGGGCCGCGCTGCCCGGATAACCGAAGCCGACCCGCTCGAAGCGCAGCCGCCCGCGTACCTCGCTGCGCACCGGCGCGACCGCGTGCGGCCGGTCCGTGATCGCCGGCGGGGTGTCCAGCACCTCCTGGATCCGGTCGGCGGCGGTCGCGGCCTCCTGGCCGTTGGCGATGATCCAGCCCAGCGAGTTGACCGGCCAGATCAGCATCAGTTGCAGGCTGACGAAGGCGAGCAGCTCGCCGACGGTGAGCGTGCCCCGGGCGGCGGCGGCCACCCCGGTCACCAGCACCACGCCGAGGGTCAGGTTCGGCACCAGGTCGAACAGGGCGGAGGTGCGGGCCAACAGCTGGCTCTTGCCGACGGCGGTGTCGTGCAGGGCCCGCGCACCGGCCCCGAACCGGACTCCCAGCTCCGGTCCCCGGCCGAACGCGCGGGCCGTCCGGATCCCCTGTGCGGTCTCCTCGACCAGCGTCGCGACGTCCCCCTGCTGCTCGCGCATCCGGCGGGCGGCGGCGTGGTACGCCCGGGCGAACCGGCGGCTGATCAGGAACAGCGGCACGGCGCTCGCCGCGACCAGCAGCCCGAGCGGCGGGTGCAGCCGGATCAGCAGCACCACCACGGCCAGGTAGGTGACCAGGTTGAGGACCAGGAAGAGCAGCCCGAAGGAAAGGAATCGGCGGATCATCGACAGGTCGCCGGTGGCGCGGGCGATGAGCTGACCGGACTGCCACCGGTCGTGGAAACTCGCCGGCAGGCGTTGCAGGTGGGCGTAGAGATCGGCCCGGATGGCCGCCTCCATGCCCACCGACGAGGAGGTCTGCGTCCACCGTCGGACGAAGATCAGCACCGCCTCGACCAGGCCGAGCAGCAGGACCAGGCCGCCGAGCTGCACGAGCCCGGCCAGCTCGCGCCGGGCCACCGGGCCGTCCACCACCCGCTGGACCAGCAGCGGCACGGCGAGCCCGGCCGCGGTGGCCGTCAGCCCGGCGACCAGCAGCCAGCAGAACTCGGTGGCGTGCGGGCACAGGTAAGTGCGCAGCCGCCACAGGTTCTGCATGCTCCCCCTGGTGGCGGGAACGCGGTCACCGTCCGCAGCCACCCCCCGACGGTATCGGTAAACGTGACTTCCACGACGGTCAACTTGCCGTCACCCGGTCAACTTGCCGTCAACCGCCGCTCGTGACCGAGAAGCCACTTTTTCACGTCCAGCCCCCACCGGTAGCCGCCGAGGCTCCCGTCGGTGCGCAGCACCCGGTGGCAGGGGACGAAGAGGGCGGCGGCGTTGCGCGCGCAGGCCGCCGCCGCCGCGCGTACCGCCGCCGGACGGCCGGCCAACCCCGCGAAGGCGGTGTACGTGACCGGGTCGCCCGGCTTGACGTCACGCAGCACCTGCCAGGCGTGCGTCAGGAAGACCCCGTCGGTGTGCTGCTCGACCGGCACCGCGTCGATCGCGGCGAGGTCGCCGTCGAGGTAGGCGGCCACGGCCCTGCTCACCGCCCCCAGTTCGGGCCGGCTGCGCACCTGGCCGCGCAGCGTCGGATGGACCAGGCCGAGCAGCCCGTCCACGTCGCTGGTGAACCCGGCCGCCCGGACCGCCCCGCCGGGCGCGACCAGGACACTGAACGGTCCGGCCGGGGTGTCCACCGTGCTGCTGTCGATCATGTTCGTTCCGGTCATGCTGCTGCTCTCCAGAGTCGGGCCACCGCGTACGAGCGCCAGGGGCGCCAGCGTTCGGCGTACGCGTCGAGGGTCTTCGGGTCGTCGGGCAGGCCGAGGGCGCGGGCGCCCCGGCGGACCGCGAGATCGGTAGGAAGGAAGACGTCCGGGTCGCCGAGCCCGCGCATGGCCACGTATCCGGCGGTCCAGGGGCCGATCCCCGGCAACGCCAGCAGCTGCCGGCGGGTCTGTGCCCAGTCCCCGTCCAGGGACAACTCCCCGCCGGCCACCGCCCGCGCCAGCGCCCGGACCGCCTCCCGCCGGCCCACCGGCCCCCGGAACCCGCCATCCGGCACGCCCACCACCTCCCGGGCCTCCGGAAACCCCCGCAATCCCCATCCGCCGTCGCGCTCGTGACCGGTGAGGGCCGGATCAGGCGGGCAGTGGGTGAGGAGGAGGACGAGGAGAGGGCGGGCGCTGCGCAGGGAGACCTGCTGGGTGAGGATGGCGCGCACGGCCGCCTCGAAGGGATGGTCCGGGGTGCGGGGGAGCCGGACGCCGGGTTCCGCCGCGACCGGTCCGGCCAGGGCCGGGTCCGCCGCCAGGGTGGCGTCCACCGCCACCGGGTCGGCGTCCAGGTCCAGCAGGCGGCGGCAACGGGCCACCGCCGGGGCCAGGTCACGCAGGTCGGTCAGGCGGAGCGTGGCCGAGACGTACCCGGCCGCCGGGGTCAGCGCCACCTCGCCGGGGCCGTGCGGCAGGGACAACCCCCGGTGGTACGTCCCGTCGCGCACCTCCTCGACGCCGGGGACCGCCCGCAACGCCAGGAACTCCAGCAGGGATCCGACGTGCAGCGGCGGGCGGTACGCCAGCCGTACCGTGATGGTGCCCGCGCCACCGGACACCGGTCCCCGCCCCCGGGTGGCGCGCAGCTCGGACGGGGCGAGCGCGAAGACCTCCCGCACCGTCTCGTTGAACTGCCGGACGCTGCCGAAGCCGGCGGCGAAGGCGACCTCGGCCATGCCCAGCCCGGTCGTCTCGATCAGCACCCGGGCGGTCTGCGCACGCTGCGCGCGGGCCAGGGCGAGCGGGCCGGCGCCCAGTTCGGCGCGGAGCATCCGGTGCAGGTGGCGTTCCGTGTAGCCGAGTCGGGACGCCAGCCCGGGCACGCCGTCCCGGTCGACCACCCCGTCGGCGATCAGCCGCATCGCCCGCCCCACCACGTCGGCCCGGACGTCCCACTCCGGCGAGCCGGGTGCGGCGTCCGGCCGGCACCGGCGGCAGGCGCGCAGCCCGGCACCCTGCGCGGCGGCGGCCGACGGGAAGAACCGGACGTTCTCCCGCTTCGGGGTCATCGCCGGGCAGGACGGCCGGCAGTAGATCCCGGTCGAGGTCACGCCGGTGTAGAACCAGCCGTCGAACCGCTGGTCACGGCTGTCGACCGCCCGGTAGCACCGCTCGAAGTCCAACTCCACGCCACCGATCCTGCCCCGCCGGTCGGCCCGGCGGCTCGCGGAAATCGGACCTCGCCCGCTGTTGTCGGTAGCAGGGGTCCCCTGCTACCGCTTTTTGCCGTGCAAGGTGCCCTTGCAACCACTCCAGCCCTCGCGCAACCATTCCGGCCCGTCCGCGACGAAAGTGTCGGAGGGGGCGGGTACTGTCCGGGGCCAACTCAAGAAGGGGTGCGTCGATGGGGAGCGTGGCCGGGCCGGGACGGGTGGAGGCGCGGTCGGTGCGTCCCGGGCTCGATCGGGCGGTGGTGCAGGAGTTCTACGACCGGATGCGGGCGGTCGGCCCGGCGGCGGTGGGCGCGATCGAGCGGGACCGCGTCGACGATCCGGGGCGCGGGTTCGCCGACACGGCCTGCGGACGGCTCGTCCGGTCGCTCGACGACGCCGCGCTGCGGGCGCTCGGCATGTGGGCGCACCACTGGTGCCTACGGTTCTACGACGACGACACCCGGGTCGGTCGGCGGTTGATCGGGGAGATCGCCGGTCGCGCCGGGCTCGGCTGGACGGTCGACGAGGTGCGTTGGATGCTCGGCGAGTCGTACGCTGCCCCGCCCACCGCCGGTGACCGTTTTACCCTGCCCAGGGCTGCCGCGCATGAGCTGGACCAGGCCGACCTGCCCGAGTTCGACGTTCTCGGCGAGGGCGACACGGACCGGTCGCGGTACGGCAGGATGAGCGGGTCCCGGTAACCAGGAGCGGAAGGGGAGCCCGTGCCCGCCAGCGAACCCACCATCCTCGCCACCAGCATCGGCTTCTTCAGCCGTCGCCGGGGCCCCTGGGACTGGCGGCCCGGACCGGTCTTCGACCTCGCGGCCGAACTGGCCGGGGCCGGGCCGGAACCGAGAATGTGCTTCCTCGGGCAGGCCGAGGGGGACCAGCCGACCACGTTGACCGCCCTCTACGGGGCGTTCGCCGGCACCCGGTTCCGCCTGTCCCACCTCAGTCTCTTCCCGATGCCCAACGTCGAGGACATCCGGGCCCACCTGCTCGCCCAGGACGTCGTCTGGGTCGGTGGCGGCAGCGTCGCCAACATGCTCGCCGTCTGGCGCGTGCACGGGCTCGACGAGATCCTGCGCGAGTGCTGGCAGGCCAGGGTGGTGCTGGGCGGGGTCTCCGCCGGGTCGATCTGCTGGCACGTGGGCGGGGCCACCGACAGCTACGGGCCGACGCTGCGCCCGTTCACCGGCGGGCTGGGCTTCCTCCCGTACGGCAACGGGGTGCACTACAACAGCGAGGAGCAGCGCCGGCCGCTGATCCACCAGTTGGTCGCCGACGGCACCCTGCCCACCGCCCACTGCACCGACGACGGGGTCGGGCTGGTCTACCGGGGGACCACGCTCGTCGAGGCGGTCGCCGACCGCGAGGGGGTGTTCGCGTACGAGGTGAGCCGCGACGCCGACGGCACGGTCACCGAGACGCCGATCACCCCGCGTCTGCTGGGTTGACCCCCTGCCGCTGCCCGGAGCGGCGCAGGGCGTCGAAGACCTGGGCCAGTTCGGCGGCGTCCTCGCCCGCGTGGTGGGTGTGCGGCAGGTGGGTCAGCCCCAGATCCCGCTTGGCTGTGCTCTTGTGGCTGTGCGACCACTCCCGCCCGGTCGCCCCCATGTAGTAGCTGCGCAGGTCGATTCCGGAGCCGGTCGCACCGAACGGACTCCGGCCGAGGAACCGGACGAAGTACCAGTGCACGAACATGCCGTCCCAGACGGCGGGGGCGGCGAGGAAGACCGGCCGACCGATCCGGCGGAGCCCCTCCACCCAGCGGGCGGCGGCGGCCATCGCGACCGCCGGGGCGGGTGCCTCCCGCAGCAGCCGGTCCCGGTCCAGCCCGGACACGGCGAGCGCCTCGGGGACGTACTCGTCGGAGATCGGCTTCAGCTCGGTGTAGAAGGTCAGCCCGGGATGTCCGGCGACCGCCATGCCCAGCGAGATCATGCTGTAGGGGCCGGGGATCGGCCCGTCGGCCTCCACGTCCACCGCCAGGTACAGCTCGGGCAGCTCCGCCTGATCGCGCCGTGCCATCGTGCCTCCCCGTCGATCTTCAGCAGCGCAGGCTAACAACGTGGCACCGTCCCCGACGCCGATTTTCGGCCCACGTCGGAGCCCGCCCGGCGCGAGCGGGGCGGCGGCAGCGGCGTAAGCTGGCTCGTCGTGAGTCTGACCATCGGGATCGTCGGCCTGCCCAACGTCGGCAAGAGCACCCTGTTCAACGCGCTGACCAAGAACGACGTGCTCGCGGCGAACTACCCGTTCGCCACGATCGAGCCGAACGTCGGCGTCGTCGGTCTGCCCGACGAGCGGCTGAACAAGCTGGCCGAGATCTTCGACTCGCAGAAGGTGCTTCCCGCGCCGGTGTCGTTCGTCGACATCGCCGGGCTGGTCCGGGGCGCCTCCAAGGGCCAGGGCCGGGGCAACGCGTTCCTGGCGAACATCCGGGACGCCTCGGCCATCTGCCAGGTGGTGCGCGCCTTCTCCGACCCGAACGTGGTGCACGTCGACGGCAAGGTCTCCCCGGCCGACGACATCGAGACGATCAACACCGAGCTGATCCTCGCCGACCTCCAGACCCTGGAGAAGGCGCTGCCCCGGCTGGAGAAGGAGGCCAAGCTCCGCAAGGACCGGGCCGCCGCCGTCACCGCAGCCAAGCAGGCGGTCGAGGTCCTCGATGCCGGTACGACGCTCTACGCGGGCGCCAAGGACGCCGGCATCGAGCTGGAGCACCTGCGTGAGCTGCACCTGCTCACCACCAAGCCGTTCCTCTACGTGTTCAACGTCGACGAGGAGGAGCTGGCCAACGCGGCGTTCCTCGATGAGCTGCGCGCCCTGGTCGCTCCCGCCGAGGCGGTCTTCATGGACGCCAAGATCGAGTCGGAGCTGGTGGACCTGCCCGAGGAGGAGGCCCGCGAGCTGCTGGAGTCGATCGGCCAGTCCGAGCCGGGGCTCGACCAGCTCGTCCGGGTCGGCTTCCGCACGCTCGGGCTCCAGACGTACCTGACCGCCGGGCCGAAGGAGGCGCGGGCCTGGACGATCCCGGTCGGCGCGACCGCTCCGGAGGCCGCCGGGGTGATCCACTCCGACTTCCAGCGCGGCTTCATCAAGGCCGAGGTGGTCTCCTTCGGCGACCTGGTCGCGGCCGGATCGATGGCGTCGGCGAAGGCGGCGGGCAAGGTCCGCATCGAGGGCAAGGAGTACGTCATGCAGGACGGCGACGTCGTGGAGTTCCGCTTCAACGTCTGAGCGCAGGCGGAGCCGGGTTCTGGCGGAGGCGCGCACAGACCCGCCGGTTCAACGTCTGACGTTCAAGGCGTATTCACGCCCTGATCGTCTGCCCCGAAGTCTGGGAGCGGCAGGTACTGGCGAGCGTTCCCGTCACGGATCATCCATATCCGGAAAGCGCCCTGTTCCTGGTCCATGATCATGAGCTGGGCAAGGTCGGGAATGCGCCAGCGGGTCGCACCGAATCGCTGGACGACAGCCCTGATGTCTGCGTGGTTGAGCACGCCGGCCCAGACCAGGGCCTCGGGGTGCTTCTGCCCGCCCCATGCCTCAGGGGTGTCATGGAGGGCACGGAGAGAACCGACACCGTGCACATGCGGCTGATTCCGCCGTGGTGCCTGTGTCTGAAGCCATTGGTCGAACTCGTGCACGAGTGCGCTGTCCTCGCGTACGTCCACCGACAGCAGGATGTTGGCGACCCAGCTCACGCCGTCATCCTGCCCCCGGACGTCGTCGGGCGTGGCGGTGGGGGAGCTGACTGTCGAGCCACCTCGACATCGTCTCGGTGTACCGTGGGCTGATGCCGTCGACGGTCGTGTTCCCGTCGGGGCCGGGCAGGTGGCCGCAGCCGGGCAGGCGGTAGATCTCAGGCGACGGCGTCCCGTCGGGGGTGTCCGCCTGCCGCCAGGCGGCGATGCTCTCGTCGACGGGCATCCAGTCGTCGGTCTCGCCGTAGAACAGCAGGGCGGGGCATCGCACCCCGGCGATGAACACCGCTGGGTCGACGTCCATGTCCACCCAGCTGCCCGGCTGGTCCGGCATGGTCCGGCGTAGGTAGCTCAGCGGGAACCAGGCACGTCCGGCGACCCGGTCGACCGCCGCCTGTGCGACGGACCGGCTGACGTCGCCTCGCAGGAACCCCTCGACCGTCAGGCGTACGTCGAGCAGCTCCGCGATGTCGGCAGAGCCGAATCCGGCCCGTCTGAGCTGTTCGGCCGTACCGAAGCGCATCTGCCGTGCCGGGGAGATGCCGCAGGCTGACACCAGCACCAGGAACGCCACGTCGGCAGGGTGGGTCGCGGCCGTGACGAGCGCGGCCCAGGCGCCCTGGCTGACACCCCACAGGCCGGTCGGCACCTCACCGACCTCCTGGCGGAGCCGGAGAAGGGCGGCACGGGCGTCGGCCGCCTGCACCGCCAACGGAACGTCTCCCTCTTCCCTCGACCGGCGGTCGTAGCGCAGCACGGCCACGCCCATCGCCGGCAACACCCGGGCGAGGTGTTCGTACAGGAAGAACGAGCGTTGCCCGGCCGCAGCTCCGTGCAGCACGACCAGACCGCCGCGGCAGCGCCCTTGGGTACCGCGAGCGAGGCGGGCAACGCGACACCATCGGCGTCGATCGTCAGCTCCATCGGACCATCCCATCAGACCGCGGCGACACGCTTCGACCTCCGGTGCGGCGGGAGGACGCTCCCGGGTGGACGGGAGCGCTGGTGGGGAGCTGTATCGTGTCGCGGTTGTCGCCAACATCAACGGGGGATTTCCATGACGATCCGCTGGTACGCGGGCCTTGCCGCGAGCGCCACCGTCCTCGTGGCCGGGCTTGCCGCCACACCCGCCTCGGCCGCTGCGGAGTCGAGTACGGCCGACAGCGCCAAGCTCGCCGCCGGCACGCTGAAGGACCCGGAGACGGGCAAGAACCGTACGTACCCGGCCGGCCAGGGCGAGGACGTGCCCGTCGTGCTCGGCGTGACGAACGTCGGTGACGCGCCGGTCGACGGCCTCGTCGTCCAGGTGCGCGTCCTCAACGACCTCGACCTGACCACGAAGTACGAGAACTGCTGGTACGCCGTGGACAGCAACCAGGAGACGGCCTGGTGCGAGTTCGACGCAGACCTCGCGCCGGGTGCCAGCCTGGCCGTGACCGGAGCGGGCATCTCCACCAGCCCGGACGCCCGTGCCGAGGACATCTCGTCGGTCGTGTACTGGTGGATGAGCAAGCAGCACGCCGACGCGCAGGGCGGCATCCAGGCGCTGGCCGACAAGTGGGCCGGGCAGGGCACCAAGGCGGTCCGTGGCACCGGTGACCTGCTGCCGTTGACGACCCCGTCCGGGGAGCTCGGCGGAATCGGGGGGCCGCTCGGCTTCGCCGGCGTCGAGCTGGTCACGCCGCCTACCGGTGAGCCGACCGCGACGCCGACCCCGTCGGCGACGCCGAGTGCCGCGCCGACCGCTGCTCCCTCCGTGAGCGCGGGCGCCGGTGGCGAGGGTGGCGGACTGCCCGTGACCGGTGCCGGCACCGCGACCGTGGCCGGCGTGGGCGGCGTCCTCCTGCTCCTCGGGGGCGCCGGCTTCCTGATCGCCCGACGCCGCCGTACCCGCTTCGTGGCGTAGCCCCACACCCGGCGCCCCCGGCTCGACGTTCCGTCCGAGCCGGGGGCGCCGTTGTGTCGGGTAGGCGGTTTCGCCCCGGTCGTCGAAGCCGGCGGACGCCACGCCGTCGTTCGACTTGACAGGCAAGTCGACACTTGCCTATAACTATGGCGTGGACGCAGACGGCGATGTGTTCAAGGCCATCGGTGATGCGACGCGACGCATCATCCTGGACGAACTGACCGACAAGGACGGTCAGACGCTGTTCGAGATCTGTGGTCGGCTGACCATGAAGCACGGCCTGGCCTCCTCGCGCCAGGCCATCTCCCAGCACCTCGCGGTGCTCGAACAGGCCGGCCTGGTGCACACCCGGCGGCAGGGCCGGTTCAAGTTCCACCACATCGACACGAGCCCGCTACGCGTGATCGTCGAGCGGTGGCCCATCGACCGAGAGGAACCGAAATCGTGATCCGTATCAACGTGACCAGCGTGCTCGTCGACGACCAGGCGAAGGCGCTCGCCTTCTACACCGAGAAGCTCGGGTTCATCAAGAAGACCGACGTGCCCGCCGGCGAGGCCCGCTGGCTCACCGTGGTGTCCCCGGCCGACCCGGACGGGGTCGAACTGCTGCTGGAGCCGGACGGCCACCCGGCGGCGGGTCCGTTCAAGAACGCCCTGGTCGCCGACGGTATCCCGTACACCCAGTTCGCCGTGGACGACGTGTACGCCGAGGTCGAGCGGCTGAAGGGGCTGGGCGTCGAGTTCACCCAGGAGGCGACCGACCTGGGGCCGGTCGTCACCGCCGTTCTCGACGACACCTGCGGCAACCTGATCCAGCTCGCCACCATGAAGTAGCCGGCCACCCGCCCCGCGCCCGGTCCGAGCCGCCGCCTCCCGGAGGTGGCGGCTCGGCGCTCGTCAGGTAGGGCTGGGCATACCACAGGAGTGGGGCCAGACGGCTGGGTCGGCCGGATCTCCGTGCCTAGCGTGACGTCATGCCCTCGAACGAAGCCCTCCACCTGCCGGCGGCGTTGCGACGACGCGGCTACCTGATCTCGTGGTGGCCCTGGCGGGCGCTGGCGTACGCCGTCACCACCGTGCCGATCGCGGGCGTGCTCGCCTTCGGGCTGCTCGTCGTCGTGGCGCCCTCGGTGGCGGTGGTCAACGCGGCGCGGCAGGGCCGGCCGATCGAACTGCCGATCGTCGTATTCCTCACCGTGGCCGGGCTGGTCATGCTGGCCCTTGCGCCGGTCGTCAGCGCCCCGGTGGCCGCAGTCGAGCGGTGGCGGCTCGGCGTCGTCGACCAGCGTCCGTTCCCCGGCCGGCGGCTGCCGCTGCCCGACCAGATCCTGCGGAGCCTGGCGGCGCGTTACACCAGCGCGGCGGCGTGGCGGGAGGCGGCGTACGCGTTCTGGCTGGGCGCGGTGGTGCCGGTCGCCTACTGGATGTTCGCGTTGCTGGTGCTGGTCGACCTCACCCTGGTCGCCAGCCCCTGGCTGGTCGGCGACGCCGACGAGGTCATCGTGCTCTGGACGACGGTGGACACGCCCCGCCAGGCGGTGCCCTACGCGATCGGGGCGCTCCTCCTCGTACCCGTGCTGTGGTATCTCTTCGGGCTGCTCGTCGCGGGTCAGGCCGTCGTGGCCCGGTGGCTGCTCGGTGGGCCGCCCGCCGACCCGGCGGCGCTGCGGGAGGTCACCCGCTCGCGGGCCCGCCTGGTCGGCGCGTACGAGGCGGAACGCCGCCGCATCGAGCGTGACGTGCACGACGGCGCCCAGCCCCGGTTGACGAGCCTCACCGTGCAACTCGGACTGGCCCGACTCGACGTGCCCGCCGACTCTCCCGCCGCCGGTCCGTTGGCTGTCGCGCACGAGCAGGCCAAGGACCTGATGGTCACCCTGCGGCAGATCGTGCAGGGCATCCGCCCGCAGAACCTCGCCGAACTCGGCCTGGCCGGTGCCGCCCGGGAACTGGCCGGCGAGGCCGCCATCCCGGTCGTGGTCCGGGCCGACCTGATCCGCCCGGTGCCGGAACTGGTGGAGACCACCGCCTACTTCGTGTTGTCCGAGTCGCTGAACAACGTCGCCCGGCACGCCGGGGCGACCCGGGCCGAGGTGCGACTCTCCCAGACCGACCAGCACCTCGTGGTGGAGGTCGAGGACGACGGCCGGGGCGGCGCCGACCCGGCCCGGGGCAGCGGGCTCACCGGCCTCGCCGACCGGGTCGCCGCGGTGGACGGGCGGTTGCTGCTGGCCAGCCCGACCGGCGGACCTACCCTCGTCCGCGTGGAACTGCCGTGCCGCCCGTGACCCGCGTCGTGCTCGCCGAGGACGAGGTCCTCCTCCGGGAGGGCCTAGTCGCCCTGCTGACCCGGTTCGACTTCGAGGTGGTCGCCGCCGTCGGCTCGGCCCCGGCGCTGCGGGACGCCGTCGATGCGTACGAGCCGGAGCTGCTCGTCACCGACATCCGCATGCCGCCGTACCACCGCGACGACGGGCTGCGCGCGGCGGTCGCCCTGCGCGAGCGACGGCCCCGGCTCGCGGTCGTGGTGCTGAGCCAGTACGTGCAGACCGAGTACGCCTCCGCGCTGCTCGACAGCGGCGACGGCCGGCGCGTCGGGTACCTGCTGAAGGACCGGGTCGCCGACGTGGCCGAGTTCGCCGCGACGCTGCGCCGGGTGGTCGGCGGTGGCACGGCCATCGATCCCGACGTGGTACGCCACCTGCTGCACCGCCCCCGTGACCCGCTCGTCGCCCTGACCGCCCGGGAACGGGAGGTCCTCGCGTCGCTCGCCGAGGGGCACTCCAACGTGGCGATCGCGGCGCGGCTGCACGTCACCGAGGCGGCGGTCGGCAAGCACGTCGGCAACATCCTGGCCAAGCTGGACCTGCCGCCCAGCGACGACACCAACCGCCGGGTGCTGGCGGTCCTCACCTACCTGCGCACAAATCGGGGCTGACTCGACGCCGCCCGACCCGTCGTACGGGTCGCCTACGCTCCCCGTCATGATCACGGACCTGCCCCGACTGCTCGACGCCCTGCCGGCGGGGGCGGTGCCGCCCGGCCGCCTCGTGACGCCGGAGGACGGCGGCCCGCCGCCGTACTGGCTGAGCGACGACCCGGCCGAGCCCTACCGTTGGACGCAGCTCCGGCGCAACCACCAGGTGACCGGGCTGTGGCCGCTGTTGCTGAGTGGTCTGCGCAGCGAGGAGGAGCGACCCTGGGCGGTCGGCGAGGTGTCCCCGGCGGGGATGTCGTCGCCGGACCGTCACGACCCGACGGAGCTGCTCGCCCAGTGGTGGGGCGAGGACGAGAAGGACGCGGACTTCGCCGAGGTGGTGGCGCCGCTCGGTGTGCGGTGGCCCGGCCCGGCCGACCCCGGCCAGCCGGAAGGGTCGCCCGGTGACTTCGCCGACGAGTACGTGGCCTTCCTGGCGGACGGGCAGACACGGCTGGGTCTGGTGCCGGCCGTCCGGAGCGCGGACACCCTGGCCGTGACCGGCTGGACCGGCCCGGCGAACTTCAACTGTGACTCGGGGGAGATCGCGGCGGTCGTGCGGAGTTGGGAGGAGCGCTTCGGCGCGAGGGTGATCGGCCTCGGATTCGACACTCTCCACCTGAGCGTTGCCGCCCCGCCGACGTCGCCCGAGCATGCCCTGCGGGTCGCCGCCGAGCACTTCGCCTTCTGCCCGGACAACGTGTGGCAGGGCAGTGGGACGCTGGCCGCCTACGCCGACCAGATCCTCGACATGAACTGCTGGGCGTTCTGGTGGGACTGACCGTGTCCGGGCTGCCGGGTCGGGCCCGATGATGACACATCGTTCGTCACCACTTCGTCAAAATGTCACCACCTGCCGATTGTTCGGCCGGCATTGGTCGTTCCCGTGCGACCGCGCCACCGTGGAACCGCGCCGGCACGGAAACCCGAACAGTTGGGGCGCTCCCATTCCCGCTCTTGACATCCGGGGGTGAGAAGCATTCGCGTGTGACGGATTTCGTGGATTCGCGGGCCGGCGGTGAGAGACCTGTCGCATGACCACGGGAGTTGGCATGACCACGAAATGCTTCACCTGGACCCGCACCCTCAGCCGGGGTGCCACCGGAAACGACGTGAAACAGCTCCAGATCCGGATCGCCGGCTGGGTGGCCAGCGGCGAGACCCTCGCGATCGACGGCATCTTCGGTCCGGCCACGGCGGCTGCGGTCAAACGCTTCAAGGCTGGTTACCGCCTACAGGACACGTCGGAGACCGCCGGGCCGACGACCTTCAACCTGATCTACTCCATCCAGGACGACGACTGCACGCCGCGCCACTTCGCGTACTCGGAATTCGACGGCGGCTGCGGTCAGTCGGGCTTCACCGGGGGCGCGGTCGGCTCCGCCGCCGTGCGGGAGAACCTGTTGCGGGTGATGTGGCAACTGGAGGCATTGCGGCACAAGCTCGGCGACCGCCCGATCGTCATCTCCTCCGGATTCCGCAGCATCTCCTGCAACAGCAGCGTCGGGGGAGCGCGCGGCAGCCTGCACACGTACGGAAAGGCCGCCGACCTCGGCACGTCGAGCCGGCCGAGCCTCTGCGAGATGTGGCGGATGGCTCGTACCTGCGGATTCAAGGAGATTCTCGGACCGGGTTATCCCGACCATGACGACCACGTCCACGTCGGCAACAAGTCCACCCAGTTCTGGCGTGCCCCGGACTGCTGACCCGGGGGCGTACCGATGGTGGCTACCTGACCGTCGTCACGCGGCCGGCGTCCCTCCGTCGAGGATTTCTTGGCCCTCCGGTCGGAAGAGTTGCAGGATCGGAGGCTTGAGACAGCCGCGTCCACCGAGTGGATGCCGTCCCGGCTGTGCACCGCCAGTTGGCAGCGGATGCGGATCCGCTCCGTGTTGCTGTCCTGCAACAGGCGCATGTTCGTCTCGCCGGAGTCGGTCGGTGGTCCGTCGGTTGGGTCGAAGCCGTCCCGACGTCTGCCAGCGACCTCGTACAGCACGATGTCGGCGATTTCGACGTGCCGAAGGAGTTCGTCAAGCGACCCTACGGTGTCGGTCACGCGGATATCCGTACCGGAAGGGGAAACGGCTTGTCGGTGCACCCTTGCGGGCGCCGTCGGCGTAACTGCCACCGCGATCCCGACAGATGACCCGGACGCCGGGATGCTCGCGCAGCCATTCGGCGAGGGTGTCGGCGGTGCGGTCGGGCAGGACGTCGATCGGCCGGCGGCTGTGCATGTCGATCAGCACGGTGGCGTAGCGGTGCCCCCGGCGTCGGGCGAAGTCGTCCACGCCCAGCACCGTCGGCGTCACCGGCGGCGGGTACGGGGTCGTGTCACTGGCCCTTGTCGTTGTCCGCCGTTGACCCTCGATCCGCTCTGTTCGGGATGAGTCGCTCGGCGGTCTGAGCGACAAGGCGGAGCTGCTCGTACCCAGCACCGTCCCGGGCCTGTACGGACATCCCTTGGATCAAGGCGGCCAGCGTCCGAGCGAGTGCGTTGGCGTCGACTCCCTCGGGGAGTTCGCCATCCGTCACGGCATGGGTGAAGCGCTCGCGGAGCATTTCGACAGCGCGTTCACGCTCAGCCCGCACAACGCCAGCCGCAAAGCGGGCATCCGGGCTCGTCGCCAGCATCCCCGTAGACACCAGGCACCCGCGACCGGGCAGCGTGGTGAACTCTCGTGCGGCTCGGTCGAGGTAGTCGCTGACCGCCGCCACGAGAGGAAGGTCGTCCCGAATCCCGAACCCGTACCGCTCCTGATACCGCTGCACAGCCAGCTCGAAGAGGCGCTCCTTCGACCCGAACGCCCGATACCAGGCGGGAGCGGTCAGCCCCGTCACCTCCTGCAGCCGGGCAAGACTCGTCCCCTCGTAGCCGTGCTCCCAGAACAGCAGGAGAGCCGCCTCCAGCGCGGTGTCCGGATCGAACGAGCGGGGGCGACCCCGCGGCCGCGTCTTCATTTCCATAGCGACTGCTACGATATCCCAAACATAATTTCGTAGCGATCACTACGGAGGAACTTTGTCCCGCTTCACCGCTCTCGTCACCGGCGCGTCCCGTGGCATCGGCGCCGCCATCGCACGCGGGCTCGCCTGCGACGGGATCAGGCTGGTCGGCATCCACTACGGCCACGACCGCGCCGCCGCAGAGGACACCGCCGCCCAGATCCGCGCACAGGGTGCAACTCCCGTGCTCATCCACGCCGACCTGGCCGGGGGCGCGGTGGCTGCCGCGCAGATCGCCATGGAGTGGAAGGAAGCCGTCGCGCTCCATGGGTACACGGGCACCGACGTGCTCGTGAGCAACGCGGGCATCAACGGGGCTCAATCTCTGGCTCAGCTGGACACCGCCACCTACGACCGCGTCCTGGCCGTGAACCTCACCGCGCCGACGTTCCTCCTCCACCGCCTCGCCGATCACCTCAACGACAACGGCCGTATCGTCGCCATCTCGACCGGCTACACACGCATCGCAGCACCCACCCACGTCGCCTACACGGCATCGAAAGCCGGACTCGAAGGCGTCATCAGGGCAGTCGCGCCAGAACTGGCCAAGCGAGGGATCACCGCCAACTCTGTCGCGCCCGGCGTGGTGGACACCGACATCAACGCCGACTGGATCGACGCACCAGGCGCGCGTGAACACGCCGAATCGCTCTCCGCCTTCGATCGGTTGGGTACCTCCGAGGACATCGCCGACGTCGTCCGCTACCTGGCCGGCGACGGAGGGCGGTGGATCACCGGGCAGACCATTGACGCCACCGGCGGCACCCGGCTCTAGAGTCGGTGACAGAGTGACGCTCCTGCCATGGATGCCGAACAGGGTCCCCAAAAGGCGGCGTGACGCACAGGCCGCTGTGGAGCCGACTCGGACAGGTGTTGTTGCCACGCCGACAGCCCCCGCCTCCTCTCTCGGAGTCGGGGGCTTCGTGCTGACCCGGACGCTCGGACGAAAACTTCGCGCGGTGGCTACGGCTCGCCGACGATGGCCGGATCCTTGCGCATATTGTCGATCTGGCCACTGGTCGGGCGCCGCTCATGAGGGGATGTTGGACCTGCGCGGCTGGCAGGCGGCCGATGCGACAGGTGAGGAGCGCAGTGACAACCAGTTCAGCGCGAGTGCCGGTACGGATGCTCGCCGTCAGCCAGGACGTGGGCGGGCCGCCCGATGTCCTGAAAATCATCGAGGTGGACCGCCCGGTCCCGACCGTCGGCGAGGTCCTCGTCCGGGTTCATGCTGCCGGGGTCAACCCCACCGACTGGAAGACCCGGGCTCGGGGGCAGTTCGCCACCGGCGTCGTCCCGCCGTTCGTGCTGGGCTTCGACGTCTCGGGGGTCGTCGAAGCGGTCGGGCCCGGGGTGACCCTCTTCTCGCCGGGCGACGAGGTGTTCGGCATGCCGCGCTTCCCGCACCCGGCAGGCGCGTACGCGGAGTTCGTGACCGCTCCCGCGCGTCACTTCGTCCGCAAGCCGGCGAACCTCGACCACACGGCCGCCGCAGCGTTGCCCTTGGCGGCGTTGACCGCCTGGCAGGCTCTCGTCGACACCGCCGACATCCAGCCGGGCCAGCGCGTCCTCGTCCACGCTGCTGCGGGAGGAGTCGGGCATCTGGCCGTGCAGATCGCCAAGGCGCGTGGCGCAAGGGTCATCGGTACGGCGAGTGCTGCCAAGCACGACCTCCTTCGGAGGTTGGGCGCGGATGAACTGATCGACTACACGGCAGAGGATTTCGGTGTCCTCCGTGACGTCGATGTCGTGCTCGACACCATCGGCGGGGACTACACGCCGCGTTCCCTCCGGACCCTGCGGAAGGGCGGGATTCTCATCTCGCTTCTGCCTGTGGCCCCCGACTTCCCCGCCGACCTTGCCGAGGAACTCGGCGTGCGCGCCACCCGGATGCTCGTCGAGCCGGACCACGCCGGAATGAAGGCGATCGCAGATCTCGTTGCTCGCGGACGGTTGCGGGCGCTCATCGACACCACCGTTCCGCTGGCGGAAGCGGCTCAGGCGCACAAGCGCGGCGAAACGAACAGCGCCACAGGAAAGGTCGTCCTCTCGGTCATCGCCTGAGGCGTCCCGGTAATCGCACACCATGGCCGATCCGGCCACGTCATACACAAAAAGGAGCAGTATTCTCATGAGCACCGCAACAACAACCAGCACGGCCGCCGTCGTCGAAACCTTCTTCACGCGCTTTGCCGCTGGTGACGTACCTGGCCTGATCGACCTCTTCGCCGACGAGTTCGACTTCGTGGTCGAGGGGGCCCCTCGCATCCCGTGGTCGGGGCGTCGTTCTTCTCCGGCTGAACTGGAGGAGTTCTTCGCATCGTTCGGGAAGTTCCTCGGGCCGGCCAAGGAGTACAACGTCACGGCGACGGTCATCGACGGGGACAACGCGGTCGTGGTCGGGCACAACTCGTTCGAGGTTCTTTCCACCAGGAAGGTCTTCGACAACCACTTCGCACTGCACATGGTCGTCAAGGACGGCAAGATCACGACCTACCGGATGCACGAGGACTCTCACGCGATCAACGCCGCCTTCGAGGGCTGAGTCGCTGGTGGGTGACCAGGGCTGAATCGTGCGGTGACCAGGACTAACTACCGGTTCTGGTCACCGCACGGTGCCCCGGCGTCTGTCCCGCACGCCCCGTCGTACGGGTCGCCTACGCTCCCCGTCGTGATCCCGGACCTGCCCCGGCTGCTCGACGCGCTGCCCGCCGGAACGCTGCCTCCCGGCCGACTCGTCACGTCGGAGGACGGCGGGCCGCCGCCGTACTGGTTGAGCGACGCCCCGGCGGACCCGGCACTCTGGGCGCGGCTGCCAGCCTGCACACGTACGGAAAGGCCGCCGACCTCGGCACGTCGAGCCGGCCGAGCCTCTGCGAGATGTGGCGGATGGCTCGTACCTGCGGATTCAAGGAGATTCTCGGACCGGGTTATCCCGACCATGACGACCACGTCCACGTCGGCAACAAGTCCACCCAGTTCTGGCGTGCCCCGGACTGCTGACCCGGGGGCGTACCGATGGTGGCTACCTGACCGTCGTCACGCGGCCGGCGTCCCTCCGTCGAGCATCTCTTGGCCCTCCGGTCGGAAGAGTGTCGGCTCCGCCTGAAAACTGGCTCTGGCACACATTTTGTGAGTCGTGCTCGTCGGTAGTTCGGGTTGGTTGCCCGGATGGAGATCATCTCGGCGTTGCTTCCGCATCTGGTGGGCCTGCGGTTGGAGGCGGTGGTGGTCCGGGGTGTCGGGGTCAGGATCGAGGCGGCGACACAGACGGTGCGGGCGCACCGCCGACACCCTCGCCGAATGGCTGCGCGAGCATCCCGGCGTCCGGGTCATCTGTCGGGATCGCGGTGGCAGTTACGCCGACGGCGCCCGCAAGGGCGCACCCGACGCGGTCCAGGTCGCCGACCGGTGGCACCTACTCAAGAACCTCACCGACGCCGTCGAAAAGGTCGTGCGTGGGCACCGCCGGTGCCTACGCGCGCACACCGATCCGCTTCCCGCCCTGTCTGCGCCGCCTCCGGCCGAGCCGGTCAGGGCGGGACGTCGGGCGGCGAACACCCGCCAACGTCACGCGGCCGTGCACGCCCTACGGGCCGAAGGACTGTCGATCAGCGCGACCGCCCGGCGGCTCGACATGAACGTCAGAACCGCCCGCAAGTACGCCCACGCCGCCCCGCGTGCGCGTGGAGCAGCTTGGGTCCGGATAGAACGACGACGACCAGGGATCACCCCCGCGTGCGCGGGGAGCAGGAGATGGTCACGCCCGACCTCAATCGACACCCGGGATCACCCCTCCCGCCGGCGCGGGGAGCAGGCCAACAGCAAACAGCAACCCCATCCATGCCCAGCGATCACCCCCGCCTGCGCGGGGAGCAGAACAGCGTTACGGCCACCACGGCGCACGGGCACGGATCACCCCCGCGTGCGCGGGGAGCAGCATGACGTGGCTGTCCTGGACTCCGGGGTCAAGGAATCACCCCCGCGTGCGCGGGGAGCAGACCCGGTCGTGCGCGATGCCCTGCGCGTCCAGGGGATCACCCCCGCGTGCGCGGGGAGCAGGTGCCGTTGCCGGCCGGGATCGGCGCGCACGTGGGATCACCCCCGCGTGCGCGGGGAGCAGGTCGAGCAACTCGCCCGGGAGACGGCCGACAACGGATCACCCCCGCGTGCGCGGGGAGCAGGGCCACCGTGTTGACCTGATACGCCCGCAACCAGGATCACCCCCGCGTGCGCGGGGAGCAGCACCGGTGCCGGCTCGACCGGGGGCAGTTTCTCAGGATCACCCCCGCGTGCGCGGGGAGCAGCGCGCGTACACCTCCGACCGGCTGTGGGGCGGCGGATCACCCCCGCGTGCGCGGGGAGCAGGCGGAGTTCGACCGCACCGGCGACAAGGGCCTGGGATCACCCCCGCGTGCGCGGGGAGCAGCGCGGGAGGACCTGGAGGCGGCGCTGCGCACGGGGATCACCCCCGCGTGCGCGGGGAGCAGTTGGATAACCCGAAGGGCTGGCGGCATCCGGTAGGATCACCCCCGCGTGCGCGGGGAGCAGGGCTGAGTATTGACAGCGGACATGACGGAGTCGGGATCACCCCCGCGTGCGCGGGGAGCAGGGCGACGACCGCCGCGCCGAGCAGCGCCTCGCCGGGATCACCCCCGCGTGCGCGGGGAGCAGACTTCCTGACCTGGTGTCTCAAAGATCAACTAGGTCAGTTTCCTTCACTTTTGTTGACGAGGCGCTCCACCAGAGCGAGGTTCGGGCTGGCTCAGCGTCGCACACGGCACATCTGATGCTGGGGAACAATCGAGCCAGGCTGAGATTGTAACTTGGTGGTGGGTCCACCGTGGAGCATCACAGGGTGCAGGTGGTCTCGATGGCTCGTCCCGAGCGGATCTTTCCGTTTACCGGGCTGCAGTCCGCCCAGGTCCGTACGCTGTTTCGGCTGGTCGCCGGGCGCGACGGTGACCTGATTGCTGATGGGCGGCCGGGCCCGGCAGGCTCATCGACGCGCCCGCCTGGTCGTCGCTCTCGAAGCTTGTGGGGCGGCCGGTCCTGGCCGGCAGTGTCTACCGCAGTAGTCCAGACCCGATCATCCTGTAGCCAGAGCCCGGAGCAGGAGGAGCCCGAGGGCAGTGGGCTGGAAACCCGTGTCGAACGCCATCGCCTTCAGCGACCGCTTCCCGGCCCCTGAAACCTACAGACCAGGATCGCCGGGAACACCGTCGACGAGACTTTCCCGAGGCCGAGGGGCTGATGACGGGGCAAGGCCGAGGGCGCCTGTCGTGAGGCCATCGCTGATCTCGCAGGCGAGGGCTGCGCCGGTCGCTGCTGCATGGTTCAGTGCGGTGCGAAACTCGACGAGCTGGCGGAAAGCCCGTCCGTAGGCTTGCTGCTGATCGAGCGGTACGACGGGGATGGCAAGACGCCGGATGTCGATGCGCAGTGCGCCGCTGGCGCTGCTGGACGTGCGGCCGGCGATTCGCGCGTTGTCCGGTCGGGAGATGACACCGGCGACGAACCACGGATCGAAGCGGTCCGGGTCGACGCGGATCAGCTGAACACTGGGCCCGAGTCTGGCTCCAAACTGTTCCGGGGTGGCAACTCGGGCGCTGATCTTGCGGCTGATGACGGGAACGAGAATGTCGCCAGCGCCCACTCGTGGCCCCGGGTCGTCGTTCGCGCTGTGGTTCGCCGAACCGGTGGCCGGGCCACCAGAGAGGACGTCGGCGGCGGTCAGTACGGCATCGCTGGAGGTCACGCCGGTCGGTCGGCTGCGGGTGGCGGCACGTTGGACGGTGATGCTGCCGGATCGGATCAGGTCCGCGATGTCGGCCTGAGGAGCGTCGCCCAGCGGCGCTGTCGGTATTCTGCGCACTGCGGGCAGGACCCGGCGCACATGGTCGAGGAGCCGGCCGAAGTCGCTCATTCTGGAGATGATCTGTGCGGGCGTGGCGACGAGTTCGCTGGCCTGCGGTAGGTGGCGTTGCGGTGTCAGGTCGACCTGGTCGTCGAGCAGTTCGATGGCGGATACGGCGCGGTGGACGCCGGGCAGCTCGGCTTGGTCGCCGGACTGGTGGGCACGCCACGCGGTTCCGATGATCTCGGCGAGGGGTCGGCTGGCGGATTCGGTGGTGGCGTCGACCACGAGCAGGGTGCTTGCGGGTGACTGGTGCGGATCGGGCTGGGCGAGGACCCAGACGTGCAGCCCGATGCCGGCCGGTGGCATCAGGCCGGCGGGGAGAGCGATGACCGCCCGCAGGGCGCCACGCCGGATCAGCTCTGCACGAACCCGGCGACCTGCGGGGCGTGCCGCGGCGGCCGGGGGCATGAGCACGACGGCGGTACCCCCGGGGGAGAGGTGCGCAAGAGCGTGTTGCACCCAGGCAAGTTCGGGTTCGGTACGTGGGGGAAGTCCGTAGGTCCAGCGGGGGTCGTACGCCAGGCGGTCGTGACCCCAGTCGTGGATGCCGAACGGGAAGTTCGCCACGACGACCTCGGCCCGCAGGTGCGGTAGGGCGTCTTCGAGCAGGCTGTCGCCGATCTGCACTACGGGCGGCTCGGTGTCGTGCCCGGCCTGCCGGGCCCGCAGGTGCACGAACCAGAGCCGCAGCAGGGTGATCACCGCGTACTGCCGGTTGATCTCCTGCGCGTAGCAGCGGGTGGGTGTGCCGCTCCGCAGGGCCCGGTCGGCGGCCATCCGCAGGATCGACCCGGTGCCGCTGGTGAAGTCGAAGGTTCGGGCTCCGGTGCCGGTGAGGGTCAGCATCACGTCGGCGACGACGTCCGGTGTGCCGGCGAGGCCGGACAGCGAGTGGGCGGAGGCAGCGTACTGGTTGTGCAGGTGCTCGAAGGCGGCCTCCGGGCCCTGCTCCGAGCCGAGCTGGTCGACCGTGCGCAGCAGCGTGGTGAGCGGTGCGGTCCACTGCCCGGGAAGCACCTCACCGATCAGGTCGGCCAGGCCGGGATCGAGGGTGCGCAGGTGGCGGACGAGCTGCTTCGGCGTGGGCAGGCCCGCGTCGGGGGTCGTGGTCCGGTCGGCGCGGACGAGCAGGAGCGCGCCGGCGACGCCGAGGATGTCGCTGATCTCCGTTGCGGGCTGGTGACTCTCGAAGTGCCGCCAGGCCCATTGTTCGGTGCTGGCCTGGTGCAGCCGACCATGACGGCGCAGCCAGTGTTCGACCTCCCGCGCGTCGAACGACGGACTCGTCGGCGTGCCGCCCACGGGTGCCGGGAAGTCGGCGTACCGGCGGCGCCAGTTGCTCACCGCTGCCCTGCCGACGTTGGCCAGCCGGGCGATGCCACTGGCGGTCAGGGTGGCCTGGTTCGGGGCCATGCTCGGCTCTCTCGTCACGCGTGAACGCTAGCATGACGTAAGCTCTTGTGTATACAGTTCACAGGCGCTATGTTCCCTCGTGGTTCCGGTAGCCACGCCTGAAGGAGGGCTCATGCCGCGTCGCGGACGCAGCACCACCATCGGAAAGATCGGGAAGTTCCACCAGGACCGCCGGGTGTCCGAGATCCGGGTGTTCGGCGAGCTGCTGCGGCGTGAACAGACCCCCAGACCCGGCACGGGTTCGCCGCCGCCCGACAGGCGGGAGACCGCCGGGGCCCGCTGACCCAGTCGATCCACTCCCACCACCTGAAGGAGGACCATGAACACCCTTGCTCGTACCTGGACCGCCAGCCACCCTCTCCCCGAGCTTTCCGCCGGTGGCGTACGTCTGCCGGGGCGCCGTGCGTTACGGTTCCGGCTCCACGGGCTTCGCAACGCCCCAGGTGTACGCACGAGTGCGCCTTGACCCGGTCGTCGGTGCGGCCATCGCGGACGCGTACCTGGCGGCACCGGTCCGGGACGAGCGGGCCTACCCCGCCTATGCCGCGTTCTGCCGGGAGACAGTGCGGCAGTACCACTTCCTGGTCGGTCGGGTGGAGTTCGGTGGCCTCGGCGTCGAGGTGCGGATCGTTGAGACCGACCCGTACGCGGACGTCGCGTCGATGGTCGCCGACGTGCGGCAACGTCGGCTGAAGGTCTGGGCCAGCGCGGCCGGCGACAATCCGCACCCTTACCTCAGCGATGGTGAGAACGACATGTTCCGGGCGGTCCACGACGTGTTCGGGCACGCGGGGACCGGCCGCGGCTTCGACCGGCACGGCGAGGAGGCGGCCTGGTGGAAACACCGCACCATGTACTCACCGCTGGCCCGACGTGCCCTGGCGACCGAGACGCGCGGGCAGAACTGCGCGCGAATCTTCCGCTACGGGGGCAGCCGTTTCCCGGAGCAGAAGGCGGTGTTGCTGCCTCGTGCGTTCAGCGATCCGCGCTCGGTGTCCGTCCAGACGGCCGATGCCGGGCGCTGAGATTCGCGACTTCCTGGCGCAGGTGCAGCACGGCCGGATGCTCGGGCCCGTCCGCCCGGACGCGGTCCTCCAGCAACTGCTGGAGCTGTCGCAGCGCCCGGCTGTGCTCACCGAGCGCCGAATGAGCTCCGGCGATACGGAGCCGGAAGTCGAACACCAGGGGGTCGTCGTCGCCGTGCCGCCGTACCCGCTGATCGACGAGGTGTCGCCACTGTCGTGCGGCGGCCCGGTACTGACCGGCGGCGTGTAGCTGTTCCGCGCGTCGAGCGGCCAGATCCATGTCGAGGGCGTTCGGCTCTGCGGGCGTTCTCGCGGTGGGACGCGTCTGCTGAGGTACTCGTCCCACGATCGCCGCGTAGGCCCGCACGGCCTCGGCGGCGTCGGTGAGCACTCCGGGAATCGGTGGCAGGTCGTGGGAGAGTGGCGCCAACACCCGGTAGACGTCGGCGGCGGTGGCTGGCCGGCCCCGGGGGTCGACGCTCAACAGCGCGTGGACCAGGTCGTCGAGGTCGTCCGGGATGCCCGGCCGTAGCTGGGCGGGGCGCGGTGGAGGATCGTCCAGCTGGTGCCGCAGCGTGGTCGTGGTGGTGACGCCGTCGAAGGGCGGTCGGCCGGTGAGCAGGTCGAAGAGCGTGGCACCCAGGCCGTACAGGTCGGTGCGGTGGTCGCTGGGCTCCCCGAGGATCTGCTCGGGTGCCATGTAGCCCACCGTACCGAGAGCTTGCCCGGTCTCGGTGATGCGTGAGTAGCGGTCGTCGTTCCGCACGACCGCCAGACCGAAGTCGAGCACCTTAACCGCGCCGCTCGGGTCAAGCATGACGTTGCTCGGCTTGATATCCCGGTGTACCAGGCCTATCTGTCCTGCGGCGAGCAGGACGCTGCTGATCTGCGCCCCGATGGCGGCAACCCACTGGAACGGGAGTGGTCCTTGCTCCGCGACCAGGTCGGCGAGGGTGATTCCCCGGACCTTCTGGAGGACGACGTACGGCAGGCCGGCATGCTGGTCGAAGTCGTAGACGGCGGGCACGCCGGGGTGGTCCAGCCGGGCGGTCAGCAGCGCCTCCCGGCGCAGGCGACGCATCAGGTCCGCGTTCAGCCTGGCGGTGCTGACGAACTTGACGATGACGGCGCGGTCGAGCTGTGTGTCCCGCGCGGGCCAGACCTCACCCATTCCCTTGTGGGCCAACGGGAACCGGCCCAGCGTGTACCGGTCCTTGAGGCTCATGCCAGGTCCCACGTGGTCAGCATATCGACCGAACCGCCCGTAGCCCCGAACGTCCGGCCCGCTCGGCATGGTGGATGCAGTGAATCGTGTCCACCAAGATTAACTTGCAAGCAGTGTTCACAAGTGCTCTAATGTGGAGCGGTGCGGGCAGGTCAGCTCCGTTCGCGCCGAACTCCCAGCTGCGTGCTCGACACGATCGACCGTGTCCGGCACACGACAGCTTTGACCTCCGCGTTCTGGCGACGTCCAGGCGCCGCCGACAGGGGATGGTATGGCTGAGTTGGCCATCGGTCGGGGATTCCTTCCCGCCTACGCCAGGCTGCAGCGCCGGGTGCAGCGTGCCGTGGACGCCGCCATCAGCAAGTTCGCCGAGCACACCCACGCGGGTCTGCACCTGGAGAAGCTGAGCGGAGCACGGGATCCGCACATCCGCACCATCCGCATCGACCAGTTCTACCGCGGCGTCGTGCTCTCGCTCGGTGAGGAGAAGTACGCGCTGCTCGACGTCCTGCCGCACGACGACGCCATCGCCTTCGCCGTGAGCCGTCGGTTCACCGTCAACCAGACCCTCGGCGTGCTCGAGATGCGCGACCAGGCCGGCATCGAGGAGTTCGCCCGCACCGAATCAGCCAGCATGCACGGCGGACTGTTCGACGACGTCTCGGCCGCCGACTTCGCCCGGCTCGGAGTGGACGAGGACCTGCTGCCACTGCTGCGCGTCATCACCACCGACCAGCAGTTGGAGAGCCTCGCCGGGCGCCTGCCGGAGACCCAGCTCGAGATCCTGCGCGACCTGGCCAGTGGGATGACGGTGGAGGAGGTCTGGGCGGAGCTGGCCGACCGGATCGTGTCGGGCGTGGACACCGCCGACCTGGTGACCGCGGCACGCCGTACGCCCGAGCGGATCGCCTTCGTGTCCGGCCCGGTGGAACTCGTCGCCATCCTCGCCCACCCGTTCGACGTGTGGCGTACCTTCCTGCACCCGACGCAGCGCGACGTCGCCTACCGCGAGACCTACAGCGGTCCGGCACTGGTGACCGGCAGCGCCGGCACCGGGAAGACCGTGACCGGCCTGCACCGGGCGGTGTTCCTCGCCGAGCGGCTGCCCGACGGCGAGAAGCTCCTGCTGACCACGTTCACCCGCGCGCTCGCCGACGCCCTCGCCAAGCAGTTGTACCGGCTCACCTCCGATCCGGCGGTGCGAGACCGCATCGACGTCATCAGCGTGGACAAGCTGGCCCACGACGTCGTCACCCGGCACAGCGGAAAGGTCACGATCGCCGACAGCGAACTCCTCGACCACCTGTGGGAAGCCGCCGCCAAGGCCGGGCCCACCTTCCTGAACCGCGCCGGCCAGGTCACCGGCGTCAGTCCCGCCTTCCTCCGGCACGAGTGGGAGCAGGTGGTCCTGGCACGGCAACTGACCACCCTCGACGCGTACCGCGACGCACCCCGCAAGGGCCGGGGCGCGGGCCTGCGCACGACCCAGCGCGACGGAGTGTGGGCCGCCATCGACAGCGTGGTGCGGGAGCTGGCGAAGCGACGTCTGCGCACCCACACCCAGCTCGCCGACGAGGCAGCCGTGATCCTCCGTCGCTCGTCGACCCGATACCGGCACGTCGTCGTGGACGAGGGGCAGGACCTGCATCCGGCACAGTGGCGGCTGCTGCGTGCGCTCGTCGCGCCCGGACCGAACGACATGTTCCTGCTCGCCGATCCGTACCAGCGCATCTACGACAGCCACGTTTCCCTGGCCCAGCTCGGCATCGAGGTCCGTGGCCGGACCCGACGGCTCACCGTCAACTACCGGACCACCCACGAGATCCTGGACCTGTCGGTAAGGGTCCTCGGCGGCGACGCGACCGTCGGCCTGGACGGGCAGGACGACACCTTGCGTGGCTACCGCTCGATCACGCGCGGCGGAGCACCGGACCTCGTCGCGCACCCCAGCCGCGACGAGGAGTGCGAAGCACTCATCGAACGGGTCGGGACCTGGCTGGACCAGGGGGTGGAGCCGCACGCCATCGGCGTTGCCGCCCGTACCGGACAACTCGTCAGAACGGTCAGCAGGATCCTGGCGGACGCGCACATTCCCGTCGCCGACGACAAACGAGGCGTGGACGGGGTGCGCGTGGCGACCATGCACCGCATGAAGGGGCTCGAGTTCCAGTGCCTCGCGGTGGTCGGGTTGGACGCGGGCGTCCTGCCTGCCCCGAACGCGCTCACCTCGGCGACCGAGGACCCGCACGCCCACCGGCAGGACCTGCAACGGGAGCGTTGTCTCCTGTTCGTCGCCCTGACCCGCGCCCGTGACGTGCTCTACCTGTCCCACATCGGTACGCCCAGCCCGCTCCTGCCGGCGGCTCGATGAGTGCCCGCACCGCCGGAGGCGGTCCGAAGCTGGGCGACGCGGCCCGCTCCGTCTGGGGAAAGACTGACCGTCGGGGCACCTCACCGGTGGGTTGGCTCCCGTTGTGGCGACACCTGGCGGACACCGCCGACGTGGCGGGGCAACTCTGGGACCACTGGCTGGGTCGGACGGTCCGCCGACGGATCGCCGACGAGCTTCCCGGCGGTGACCCGGACGGCCGTACCCTCGCGGTCTGGATCGCCGGTGTGCACGACATCGGCAAGGCCACCCCGGCCTTCGCCTGCCAGGCGTACGCGCTGGCGGAACGGATGCGTGACCACGGGCTCGGCTTCCACCGGGACCTGATCCGCGCCGACCGCAGGTACGCCCCCCACGCCACGGCCGGGCAACTCGTGCTGGCGGACTGGTTGCAGCAGCAGGACTGGACCGACCCCCACCCGTACGCGGTCGTCGTCGGCGGACACCACGGTGTTCCGCCGACCGACGCCGGCCTCCGGGACGTGCAGGTGCGTCCGCACCTGCTCGGCGACCAGGCCTGGCGGCAGGTGCAACAGGAGCTGCTGGACTGGATGGCCGAGCGGTCCGGCGCGGGCGAACGCCTTACCACCTGGGGCGACGTGCCGCTGTCGCAGCCGGTGCAGGCCGCGCTCACCGGCCTCGTCATCGTCGCCGACTGGATCGCCAGCAACGAGGAGTTCTTCCCCTACGTCCTCGACGGCACGGACGGGGAGCGACTGCGGTCCGGTTGGGACGTGTTGGACCTGCCCGTCCCGTGGCAACCCGCCGCACCGCCACCGGGCGTGGACGAGCTGTTCGAGGCGCGGTTCGCCCTGCCCGCCGGCGCGGTGCCCCGCCCGGTACAGCGCACCGTCGCCGAACTGGCCGACACCATGCCCGTGCCCGGCATGATGATCGTCGAGGCGGCGATGGGCGAGGGGAAGACCGAGGCCGCGCTGGCCGCGGTGGAGATCCTGGCCCGCCGCACCGGCGCGTCGGGCTGCTACCTGGCGTTGCCCACCCGGGCCACCAGCGACGCCATGTTCGGCCGGATGCTGTCCTGGCTGAGCCGGCTGCCCGACACCCAGGTCGGCCGGGGCGCCCGCGACGTGCGGCTGGCCCACGGCAAGGCGGCCCTCAACCCCGAGTACGACCGGCTGCGGAGGACACTGCTGCCGAGCGGCATCGCCGAGGACGCCGGCGGCACCGACATCGGCGTGCACATCTGGCTCGCCGGACCCAAACGGACCCTCCTGTCCAGCTTCGTCGTGGGAACCGTCGACCAGTTGCTCTTCGCGGCGCTGCGCGGCAAGCACCTCGTGCTGCGTCACCTCGGGCTGGCCGGGAAGATCGTCGTGATCGACGAGGCGCACGCCTACGACGTGTACATGGGTCGGTTCCTCGACCGGGCGCTGGAGTGGCTCGGCGCGTACGGCGTTCCGGTCGTCGTCCTCTCGGCGACCCTGCCGGCTCACCGGCGAGCCGCGCTCATGGAAGCGTACGACGCGGGCCGACTCGGACCGCTGCCCAAGCCCACCTGGCGCGACCGGGGTAAACCACGGGTTGACCCGTACGCGCCGCTGCGCACCGACCTGCGTTACCCCCTGGTCACCGTCTCCACCGCCGGACGGGGCGGCACCGCCAGCACCTGCGCCGACTCCGGACGGGGTGTCGAGGTCGCGGTCCGGCCGCTGGCCGACGACATGCCGGCGTTGATCGGGCTGCTGCGCGACCAGTCGACCGACGGAGGTTGCGTGCTCGTGGTCCGCAACACCGTGGCCCGAGTCCAGGAGACCGCAGCCGCACTGCGCGCGGCCCTCGGGCCGGACGTCCCGGTGTCGGTGGCGCACTCCCGGTTCATGGCCCTCGACCGCGCCGACAAGGACCGCTGGCTGCGCGACACGTTCGGCCCGCCCGGCACCGGCAGCCGACCGTTCCGGCACGTGGTGGTGGCCAGCCAGGTCGCCGAGCAGTCCCTCGACATCGACTTCGACCTGCTCGTCACCGACCTCGCCCCGGTCGACCTCGTGCTGCAACGCATCGGCCGGCTGCACCGGCATCTCCGCGACGACCGTCCCGCCCGGCTCGCGACGCCGACGTGTTGGATCACCGGCGTCGACTGGACGACCGAACCGCCGCAGCCGGTCGCCGGTTCCCGCCGCGTCTACCAACCGGCCACCCTGCTCCGCAGTGCCGCAGTGCTCCTGCCGTACCTGGACGGGATGCCGCTGCGGGTGCCGTCGGACATCGCCCCGATCACCCAGGCGGCCTACGGCGACGCGCCGGTGGGCCCGGTGTCCTGGCAGCCCACGATGACCGAGGCGGAGGCGAGACAGCGGGACGCGTTCGACGCCAAGGAACTCAAGGCCGACGGGTTCCGCCTGGCCGCCGTCGGGGAGCCCGGGGTGCCCCTGATCGGCTGGCTCTCCGGAGGCGTCGGCGACGCGGACGACCGTACGGCACGAGGTCACGTCCGCGACGCCGACGGCGAGTCACTGGAGGTCCTGTTACTGGTACGCACCTCCGCCGGCCTGGTCGTCCCCCCATGGGTCCCCGGGGGTGGAGAGGTCGTCCCACTCGACGCGACGCCGGGATGGCGCCTGGCCCGTTCCGTGGCCCGGTGCACCCTGCCCCTGCCACGCGCGATGACCTCCGCCGATGCCATCGACGACGTGATCGCCGAGTTGGAGAGTCGGTTCGACCTCAGCGCCTGGCAGGGCAGCCCCTGGCTCGCTGGTGAACTCGTCCTGGAGATCGACGGCGACGGTGACGGGCAGGTGGGCCCCTTCGAGCTGCACTACGACCTTCGAGACGGTCTCTGTGTCGTCCGAGCGGAACAGGAAGCCCCGCCTACACGGGGAGCGTCGCTGCGAACCAGCGCGCCTACGAATACAGACGGTGGGGATGACTTTGGCAAACCTTGATCGAACGTCCGGGTTCTCGCTGGTGGACGAGGCGTGGATCCCGGTGCTGGACACCGCCGGTCAGTGCCGCGAGATGTCGCTGCTCGGCCTCTTCGAGCAGGCCGCAGACCTGCGGATGATCGCCTGCGAGCTGCCCACGCAGACCTTCGGGATCCTCCGGCTCGCCCTGGCGATCCTGCACCGCGCCACCGACGGTCCACCCGGCGAAGCAGCCTGGCGGGCGCTGTGGCGGGACCGCGAGCTGCCGATCGCCGAGATCGCCGACTATCTCGACACCTTCCGCGACCGGTTCGACCTGCTCCACCCGAAGCACCCGTTCTACCAGGTCGCCGACCTGCGGGCGGCCAAGGACAGCACGTACGGGCTGGAGCGCCTCATCGCCGACGTGCCGAACGGCATGCCCTTCCTGACCACCCGGGCCGGACCGGGCATGGAGTCGATCACGCCGGCCGAAGCCGCCCGCTGGCTGGTGCACTGCCAGGCGTTCGACCCGTCCGGCATCAAGACGGGTGCGGTCGGCGATCCGCAGGCCAGGAACGGCAAGGGCTACCCGATCGGGCCCAGCTCGCTCGGCTCGTTGGGCGGCGTCCACCTGGAAGGCGCGAACCTGCGGGAGACGTTGCTGCTCAACCTGGTGCCGGTCGCGCCCGGCTGGCAGGTGGCCGACGAGCGTGACCTGCCCGTCTGGGAACGTGAGCCGCAGACCGCCGCCGAGGAGAGCAACGCCACCCGGGGGCCGTACGGCCTGCTCGGTCTCTACACCTGGCAGTCCCGGCGGATCCGGCTCTTCGGCGGTGCCGGCCGCATCACCGGCGCCATGATCTCGAATGGCGACCGGATCGACTGGCAGGACCGACACCTGCTGGAACCGATGAGCGTCTGGGGCCGCAGCGGACCACGCGAGCGCGAGCAGAAGCGGACCCCAATCTACCTGCCCCGTCCGCACGATCCCAACCGCGCTCTCTGGCGTGGCCTGCAATCCCTGCTGCCGGCGCCGCCACCGCCCAGCGCCGAACCGCCGCAGCGGCTGCCGCCGATGGTGGTCCAGTGGCTGGCCCGGCTGACCGTCACTGGTGTCGTCGGATCGGACTTCCGGGCCCGTACCCGGGCCACGAGCGTCACCTACGGCACCCAACAGGCGGTCGTGGACGAGGTGTTCAGCGACGCGCTGACCATGAACGTGCTGCTGCTGGTCGAAGACTCCGCCCTGCATACCACGGCCGTCGACGCCGCCGCCGACGCGGAGGCCGCCGTGACGGTGCTGCGTCGGCTCGCCGTCAACCTGGCCCGCGCCGCAGGCAGCCGGGACACCGACAGCGGGGAGGCCGACCGGGCGGCCGAACGCGCGTACGCCCTGCTGGACCGCGCGTTCCGCGACTGGCTGGCCCGCCTCGGACCGGACAGCGACCCGGCGGCCGAACGCGGAGCCTGGCAGCGTCTGCTCCGCCGGGCGATCGAGCGGCTCGGCGGCGCACTGGTCGAGGACGCCGGCCCGAACGCCTGGACCGGCCGCACGCTCACCGACCAGAACGGCCGGGAGGTGCACTACTCCAGCTCGCAGGCCGAGACGTGGTTCCGCGTCGGCCTGGCCAAGGCGCTGCCGATGGCAACCGGATCTTCGCACCAGAGGCAGGAGGACGCAGCATGACCGTGGTGGACACCGTCCAGGCGGACGGCCCGGCACGAAAGCAGTGGAGACGGCGTCGTGGTGACCTGGGCGAGCACGTCGCCCGGACGATCGGCAGCCTCCAGGCACGGGCGTTGAGAACCGTTCCGCAGCCCGAGGCCGTCAGCGCGTTGGCCCGGCTGCGGCGTGGCATCGGCCGCGCCCCGGGCTTCGACTACACCCTGGAGCGGTACCTCCAGGTGCCGGATCACCTGCTGGGCCGGCGACCGGCCGACGACACCGAGGCCACCGACGCCGAGTACGCCGTGCACGACGCGGTGACCCTCTACGCGCTGCACCAGCAGTCGCGCCGGGAGCGGATGCACGCCGACGGACGTGGGCTCGGCCAGGCCCTGGCTGACCTCGTCCACCGGTCGCGTGCTCCGGAGGGGGTGCGCCGCCGATTCGCCGCGCTCGGCACCGGCAGCACCTACCAGGAGAGCACCTACCACCTGCGCAGCCTGATCACGATGCTGCGTGAGCACCAGATCTCCCTCGACTACGGCCTGCTCGCCGACGACCTGCGAACCCTCCGCCAGCCGACCGGTCGTGCCAAGGTCCAGGCCGTCTGGGGCCGCGAGTTCTTCCGTAGCCGGCCCAGCGCCGACGTCGACACCCCCGACACCGACTCTCCCGACACCGACTCCCCGGAGGAGAACTGATCATGAGCCGCACCGTCATCGACGTCCACGCGCTGCACACCGTGCCGCCGAGCAACCTCAACCGCGACGACACCGGCTCGCCGAAGACCGCCGTCTACGGCGGCGTACGCCGGGCGCGGGTGTCCAGCCAGGCGTGGAAGCGGGCGATCCGGCTGGCGTTCGCCGGCCTGCTGGACCGTTCCCAGCTCGGCGAGCGCACCAAGCGGGTGGGCGAGTCCCTCGCGGCGCGGATCAGGGAACTCGACCCGAGCCTGTCCGACGAGGCGGCCTCCACCCTGGCCGCTGACGCCTTCGTGGCCGGCGGTCTCGCCAAGCCCAGCAAGAAGAAGGCGGAGGCGAAGGACGTCGAGTCCGACTACCTGCTGTTCCTGAGCCACCGGCAGGTGGACAACCTGGCCGTCGCCGCCCTGGAAGCCTTCCGCAGCGGAACCCCCCTGAACAAGGCCCGGTTCAAGGAACTGGTCAACTCCGAGCACTCGGTCGACATCGCGATGTTCGGGCGGATGGTCGCCGACATGGCGGACATCAACGTCGACGCCGCCTGCCAGGTGTCCCACGCCATCAGCGTCCACGCCGTCGACAACGAGTTCGACTACTTCACCGCCGTCGACGACCGCAAGGCCGACGCCGCCGAGACCGGTGCCGGCATGATCGGAACCATCGAGTTCAACTCGTCCACGCTGTACCGGTACGCCACCGTCGACGTGGACGCGCTGCACCGCACCCTCGGCGACGCGACCGCCACCCGGGCCGCCGTCGAGGCCTTCCTGACCGCGTTCGCCCGCAGCATGCCGACCGGCAAGCAGAACACCTTCGCCCACCGGACGCTGCCCGACGCCGTCCTGGTGCGGATGCGGGATACCCAGCCGATCAACCTGGTCGGGGCCTTCGAGACGCCCGTCCACGAGACGCACGCCACCGGACGGATCGAACAGGCCGCGGAAGCCCTGGCGAAGTACACCGTGGCGGTCGAGAACGCCTACGGGGAACGGCCGCTCGCCAGCTGGGTCACCCACGTCGACGGAAAGACCGCGGTGCTGGCCGACCTCGGCAAGGCGGTCGGCTTCAGCGAGCTGGTCACCGCGGTGGGGGAGCAGGTCGCCACGGCGCTCGGACAGCCGGCATGAGTGTGCTGCTGCTCAGGCTGGCCGGTCCACTCCAGTCGTGGGGTTCGTCCAGCCGCTTCGCCCGCCGGGGCACCGAGATCGCACCGACCAAGAGCGGCGTCATCGGTCTGCTCGCCGCCGCCAGGGGCATGCGACGCACCGAGCCGCTCACCGACCTGCTCGGCCTGGAGTTCGGAGTACGGCTGGACCAGCCGGGGCAGATCCTGCGGGACTTCCAGACCGCCCGCAGTCTCGACGGTCGGCACAGCGCACCGCTGACCTACCGCTTCTACCTCTCCGACGCGGTCTTCCTCGCCGCCGTCAGCGGTGAACAGGAGCTGTTGCACGGGCTGGCGGCGGCGCTGGACCGGCCGCAGTTCCCCCTCTACCTCGGCCGGCGGTCGTGCCCACCGGTCGGACCGGTCAGCCTGGGCGTGCACGAGGAGACCCTGGACGAGGTGCTGACCACCTGGCCGTGGCTGGCCGCCGACTGGCACCGCCGCAAGGCGGCCCGCACCGTCCGGCTGGAGATCATCCGGGACGCCCGGCCGGGCGAGCCGATCACCGAAACGCTGCCCGACGAGCCGATCTGCTTCGACCCGGCGCATCGGCAACACACCTGGCGGTCCGTGCTGCGGCGGCACGTCGACGTCACCAACGACCTCGCGGAGCGGGCCGCCGTCGCCGAACACGACCCGCTGAGTCTGCTGGGAGGCTGAGCATGTTCCTCACCCGGTTCCAGATCAACCCGGCCCGGCGGAACGCGCGGAAGCTGCTCTCCTCGCCGCAGACCATGCACGCCGCCGTCCGCGCGGCCTTCGCCGCCGCCGAGGACTACGCGACCGCCGACACGCGTACGCTGTGGCGTCTCGACACCGTGGGCACCGCGACCGTCTACCTGTACGTCGTCAGCCCTGGCCGACCCGACCTCACCCACCTCGTCGAGCAGGCCGGGTGGCCCACCACCGAATCCTGGGTGAGCCGGGACTACGACGGGTTGCTCGGCTCGCTGCGGCCCGGCGAGCGCTGGGCGTTCCGGCTGACCGCCAACCCCGCCCACAGCGGGCGGAAGACCGCCGACGCCAAGGAGACGCAGCGCTTCGGCCGCCTGCGGGAACACGAGCAGGTCGAATGGCTCACCAGTCGCGCCGCTCGCCACGGCTTCGCCCTGGCGACCCAGCAGGACGGTCGGCCCAACGTGCGGCTGCACGGTCGCCAGACGCAGACCTTCCGGCGCGGTATGGGCAACGTCACCCTCACCATGGCGACGTACGACGGCATCCTCCAGGTCACCGACGCGGACGCCCTCCGCCGGGCCATGACCGGCGGCATCGGGCACGGCAAGGCGTACGGCTGCGGTCTGCTGACCCTCGCCCCCGCGCAGGCCGTCGCGTGAAGGTCCCCGGTGTTCCCCCGGCCGAACTGGCGGAACTCAACCGGGCACAGGACCGGCTCAGCTTTGTCTACCTCGAACGCTGCGTCATCCACCGGGACAGCAACGCGATCACCGCCACCGACGAGAAGGGTGTGGTCCACATTCCGGGGGCCACCCTCGGCGTCCTCATGCTCGGTCCCGGCACCAGCATCACCCAGCAGGCGATGATGCTGCTCGCCGACAACGGCGCCACGGCGGTGTGGGTGGGGGAGCAGGGCGTCCGCTACTACGCGCACGGCCGTTCCCTCGCCCGGTCGAGCCGGCTGATCGTCGCCCAGGCCGCCGCCGTGTCGCACCGTGACCGACGACTCGACGTGGCGCGCGCGATGTACCGGATGCGCTTCCCCGACGAGGGCACCCACAACCTGACCATGCAGCAGTTACGCGGCAAGGAAGGCGCGCGGGTCCGCCGCTGCTACCGGGAGCACGCCGCACGCACCGGCATCGTCTGGACCAACCGGGACTACAACCCGGACGACTTCGGCAGCGGCGACCCGGTCAACCAGGCACTGTCCGCAGCGCACGCCTGCCTGTACGGCATCGTGCACGCCGTCATCGTCGCCATCGGCGCCTCACCGGCGCTCGGGTTCGTGCACACCGGGCACGAGCGATCCTTCGTGTACGACATCGCCGACCTCTACAAGGCCGAGATCACCATTCCGGTCGCCTTCGACATCGCCGCCAGCGGCTCGACCGACCTCGGCGCGGACACCCGCCGCGCCGTCCGGGACCGGGTGACCGACGGCGCGCTGCTGGACCGTTGCGTCCGGGACATCCGGAACCTGTTGCTCCGACCCGCCTGCTCCGGCCCGATCGACGACGAGTGGACTGACGGGGAGGCGACCGACAGCACCGTCCGCCTCTGGGACGCCGACGGACCGGACCTGGTCGCCGGGCGGAACTACGGCAGCGAGGTGGACTTCTGATGACGGTCATCATCCTCACGGCATGTCCCGAGGGACTTCGCGGACACCTGACGCAGTGGCTGCTGGAGATCTCCGCAGGGGTGTACGTCGGACACGTCAACAGCCGGATCCGGCACCGACTCTGGGCCAAGGTGATCGAGATGGCCGGTCCGGGCCGGGCGTTGCTCGTCCACCAGGATTCCGGTGAACAACGACTCTCGTTCACCGTGCACGACCACCACTGGCAGCCAGTGGACCTCGACGGTGTCACGCTGATCCGTCGACCCACCGAGCGCAAGCTCTACAACCCGGCTCTGCCGCGAGGCTGGAGCAACGCGTCCAAGCGACGCCGGTTCGGCCGAAAGGCAGCCGGCCCGGCAGCGGCCGCTCGAAAGCAAAGTGAACAAAAGCCCGACAGTTGATCTTCAGCGCCGCAGGTCAGGAAGCCTGCTCCCCGCGCACGCGGGGGTGATCCCAGGTGGCATTCCTCGGCGCGGCCGGCAAGTTCCTGCTCCCCGCGCACGCGGGGGTGATCCATCGGTGGGCCGGACGACCGGCAACCCGGAGTCCTGCTCCCCGCGCACGCGGGGGTGATCCGTAGCAGGGCGATCGGCGATCACCTGAAGAAGGCTGCTCCCCGCGCACGCGGGGGTGATCCCCCGAACAGCCCGTCAACGGGCTCGTGCAGGTCCTGCTCCCCGCGCACGCGGGGGTGATCCGCGCGACCAGGCCGAGCACCGGGCCGAGCGCTACTGCTCCCCGCGCACGCGGGGGTGATCCCCCGGCGCATCGTCCTGGCCGTCGGGCTGGGGACTGCTCCCCGCGCACGCGGGGGTGATCCCGCTGTGCATGCCCATCACAGGTCACCCCGCTTCTGCTCCCCGCGCACGCGGGGGTGATCCGAGCGCCGCCCAGGGCGGCCAGGACACGCTCATCTGCTCCCCGCGCACGCGGGGGTGATCCCTTTCTGTTCGGCGGTCAGCCCGGCAGCGGGAACTGCTCCCCGCGCACGCGGGGGTGATCCCCGAGGGCACCCGCTACCGCAAGCTCACCGCCGCTGCTCCCCGCGCACGCGGGGGTGATCCCTCGCCACCGAAGGACTGATCGAGAAGCGACACCTGCTCCCCGCGCACGCGGGGGTGATCCCTGCGCCCACCCCGCTTTCCACTACGCCTACATCTGCTCCCCGCGCACGCGGGGGTGATCCGGTGGGCTTGCTCATGGTCGGGGTTCCTCTCCCCTGCTCCCCGCGCACGCGGGGGTGATCCCATCAACGGCACCCCCGCCCCGGCAGCGATCACCTGCTCCCCGCGCACGCGGGGGTGATCCCACCCGGCTCTTGGCCGCCGCGTTCCTGTCGCTCTGCTCCCCGCGCACGCGGGGGTGATCCCGACGCCATCGAGATCACGTACAGCGTGAGCGTCTGCTCCCCGCGCACGCGGGGGTGATCCGGAGCGGCACGGGAGCACCCAGCGCTGCGGGTCCTGCTCCCCGCGCACGCGGGGGTGATCCCTCGCCGTGCTCGGTCATCACCACCCGCACCTGCTGCTCCCCGCGCACCCGGGGGCGATCCCGACCACATCACGGTGAACGTCGACCACTCACCACTGCTCCCCGCGCACGCGGGGGTGATCCCGTGACGGGCCTGGTGACCGAGCAGGTCCGGCGCCTGCTCCCCGCGCACGCGGGGGTGGCCCACCGACCCGGTCGGGCCGGACAACCGACGTCGGCCTGCTCTCCCCGCGCAGACGGGGTAACCCTGATCAAAGAATCGCCAAGGTCCGGGACCTCAGCCTGCTTAACGGTTTCGGCGTGCCCGAAGCGTTAAACGTGTCGCTCTCGTACCGTCCTCGTGCCAGTTAGTGCTGGTCGGGCTGACTCCGCAGCGCCTCAGTTGGTGCCGACGAGTGCAGGTCCTGCACCAACTGAGGGGTGCGCCACTGGCCCACGGTGGTGAACCACCGACCCAGGGGGTAGGCGAGGCGGACGAGAAAGTAGTTGAGGTATTCGACCGCCCCGAAGAGCCACACCGCCACCACCAGCAGGGCGGTGCCGAGGCGCTCGGGCCACCACACCAGGATCCCGGCCAGACCGACAGCTAGGAGAACGGGGTTGGTGGTCCGGAACACCCGGTAGACAACAGCGACGGTGGCCGGCATCGGTGCCCGCCCGACCCAGGAGCGGGCTGCCAGCCAGTAGACCCCTGCCTGCACCAGGATGGCGAGCAGCGGAACCAGTGCCGACAACAGAGCCAAGGATTCGTCAGGTCCGGCGAGGCGGGGCATCACGAGGGCGATGGCGACCACGATGAACGAGATTGCGGCGGCAAGCTCTCCCGTTCCGAGCTTCAGGTACTTGCCCCGCAACTCCTGACGCCGTTCGGTCGACATCCCGTCACCTTACCCAGAGCCAACCGCAGGGCCTTGTCGACGGCGTGGCCCAGGCTCTCTTTGCGTAGCGACCAGGTCTGGGGCGGCGGTCTGAGGAGGGTGGGTCAGGGGCGGATCAGTTCGATCTGGTCGCCGGGCAAGAACCTTGACGTCGCCGTCAGGGCTCCGCCGGATTCCCAATGCCAGTACGCCTTCATTCAGGTCCATTTCGCGTCGCTCACGGGCCGGCGGCATCCGAGCGGAAGTTCTACAATCCTGCTCTGCCTCGGGCTGGAGCAACGCGTCCAAGCGGCGCTGGTTCGGCCGGAAGGCAGCCGGACCGGCTAAGCCAGCAGAAGCTGCTTCGAAAGCAAAGTGAACAAAAAATCGAGAGTTGATCTTCAGCGTCGCAGTTCAGAAAGCCTGCTTCCCGCGCACGCGGGGGTGATCCATCAAGGCCGGCACGCTGACCTTGGAGCCGTTCGCTGCTTCCCGCGCACGCGGGGGTGATCCGACGGCCGGTCGGGCGTCGAGGCTGGCCGCGTACTGCTTCCCGCGCACGCGGGGGTGATCCCCCCATCATGACTGCCCCTGATGACAACCGTTCTGCTTCCCGCGCACGCGGGGGTGATCCCTCCGCCTCCCGGGCGGAGGAGGAGACCCGCGACTGCTTCCCGCGCACGCGGGGGTGATCCCCAGACCAGCCGCCCGTACACGAACACGGAGTGCTGCTTCCCGCGCACGCGGGGGTGATCCCGCCGCGCTGCGTGCCGCGCAGGGCGGCACCCGCTGCTTCCCGCGCACGCGGGGGTGATCCGCCGCCCGGGAGAAGCTGCGCCGGTTCGCCGCCCTGCTTCCCGCGCACGCGGGGGTGATCCCCCGAAGGCATCGGTGTGCAGACCCGACGTGTGCTGCTTCCCGCGCACGCGGGGGTGATCCGACATCCACGGCGTGCCGGCGTCGTGCATCTGCCTGCTTCCCGCGCACGCGGGGGTGATCCCTGCCCACCCTCGGCACGGATGTGCTCGGCGAGCTGCTTCCCGCGCACGCGGGGGTGATCCGCTGCGCACGGTCAACAACGGGATCGTCCTGGTCTGCTTCCCGCGCACGCGGGGGTGATCCCGAGAAGACCGTCAAGGACACCGAGGCCACCGCCTGCTTCCCGCGCACGCGGGGGTGATCCACCATGCCGCCCTGGATGCGCTGGTACTTCGTCTGCTTCCCGCGCATGCGGGGGTGATCCCTCCTGCACGATGCTGGCGGTTCGCGCGGGGGTCTGCTTCCCGCGCACGCGGGGGTGATCCTGGCGAAACCGGGGGCCTACATCGACTGCCACTCTGCTCCCCGCGCACGCGGGGGTGATCCCCACTACGAGCGTGCGATCCCGACGAAGGACCTCTGCTCCCCGCGCACGCGGGGGTGATCCCGCGCCGTCGGCCTCGCCACGGCTGACCAGGTCCTGCTCCCCGCGCACGCGGGGGGTGATCCCGGGGTGCTGGCCGACTTGTTGAGCAGCGGCCCTGCTCCCCGCGCACGCGGGGTGATCCCAGGAGATCGGCCCGTGCCCGATGTGCTGGCGCCTGCTCCTCGCGCACGCGGGGGTGATCCCACGACCAGGTCGGAGACGACGACGTTCCGGTCCTGCTCCCCGCCCACGCGGGGGTGATCCCGTCAGGCCGGGCAGACCTTCGAGTCCCCCTCGCTGCTCCCCGCGCACGCCGGGGTGATTCCGTCAGCCACGGGTCGCGCGGGTTGGTTGCCCACTGCTTCCCGCGCACGCGGGGGCGATCCCGACCGCGACGAGATCCAGCGGCTCCGCATCCACTGCTCCCCGCGCACGTGGGGGTGATCCGGGGCTACGTTGGAGGCTGCGCGGCATGTCGGCCTGTTCCGGGCGTATGCGGGGGTGCCCCGCACCTTCCCGCGTTGTTCGGTCGCCCCCGCCGCCTTGCCGTGGCTATCCGCAGGATCTCGTCGGCGGCTGGATCCCTCTGGGTAGCGACCAAGTGCGGGGCGTGGTCTGCGGGCGGGTCAGGGACGGACCAATTCGGTCTGGTCGCCGGGCAGCACCTTGACGTCGCCCTCCGGGCTCCGGATCTCGATCACGGGTACGCCCTCATCCAGGTCCATCTCGCGGCGCTCCCGGCTGGACGGCATCCGGACAGTTGCTGCGCTGCCCGGGGCCAGTTCGACCTTTGCGCGCTCGGGCTGTTCACGGATCCACGATCCGTGGCCCTTGCTGGTGCTGACGACTCCCTCGGAGCGCAGCAGAGCGATGGCCATGCGGACGGCGTCCCGGCCGATGCCGTACTCCTGGCCGAGGTGGCTTTCGCTGGGCAGGGGCGACCCGGGAGGCAGCTCGCCGGCCTCGATCCGCGCTCGTACCAGCTCGGCGAGCTGCACGTAGACCGGCGTGTGTGAGCGGGGATTGATGGTCATGGCACACAGCCTTATCGCCTCGTGCCCCACACCGAATGTGGCCTTATGGCTATCGGCCTACTTGCGGCCATGTGGCAACAAGTTTACGCTCGGGGTACTGGCACTCAGGCGGCAATGGCAAAGCGACCAGTCGCCGCCTGCACAGCGTCATGTCGAAGGCAGCCCTGGTGTCGTACTGCTGATGGGAGCTGCGGCGGCAGGGCGGGGTGGTCCGCCCGTGCGCGGCGGGCGGGTGGGCCGCCCCTTCCACACCTCGTGACGGAGAGCGACAGAAAGGCGGAGCGGGCATGCGGTTCTTCTCCCGACTGGCCGGCGACGAACGGCGGCCGAACGGCGGCAGCCACCGGCCGGGCGGCGGGGACCGGGGAGCGGCACGTCCGGCGGAGCCGGGTGTCTACCGGTCCCGGTCGTACGCGCCGCTGCGGTCCTGGCAGGTGCGGCGGCGACGGTTCCGCAGCGTCGGGCTGTTCCGGCGTGGGCTGGACCCGGCGGACGTGCGCGAGTTCCTCGACCGGGTCGCCGACGACCTGGCCGGACTGTACGACGAACTGAACCAGAGCCGCGAGGAGACCAGCCGGATCAAGGAGGCGCTGCGGCGCTGGCAGTCGGAGTACGCGCCCCGGGTCAACGAGCGGGCGTACCGGTGACGCGCGGCCGGGAGCGGTTCGTGATCCACCTGCCGGTGGTGGCCGGCGACCTGACCGGCGCGGTGCGTCTGGCCCGGGTGGTGGCCCGGTGGGCGAGCATTCTGCCCTGCACCGACCCAGGCGAGGCCACCGTGTCGTACGAGGACGAGCAGGGCGTGCACCACCGGGTCTTCTGCGACACCCGGCTGCCCGGCGGGCAGCGCTGCCTGCTCCGGGCCGGCCACGACGGCCTCTGCACGCGCCGGCTGCTCCGGTAAGCCCGGCCGGCGGCGCTGCCCCGTCTGTGCGGGCAGCTCTAAAGGACGCACTGCGCCTTCCTGTCGCCCCGCGGGCTGTCGGCCTGCACCCTCCTGTTTCGCCTGCGGCGGCCGACCGGTGGGCCGGCCGTCCCGACAAACCGGCGGTCGGTCCTCAGCCGGCGAGCAGGGCGTCGTCAACGCCGGTCTCGCGGCGGCCGAGGTGGGCCGGGTCGCGGCCGGAGAGGACGTCCAGCGCGGCCTTCACGGCGGCACCGTGCTCGCGGCTGGAGCTGATCCGCCAGGTCCGCTCGTACGCGCGGGCGGTCTCGTCACCGACCCCGTTGGCGTCGACACCGAGCCGTCGACACACCGTCACCGCACGCGGCAGGTGGAAGGACTGGGTCACCAGGGTCGCCCGGTCCACGCCGAAGATCCGCTTGGCGCGGGCGCACGAGTCGTAGGTGTCCAGGCCGGCGTAGTCGCGCACCACCTTGTGGGCTGGCACGCCGCGCTCGACCAGCCAGCGTCGCATCGCGGTCGGCTCGTCGTACTCGGGGCGGATGTTGTCGCCGGAGACCAGGATCGCGCCGACCTTGCCGGAGGCGTAGAGCTGCCGGGCGATCTCCAGACGGGCGGCGAGGAACGGCGACGGCTCGCCGTCCGGCTGGACCTTGGTGCCGAGCACCAGGGCGACCGGCGCCTCCGGCACGGTCGCCGCGGTGAAGAGATGCCCGTCCGCGCCCCGCCGGATCCAGTTGACGCTGGCCACCGTGCCGGCGGTCAGCAGCACCGCGCCGACGACCCCCAGGCCGACGGCAAGGCGCAGCCAGCGCGGTACGGCCCGGACCGCCGTGCGCCATGTCCCGATCATCATCGCCAGCCGTCGCCGCATGTGATCCAGTATTCCAGCGGGCGGCGAGACCTGATCTTGCTCGGGGTCAGGAGATGTAGTGCAGGATCACGTTGTGCACGTGGTGGGCCTTGTCCGAGCCACGGAACTCGACCTCGTACGTGTGCGTGCCGACGTGGATCGCGATCGCCCCGGTGGAGAAGAACTGCCCACCCCACGACTTGTTGCTGACCACGCTGACGCTGGTGATCTTCGAGTACGGGATGCTGGTGATCGCGAACTTCTTGCCGATGAAGGACTGGTCCTGGATGATCACGCGCCGGTCGGTGAGGCCGATGAAGCCGGTGCCGGTGCCGATGGCGTCGTAGACGGCGATGATCTGCTCGCCCTGGAGCAGGCCGCTGGAGATCTGGTTGTACTGCTCTTTCCGGTCGTACGTCGCGTTCGCCATGATTCCCACGGTAGGTGGGGTATGCCAGCCTGCCCCGCCGCTCAGGCGTCGGTTGGCGAGGGCGAGGCCGCTTGGGCGCGGCGACGACGCCACAGGCCGATGCCGAAGCTCGCGGCCAACAGGACCGCGATCGCGCCCTTCCAGGCGCGCTCGAACGCCGGCCGGTTCTCGCCGAGCGCGGCGTCGCCGGCCAGGAGCAGCCACTGCACGACCAGCAGCCAGAAGTACGGGCGGGACATGTCGTGGAGGATGGAGAACCTGCCCCGGACGGCTGCCACCAGGGCGAAAGCGGCCAACACCACGAACAGCAGTGGTACGACGACGTGCAGCACACGCATCCGACGAGTATGGACGCCGGCGCTCGTCGAGGTGCCGGAGGGCGGGCAAGGGCCCCGCCGGTCGACCACGGGGGAGGTGTGGTCGACCGACGGGGCCCCTTCGCCGCCGGGGGGGTCAGCGGCTGGTACGCGGGTCGTTGTCCCGGGTGTGGCTGCCGGCCTTGGCCAGCCCACGGCTGATCATGTAACCGATGGTCAGCAGGGTGATGTACCACCAGGCCTTGTCGGCGGCGAAGATGTCGCCGGCGCTGCCGCCGGAGTCACCCACCGCCGCCGAGGCGATCAGCACGCCGACGACCGAGAGCACGTAGACGGCCAGCTCGGTGGTCTTCCACGACGGCTTGGTCTCGTCGCCGCGGTGGACGTGCCGCACGTCGCGGTCCAGGTGACCGGGCTGGCCGAGGTGGTGGCCGGAGTGCCCGTCGTGGTCGACATGGTGCCCGTTGCGGTCGATGCGGTCGGTCATGCGGTTCGTGACGCCAGCAGGGGTGGTCATGATCAGCTCCTGGTGTTCTTTTTAGTGCCTTATTGGCTTTTGCTCTCTTTAAGCGCCTTGTCCGGCCCGTGCTGCTTTAGGTACCCGTGGGTTGTTCGAGACAAACACTTGTCGCTCGGCAATCTCTCCGACCGCTAGGCCGATCGGCGGGACACGACCGTCCGGACTGCCTCGATCAGGCTGCTCGTGCGGGGATCCGGGTCCATCGAGACGCGGAGGCCGTTCATCACGTACCCGAAGGCCACGCCGCTGGCCGGATCGGCATAGCCGAGCGAGCCGCCATAGCCGGCAAAGCCGAAGGCGGTGGGCGACCACCAGGGCTGTTCCGGCAGCGGCAGGCCGAAGCCGAGCGCCGGCCGGGTCGGCACCATCAGGACCCGGTCGGTTCCGCTGGCCTGTTCGCGGGTGGCGGCGGCGAGGGTGGTCGCGTCGAGGATCCGGATGCCGTCGACCTCGCCGATCAGGCCCGCGTAGAAGCGGGCCAGCGACGAGGCGGTGCAGATGCCGTTGACCGCAGGGATCTCCGCCGCCCAGGTCCGTGGGTGGGTGAGGTCGAGCGGCGGGTCGGTCACCATCGTCGACCGGACCACCAACGACGTCGGATCGGTGTACGCGGCGAGCGCTTCCCGCAGCGCCTCCGGCAGCTCCTGGGTGGAGGTGGACGGGGCGACCGGCTGCTCGACGAGCCGGCTGACGCGGTGTGCCTCGGCGGCGGGCAGACCGATCCAGAAGTCGAGGCCGAGTGGTTCGGCGATCTCGTCGGCGAAGTACGTGCCGAGGCTACGGCCGGAGACGCGACGTACCACCTCGCCGACCAGCCAGCCGAAGGTGAGCCCGTGATAGCCGTGTGCCGTGCCCGGCTGCCAGGCGGGTGCTTGGGCGGCCAGCGCGGCGACGACCGGCTCCCAGGTCAGCGCCTCTGCCAGCGGAATCGGACGGTCGAGTACCGGCAACCCCGCCTGGTGGGACAGGAGCCAGCGGACCGGGATGTTGCCCTTGCCGGCCGCCGCGAACTCCGGCCAGTACTCGGCGACGGGCGCGTCCAGGTCGAGCTGCCCGCGCTGGGCCAGCAGGTGTGCGCAGGCGGCGGGCACGCTCTTGGTGGTCGAGTAGACCACCTGGAGGGTCTCCTCCCGCCAGGGGCGGCCGGTGTCCGGGTCGGCGATGCCGCCCCAGAGCCGAACCACCTCCCGACCGTGCCGGTAGATGCTGACGGCCGCGCCGATCTCGGACCGCGTTGCGAAGTTCGCCTGGAACGCCTCCCGGACCGGCTCGTAACCCTCGGCCACGGTGCCGCTGACCACGGACATGCGCTCTCCTCTCGCAGTGCCGGGCCTGGACGACAGCCAGCCCGAGCATTGTCGTCAGGGTATCCTGACATATCTCGTCAGGAAGTCCTGACGGACCTATGCTTGCGGGATGGCGGAGGACATGGTTCCAGGGCACGCGAACCTCATCGGGTTCCGGTTGCCGGACGGGACGCTGAGCACCGACGCCGACGCGCCGGCCAACCCCGTCGGCTACCGGGCCCGGTGCAGTTGCGGTTGGGTCGGCGCCAGCGACTATCCGGCCGCCGAAGAGGGGCGCTGGATGGCCACCTCCGAATGGGCCGGTCACATCGGGCCGATCCTGGCCGCCACTCCGCCCGGTTGGCTGCTGGGCCGCTCCGACATCCTCCGGGACAACGTCGCCGAACTGGCCACTACCTGGCCGTTGCAGGCGCTCGGCATCCTCGCCGAGGTGGAACGCTGGCAACGGCCGCTGATCGAACGCGCCGTGGTGGCGGCCCGGGAGGCCGGGCTCTCCTGGGCCGAGATCGGCAACGCGCTCGGCATCAGCCGACAGTCGGCGCACGAGCGGTTCCGCAACGTCACATCGACCAAGCCGCCCGCCTGACGGGCCTCCGGGGTTCTGGAGAGGGCGCTCAGGAACCGGTGACGGCGCGGTACGCGTCCTCGATCCGCGCGGCCAGCAGGACCTCGCCCTCGCTGAGCGGCTCGTCGTCGCCGTGCCCGACCCGGATCAGGGTGCGGTCGGCCGAGCGGCTGATCTCGGGACGCAGGTGCAGGGCGTCCGCGACGACCTTGACGCGTTCGGTCAGCGCCGCGTGCTGGGATTCGTCGATCAGGAGCGTGCGCCGGATCTGCTCCCCCTCACGGGTCCACCCGGAGAGCAGGGCGAGAGCGTCGCTGAGGTAGTCGCGCTTGGTTCGGCTGCGGAACAGCGCGCGCATTACCGCACCTCCCAGGCGTCGTTGCCGGCTCGTGGCCAAATCGTCGCCGTCCTGTGTCCCGTTGGTTTTCCTAGTCTGTCGTCAGGCAGGGGGTGTGTCCACGCCCACATTTCCCTCTCTTGCTGGCCTAGCGGTTGCCGACGGTACCCAAACCGCCGATTGATCTGGCACGCTGGTCAGCCGTGCGGACCGAACGGATTAGTGGTGACAGGCAGGCCGGACGCCGGGACGTGAAGGTGGTCGTCGGCGCGGCCATCGTCGCCGACGGGCGGGTGCTGGCCTGTGCACGGTCCGCCCCGCCGGAGGTTGCCGGCCGCTGGGAGTTCCCCGGCGGCAAGGTCGAGCCCGGAGAGAGCGAGACCGCCGCCCTGGTCCGCGAGTGCGCCGAGGAACTCGCCGTACGCGTCGAGGTCGGCGACCGGGTCGGGCAGGACGTCGGGATGGCACACGGCCGTTCCGTGCTCAGGGTGTACGCGGCCCGGCTCCTCGGCGACGACCAGCCCCGGGCACTGGAGCACGCCGAGATGCGGTGGCTCTCGGCCGACGAGCTCGACACGGTCGACTGGCTTCCTGCGGACGTCCCCATCGTGGCCGCTCTCCGCCCCCTCCTCGCCCACCTCTGACCACCGCCGGTAGAAGCGAAACGGGGGTGGGGGGGGGGGGGGGGGGGCGCCCCCCCCCCCCGGGGGGGGGGGGGGGGGGGGGGGGGGGGGGGTGGTGGTGGGGGGGGGGGGGGGGGGGTGGGTGGGGGGGGGGGGGGGGGGGGCCGGGG
>NZ_JBITJH010000009.1:0-31629 GCF_044459745.1 Micromonospora sp. NPDC050187
AGATCGCCGACTCCGCCAACCCCAACCAGGCCAGCTACTGGATCACCACCGAAGCCCTCGCCGACTGGACCGCCACCCGCGGCTACTCCGCCTGACACACACCCACACCGAACGGGCCGGCCCCCACCAGGGGACCGGCCCGTCCGCGTGTCGGAGCCGTTCGGCCGGGGCTGGCACGGCCGGTCGTCGGGTCGGAGCCGTTCGGCCGGGCTGGGCACGGCCGGTCGTCGGGTTCGGGCGGGCGGCCCGCTCGGACGTCCCGCCGTCGTGGTGGGCGGCGGACTCCGGTCAGCCGAGCGGGGCCAGGAACTCCAGCCGGTTGCCGTGCACGTCCTCGGTGTGGAACCGCCGCATCCCCGGCAGTTCGTCGTCGCCCCAGGTCACCGGATGACCGGCGCCGGTGAGCCGGACGGCGAGCGCGTCCAGATCGGGCCGGAGCAGCGCCGGGTGCGCCTTGCGGGCCGGCCGGAAGTCGGCCTCGACGCCCAGGTGAAGCTCGGCGCCGTACCCGGTGAACCAGCAACCCCCACGAGCCGCGAGGGCCGGCGGTTTGGGTTTCTCGGTGAGGCCGAGCAACCCGACGTAGAACGCCCGGGAGGCGTCCTCGGACCCGCGCGGGCAGGCGAGCTGTACGTGGTGGATCATGGGTGCCACCTCCTCGTCCCAGAGCCTGACACCCGGTTGCACGAATAGCAAGACGGACGTACGGTTTTGTAGGACTGCGGAATCGCTGGTTAGTGTCGCCTAACCGGGGCGGCACCCCGACCGGTGCGACAGACTGCTCAGGACTACTCACGGTCGCTGGTGTGAAGGAGTACGACGTGGCGAGCCTCGACACCTTCGGTGCGAAGACCCAGCTACGCGTCGGAGACGCGAGCTACGAGATTTTCAAGATCAGCAAGGTGGAGGGCCACGAACGACTGCCCTACAGCCTGAAGATCCTGCTGGAGAACCTGCTGCGGACCGAGGACGGCGCGAACATCACCGCCGACCACATCCGCCAGCTCGGCGCGTGGGACGCCGCCGCCGACCCGAGCGTGGAGATCCAGTTCACCCCGGCCCGGGTGCTGATGCAGGACTTCACCGGCGTGCCCTGCGTGGTCGACCTGGCCACCATGCGTGAGGCCGTCCGCGATCTGGGCGGCGACCCGACCAAGGTGAACCCGCTCGCCCCGGCCGAGCTGGTCATCGACCACTCGGTCATCGCCGACCTGTTCGGCCGCGAGGACGCCTTCACCCGCAACGTCGAGCTGGAGTACGAGCGCAACAAGGAGCGCTACCAGTTCCTGCGCTGGGGCCAGACCGCGTTCAACGAGTTCAAGGTCGTCCCGCCGGGCACCGGCATCGTGCACCAGGTCAACATCGAGTACCTGGCCCGTACGATCATGGAGCGGGGCGGCCAGGCGTACCCGGACACCGTCGTCGGCACCGACTCGCACACCACCATGGTCAACGGCCTGGGTGTGCTGGGCTGGGGCGTCGGCGGCATCGAGGCCGAGGCCGCGATGCTGGGCCAGCCGGTCAGCATGCTCATCCCGCGCGTGGTCGGCTTCAAGCTCTCCGGCGAGATGCCGGCCGGCACCACCGCCACCGACCTGGTGCTGACCATCACCGAGATGCTGCGCAAGCACGGCGTGGTCGGCAAGTTCGTCGAGTTCTACGGTCCCGGCGTGAGCGCGGTGCCGCTGGCCAACCGGGCCACCATCGGCAACATGTCCCCGGAGTACGGCTCCACCGTGGCGATCTTCCCGATCGACGACGAGACCGTCCGCTACCTGGAGCTGACCGGCCGCGACCCGCAGCAGGTCGCGCTGGTCGAGGCGTACGCCAAGGAGCAGGGCCTCTGGCACGACCCGGCGGCCGAGCCGGAGTACTCGGAGCGCCTGGAGCTGGACCTGGGCACCATCGAGCCGTCCCTGGCCGGGCCGAAGCGCCCGCAGGACCGGGTGCCGCTGGGCAACGCCAAGACGCTGTTCCGCTCGGCGCTGACCGACTACGTGGCCGCCGACGAGACCGGCGGCGACGACCGGAAGCCCGGCGTCCCGCAGCAGGAGAAGCCGTTCGGCGTGCAGGGCCGCGCCGACGAGGCGAGCGCCGAGTCCTTCCCGGCCAGCGACTCGCCGGCCGTCGACGGGGCGAACGACCCGGCCGACGCCCCGCGTGAGCTGGTCAACGGCGCGGTCGGCTCGGGCGGTCGGGCCAGCAACCCGACCCGGGTGACCGGGGCCGACGGCACCGAGTTCGAGCTGGACCACGGCGCGGTGGTGATCGCCGCGATCACCTCCTGCACCAACACCTCCAACCCGCAGGTCATGATCGGCGCGGCGCTGCTGGCCCGCAACGCGGTGGAGAAGGGGCTCGCCCGCAAGCCCTGGGTGAAGACCACCCTGGCCCCCGGCTCCAAGGTCGTCATGGACTACTACGAGCGGGCCGGCCTCACGCCCTACCTGGAGAAGCTCGGCTTCCACCTGGTCGGCTACGGCTGCACCACCTGCATCGGCAACTCCGGCCCGCTGCCGGAGGAGATCTCCGCCGCCGTCAACGAGGCCGACCTCGCGGTCGTCTCGGTGCTCTCCGGCAACCGGAACTTCGAGGGCCGGATCAACCCGGACGTCAAGATGAACTACCTGGCGTCCCCGCCGCTGGTGGTCGCCTACGCCCTCGCCGGCACGATGGACATCGACCTGGCCAACGAGCCGATCGGCGAGGACAGCCAGGGCAACCCGGTCTACCTGCGGGAGATCTGGCCGAACACCGCCGAGATCCAGGACGTCATCGCCTCGGCGATCGGCGCGACCGGTTTCAGCGCGGCGTACGCGGACGTCTTCGCCGGTGACGAGCGGTGGCAGTCGCTGCCCACCCCGACCGGTGACACCTTCGCCTGGGCGGACGAGTCGACCTACGTCCGTAAGCCCCCGTACTTCGAGGGCATGGAGAAGGACCCGAAGCCGGTCGTCGACATCGACGGCGCGCGGGTGCTGGCCAAGCTGGGCGACTCGGTCACCACCGACCACATCTCCCCGGCCGGCTCGATCAAGGCCGACTCCCCCGCCGGCACGTACCTCGCCGAGCACGGCGTGCCGCGCCACGAGTTCAACTCGTACGGCTCGCGCCGGGGCAACCACGAGGTGATGATCCGGGGCACCTTCGCCAACATCCGGTTGCGCAACCAGCTCGTCCCGGGTGTCGAGGGTGGCGTCACGGTCAACCACCTGACCGGCGAGCAGTCCTCGATCTACGACGCGTCGGTGGCGTACCAGGAGGCGGGCGTTCCGCTGGTGGTCCTCGCCGGCAAGGAGTACGGTTCCGGGTCGTCCCGGGACTGGGCGGCCAAGGGCACCATGCTGCTCGGCGTCCGGGCGGTCATCGCCGAGTCGTACGAGCGGATCCACCGCTCGAACCTGATCGGCATGGGCGTGCTGCCGTTGCAGTTCCCGGCCGGCGAGACCGCCGACAGCCTGGGCCTCACCGGCACCGAGACCTTCTCGGTCGCCGGGGTGACCGCGCTGAACGACGGCGACACCCCGCGCACCGTGAAGGTCACCACCGACACCGGCGTGGAGTTCGACGCGGTGGTCCGGATCGACACCCCGGGCGAGGCGGACTACTACCGCCACGGCGGCATCCTCCAGTACGTGCTGCGGCGGATGATCGCCAGCTAGCTCGCACCGTTCCGTGGTAGCAGGGGTCCCCTGTTCATCGTTTCTGATGAACAGGGGACCCCTGCAGTGTCCGGGCAGTGTCCGGGGGAGGCGGTGCCGGCGGATCAGATCCGGCCCACGCCGGCCCCCGCGGTCACCAGGGCGGGCACGTTCGCCGCCGGATCGAGGGTGTACGGGTAGTACGTCCGCGGCTCGGTCACCGTGCCGGCGGTCTCCGGGGTGCCGGAGTTGACGAAGACGTTGTTGCGCTGCACCGCCCGGCCCGGACCGCTGTCGGCGTATCCGCTGGCCGAGTACATCGGGTGGGGCACGTCGCGGAAGTAGTTGCCCTCCACGACGACGCCGGCGTTCTCGGTGGAGGCGACCCCGTACAGCTCGTTGCCGAGGAAGTAGTTGTTGTAGACGTGCACCGGCTCGGCGAACCGGATCCGCGGGTGCCGCTGCCGGCTGTTGTCGAAGAAGTTGTGGTGGATGCTGACCTTCAGGTGCCCGATGTCGGTCGACCCGGACCCGTCGGAGTGACCGATCAGCATGCTCTTGTCGGAGTGGTCGAAGTGGTTCCAGGAGACGGTCACGTAGTCCGCGCCCCGGACCACGTCGACCGAGCCGTCCACCGCTCCGGCGAACCGGTTGTGGTCGATCCAGATGTGGTGCGAGTTCTGCCCGACGTTTATCGCGTCGTCCTCGGCATCGGTGAAGTTGATGTTCCGGACGATCACGTTGTACGACCGGTAGAAGTCCAGACCACCCCCGGTGATCTCGGCGTTCCCGACGCCGATGATGGTCTTGTTGGGGCGGACCCCCTGTTTGCTGCTGATCTGGATCCGGCCGGTGACCTGGATGATCATCGGCCCGACGGTGTCGATGTAGTCGAGGAAGTCGTTCGCGTTGGTCGCGGTGACCACCGGACCGCCGAGTCCGCCGGTGGTGCCGTTCTGGCCGAGGGCGTTGACGCTGGCGAAGCCGTCCGGCTGGGCGGTGATCCCCGGCCCTGCGGCGGAGGCCGCGTCGGCGGTCGGTGAGATCCGGCCGACCCCGGCGCCGGCCGGGACGATCGTCGGCACGTCGGCCGCCGGGTCCAGGGTGTACGGGTAGTACGTACGCGGGTCGGGCACGGTGCCCCGGGTCTCGATGGCGTGGTTGCAGGCGACCAGGATGTTGCCGCGCTGGACGATCCGGCCGAGGGGCCCGCTGAAGTCGACCCGGCCCGGGTTGTTCACGCTGTAGAAGTAGTTGTTCTCCATCAGTACGGCGGAGTCGTTGGTGGAGGCGACGCCGTAGCTGTTGTCGTAGTAGTAGTTGTTGTAGACGTGGGCCAGCGCGGAGAAGCGCACCCGGGGGTTCCGCTGGTCCGAGGCGTCGAAGTGGTTGTGGTGGTAGGTGACCCGCAGCCGTCCGACGTCCTGTGCCGCGTTGTCGTCGTCGTGGCCGAGCAGCAGCGTCTTGTCGTGGTCGTGGAAGTGGTTCCAGGAGACCGTGACGAAGTCGGAGCCGCGTTTGATGTCGACCGCGCCGTCGTCGCCGTTGGAGAACTCGTTGTGGTCGATCCAGATGTGGTGCGAGAACATCTGGACGTTGATCAGGTCGTCGGTCGCTCCGGTGAGGTGAACGTTCCGGATAATGATGTTGTGTACGGCGTTCGCCGGAGGCGAGGTGACGTCGTCGTCCACCGGGAGGCCGATGTTCAACCCGCCGCCGGAGAGGGTGGCGTTCGCGCCGAGCCCGACGATGGTCTTGTCGGAGGCGACGTCGTGCATCCCGTCGTTGGCGCCGGTGGGCAGGTTGATCGTCCCGGAGACCTGGACGACGTACGGCCCGGGGCGGGAGATGTAGTCCAGGAACTGGGCGGCGGTGGTGACGGTGACGACCGGCCCGCCGGCACCACCGGTGGTGCCGTTCTGGCCGAGGGCGTTGACGGTGGCGAACCCGTCGGGCGGGGCGGCGGCCAGCGCGACCGGGGTGCCGGCCGGGTCGGGGGCTGCCGTGGCCGGCTGCGGCAGGGCGGTGGCGGACAGGGTCAGCGCGGTGATCAGCCCGGCGGCGGCGTGCTGCCGCCATCGGGCCGGGCGGGGCGGTGGGTTGGTGGTGGTCACGGGGTTCCGCCTTTCGTAGGGCGGACGACCAGGCGGGCTGGACGCGCGGGGACGGCGGGGACGCGCCGCCGGGCGGTCCGGGACGGAACGATCGGTTGCGGGCCTGGCGATCCGGCAGGTGGGGACCTACGATCTGGAAAGCGCTTTCCCCGCTCATGCTAGGAACGCACATCGCCTGATGTCAATAAATAGCCGCCGATGTCCGGCCACCCCGGCGGCACCGCACTCGCCTCGCTGCCCTCGTCGAAGACGACGAGGATCGGACCCACCGGCCACCCGGATCCCGCAGAGGGCGGCACTCCCGGCAGGCACGGGCACCCCTTCCCCGCCCGACCGCGACAACACCCGACCGCGACACCGTCCGGCGACATCCACCCCCGGGCTGCGATTCGCCGACGTGAATGCGAAAACCCGCCCGAAAGCACCTTCACAGAGAGCGCCTCGGCGTACGTGAACACCTGCTTCGCCTTCGCCAACGGCACGCCGCTGGGCTCGGTGCTGCTCGACCCCGGCCCGCTCCGCGACCGGGTGACCGACTTCGCCGCCCGGTGCCTGGACACGCTCGAACTGGTGGACGGTCCGTTCCACCTGGAGCTGTTCCACACCCCCGGCGACGAACTGGCTTCCACGGCCCCGACGAGGTCACGGTACGGCGCGACGTGCGCAGGACCATCGAGTGCTACCGGTTGACGACCGTGCCCGCCGGATGAACCCCGGATCCGCCCTCCGTCGTGGCGCCGCCGTTCCCGGTCCTGCGGTCACCCTGCGGCGCTGCGCGCGGCCCGCGTCTTCATGGCGTGCTCCAGCAGGGTGATGAGCACCTCCTTGCTGGACTGGCGCTGCCGGGCGTCGCAGAGCAGCACCGGCACGTCCGGGTCCAGGTTGAGCGCCGCCTGCATCTCGTCGAGCCGGTACCGCCGGGCGCCCTCGAAGCAGTTCACCGCCACCACGAACGGGGTGCCCCGCCCCTCGAAGTAGTCGATCGAGGGGAAGCAGTCGGCCAGGCGGCGGGTGTCGGCGAGGACCACCGCACCGATCGCCCCGAGCGCCAGTTCGTCCCAGACAAACCAGAACCGGTCCTGGCCCGGTGTGCCGAAGAGGTAGAGCACCAGGTCGTCGCTGATGGTGATCCGGCCGAAGTCCATCGCCACGGTGGTGGTCACCTTGTCCTCCACCCCGGACAGGTCGTCGACCCCACAGCTCGACTCGGTGATCACCTCCTCCGTCCGCAGCGGGCGGGTCTCGCTCACCGCGCCGACCATGGTCGTCTTGCCAACGCCGAAACCACCCGCGATCAAGATCTTGATCGCGGTGGGCACCGTTCCCGCCGGCTGCTCAGAGTGCCCGTAGTCCATTGATAACCGCCTCGAAAATACTGTCGTCGGGAAGGCCGCCGGTGGCCCGCGGCTCACGGACCTGCACCAGCTCGCGGGCCACCAGGTCACCCAGGAGCACCCGGATGGTGCCCACCGGCAGGTCGAGATGCGCCGCTATCTCCGCGACGGACTGCATCCGTTGACAGAGCCCGACGATGGCGAGGTGCTCCGGCCCGAGACCCGCCTCCGGCGTGACATCCGACTGGATCGCCGTCACGAGGGAGATCAGGTCGAACGTGCCGGTGACCGGCCGGGCCCGTCCACGGGTCACCGCGTACGGCCGCACCACCGGTCCCGCGTGGTCGTCCACCCACTGCTCTTCCATCGGCCCCCCGGTAACGGTCATCACGGGCTACTTCTCGGCGACGGCCGACTGCTCCGGCGACCGGGACGGCGAGGCCACGTACTTGCCGACCCGGGTCACCAGCATCGCCATCTCGTACGCGATCAGCCCCACGTCGGCGTCCTCCGAAGCGAGCACGGCGAGACAGGCGTTGCGCCCGGCCGCCGTGACGAACAGGAACGACGACTGCATCTCGATGATGGTCTGCTGCACCTGCCCGCCACCGAACCGCTTGCCCGCCCCCCGGGCCAGGCTCTGGATGCCGGCCGCCATCGCCGCCAGGTGCTCGCCGTCGTCCCGGCTCAGACCCCGGGACGAGGCCATCATGAGGCCGTCCGTGGAGAGAGCGATTGCGTGTTCGGCCTGCTTCACCCGGCCGATGAGATCATCCAACAACCACGTCAGGTCGGCACTCGAAGCCGTCTTCTGCGCCACTCGTCGTCCTCTTCTCAACCCGGCTGGTCGCCGTGCTCGTCTGGGCTCACTCCAGGGACGGTGGACGGGATCACCCGCCACCGTGCCCCGCTCACGTCGCTTGCCGATCCTGGTCGTCCGGCGTCTCCGTCTGTTCCGGACCACGGGCCGGGCCGCCCAGCAGCCGGGCCGCGTCGGTGCGGCCCCGCTGGGTGCCGGTCTGGTACGAACTCATCATCCGTCGGACCTGCTCGGGCGGGCGGACCGCCTCGTCGTCGTCCGGGGTGTCCACGGCGGACGTCTCGTCCCGCAGTTCGGGCGCGAGGTTCGCCTGGCGGACGCGCATCGGCAGGCCGGACTCCGTGCGGGGCGGTTCCTCGGCCGGGCACGGGGCCGGGCCGCCGTGCTCCACCTTGCGCTCGGGCTCGGTGCGCGGGGTGGCCACCGGCAGGCCGGTCGGGAAGGTGGGACCGTCCAGGGCCGACTGCTCCGACCAGCGCCGGGCCCGGGTCGGCAGGCCGGCTCCGTCCTCGGCCGGCGTGTCCTGCGGTGCCCGGGGGCGCTCCAGCGTCGTCCGTACCCGGGTGGGAAGCTGGTGCGGCTCGTCGCCGTCGGTGCTCCCGGGCTCCCGGCGCGGCGCCTCCGGCTTCGCCAGCGCCACGGCCGGACGCGGACCGGGCTGCTCGGTGCCGGTCACGGCCGGCGGCTCCACCCCACCGGCACGGGGGGCACCCGGCCCACCCGGCTCCTCCTCGCCGGCGGTGACCAGATCCAGCGGGATCAGCACGACCGCGGTGGTGCCACCGTACGGGGACTCCTTCAGGTGCACCCGGATCCCGTGCCGCTCGGTCAGCCGGCTGACCACGTATAGGCCGAGCCGGGTGGCGTTGGCGAGGTTCAGCTCCGACCGGTCGACGATGCGCTCGTTGGCGGCGGTGAGGTCCTCCTCGCTCATGCCCAGGCCGCGGTCCTCGATCTCGAGGGCGAACCCGTTGGCCACCAGCTGCCCCCGCACCTCCACCGTGGTGTGCGGCGGCGAGAACGAGAGCCCGTTCTCGATCAGCTCGGCGAGCAGGTGGATGATGTCGCCCACCGCGCGACCGGCCAGCGAGACCGGCCCGAGCGGCAGCACGTTGACCCGGGTGTAGTCCTCCACCTCGGCCACCGCGCCCCGGACCACGTCGACCATCGGGACGTTGCGCCGCCACGCCCGGCCCGGGGTGGAGCCGGAGAGGACGATCAGGTTCTCCGCGTTGCGCCGCATCCGGGTGGCCAGGTGGTCGACCCGGAACAGGTCCTCCAGCTCCTCGGCGTCGTTCTCCCGCCGTTCCATCGCGTCGAGCAGGGTGAGCTGCCGGTGCACCAGGGCCTGGGTCCGCCGGGCCAGGCTGAGGAAGACGTCACGGACGTTGCGCCGCAGGTCGGCCTGCTCGACGGCGGTGCGGATCGCGGTCTCCTGCACGACGTTGAAGGCCTCGCCCACCTGCCCGATCTCGTCGTCACCGAACTCGAGCGGGGGCGCCTCGGCGGCCACGTCGACCTCCTCGCCCCGGCCGAGCCGCTCGACCACGTTCGGCAGTTGCTCCCGGGCGAGCTGGAACGCGGCCTCCCGCAGGCGCTCCAGCTGCCGCAGCAGCGCCCGGGCGGTGGTGATCGAGACGATGATCGAGGCGACGACGGCGAGCAGGCCCAGACCGGTGACCAGCACCAGTCGGGTGATGACTCCGACGGCGACCGGCGTGGCCCGATCCACCACGTCGTCACCGCCGGCGCCCACGACGTCGTTGAGCTGCTGCAACGTCGGGTCGACCGCGCTCCGCCAGGCGTCCAGTTCGACCGGCGGGCGGGACTCGGCGTTGCGGGCCTGGATGACCTGGTCCTCCAGGGTGTGCAGGCGCTGGTAGGCCTCCCCCTGGGACATCTGCTGGTAGCGGTTGCGGTCCGCCACGGGCAGCGCGCTGATGGTGCTGGCGGCGATGTAGCGCTGGGCGCCGACGAGCTGCGCGAACTGCGCCTGCTCGGTCGCGGTGATCCGGCCGGCGGCGAGGGCGCCGTGCAGCAGCGCGTCCTCCTGGGACAGCAGTTCCCGGGCCCGGTTGAGCTCGATCAGGGCGGCCGTGTCGTGGGCGACCTGCCGGTCGTCGAGACCACCCAGCTCGTCGTAGAGGCGGAACATCGCGTCGACCACCTCCACGTAGGAGGTCAGCGCCGTCGTCCGGTCGATGCTCTTGTCGTCGATCTCCGTGCGGGTCCGGGAGAGTCCCTCCAGACCGGTGAGCACGTCGTCGATCGCCCGCTCGACCTCGGTGCTCGCCGGGATCTCGGTCCGCCAGTTGACCGCGGACTCCTCGAACGCGCGGGCCAGTTCGTCGGTGCGTTCCCGCTCGCCCCGCAGCGCCTCCAGCTGCCCGGCCTCCGGCCGTCCCAGGTAGGCCAGAGAGAGTCGACGCTCCTTCTGCAACTGCAGCAACAGCGGTTCGCTGGGCGCGAAGACCCGGGCGTTGAGGGTCTGGACCCCGAGCAGGTTGAAGCCGTCCCCGACGGTCACCCACGCCGCGAAGGCCCAGAGCGCGACGAGCGACGCGAGCAGTGCGACGACTTTCGTACGGAGATTCGTACTGCGGGAACCCATTACACCGTCCTGGCCGGGGATTCGATTGACGTGCCCGAGCGTGGGCGGTCGACGTACCGATCGACCCCGGCGCACGCTAGCAGCGTCGGGAGGTTCACTCAAGCGATCCTGATCATGGCGCTACGGGGAGAGGTGGCCGCCTCGACCGGTTCCGGACCGACCCACCTGCGCCCCCACCAGGTAACCCCGAGCACCGCCGCGCGGACGATCAGTGACGGACGATACAGGTCCTTGTCGTGCCAGAGCGCCGGTTCACCGTCGGAAACGGCCATTGTGGTCAACCACCGCCAACCCCGGGCGACCGCCTCGGCACACTGGTCGGACGAGGTCGACCCGGCGGCAAGCAGCACCTGGAGCGCGTACGCGGTCTCCTCGGCGGTGCCGCCCCAGCGGCCCCAGGATCCGTCCGGGTGCTGCCCGGCCAGCACCCAGTGCACCGCCCGCCGCACGACCGGCTCCACCGCCGCGCCGACGCCGTACCCGTGCAGGGCGAGCACCGCGCAGCCCGTGGCGTAGTACGGCGAGGCATGCCAGCGGTCGGAACTCCACGAGCCCTCCGGTGCCTGCCGGTCGGCCAGCCAGGTGGTCAGCCGACGCACCACGGAGGCGAGTTGCCGGGACCGCTCGCCGGTGTGCCGCCAGTGCCAGCCGAAGGCGTCCAGCACGTGCGCGTTCGTGGTGATGGAGGCACCGTCCTCCTTCGGCCAGGTGCAGAAGTGCTCCCCGGTGTCGAAGGACCAGAGACTCGACGGGTCGACCGGGTGTCCGGCGCGGGCGAGCGCGTAGAGCGTCACCGAGGTGGTGTCGGCGTCCACGGGCAGACCGGGGGCGGTGGCGGTGCCGGCCGGGCCCAGGGTGTCCAGCAGGCTGGCCAGCACCAGCGGCGGCACGGTCAGCGGCACCCCGGCCCTCGACAGCGTGCTGAGCACCCAGGACCGTTCGAAGACGCTGATCGGGCTGGTGCACGGCACCGGCCCGCCGTGCTGCCGGACCACCCCCTCCAGGTACGCCCGCGCGGTCGAGGTGGTGGCGTCGGGGACGCCGAGCCAGGCGGCCGTCGCCGCGGGTGACGCGCCCACCGTGCCCGGTCCGACCGGGACGACCCCGGCCGCCCGGCACGCCGCCGGCCCGGTGACCTCCAGCGCGTGCATCAGCTTGTCGGGCAGCGGGTGGCCCGACGCCAGGGCCGCGCGGACCCGGGCCAGCCGGGTGGGCGCCATGCCCGGCGGCAACGGCAGCCGGGGCGCGACCCGCCACCGCTCCAGCCCGGCCACCGGGTCGTCGCGCATCGCGTCCAGGTGGACGGTGAGCGCCTCCACCAGGGCCGGGACGATCAGGTCGATGGCCGGCATGTCCGGCAGGTCCGACGCGGGAACGACGGCGAGCCGCTCACCGAGGACGGACAGTCCCCGGTCGACGGCGGCGACCGCGTCCCGACGGAGTGCCGGGACCTCGGCCAGGTCGCCCCGGCGCAGCGCGGCGAGCAGTCCCTCGGTGGCGCTGAGCGTCGGCACCAGCCCGTAGCCGCCGGGGCCGCCCCAGCCGCCCCTCTGGTGTTCCGCGTCGAGCAGGTAGCGGATCCGCTCGGCGTGCAGCGTCAGCCACGGCGACAGGCTCACCAGGCGGCCCGTCTCGTACACCGACACCGACGACTGCCCCGTCGGTGTCGCCGTCATCTCCCCGACCAGGTCCCGGGCGGCCGCGAGGACACTCACCGGACTCGCCCGCTGCTCGCGACTGCGGGGCTCCGCTCCGCTGCACTCCTCGCGCTCACCGAACCACCACTGTTCGCGACTGCGGGGCTCCGCTCCGCTGCACTCCTCACGCTCACCGGGCCCCCCAGAAGTCCGTGGAACGGTAGAAGCCGCTGCTGAAGCCGACCTGCCGGGCCAGGTATGTCGCCGGGCGGGGGCAGTCGGCCGCCAGTTCGGCCAGCAACTCCTGGCAGCGTCCGGTGAGGACGTGGACCCGCTGCTCGACCTCGGTCCGGTCGGGCACCAGCATGATCGCGTTCAGGTCGCCCCACTCCAGGTCCCGCTGGTACGTGCCGAGGTCGTTGACCAGCCGCAGCACCCGCTGTACCTCGTCGCTGGCCTCGACCAGGCGAGGCAGCGCCCGGTGGGTCTCCTCGTCGCCGGTGTGGATCCAATGCGCCACGTTGACCACCGTGCAGGCCAGGTTGTCGGCGTTGGCGAGATACTCCCCGAAGGTCGGCAGCGTCCCGGTGAGGTCCCGCCGGGCCGCCCGCCACTCCCACTCGACCGCCATCGCGGCCAGCGTCCGGTGGACCGCCGCCCGCCACACGTCGCGCAGGCGCGGGTAGGCCGGCACGGCGGCCAGATCGGCGCAGAGTTCGGCGAAGAACCGCGCGAACGGGTCGTCCGGCGCCGGGGTGGCACCGTCGACCACCGCGAGGCTGGTCTCGATCAGACGGTCGATCTCCGTCCGGGACTTCGCCAGGTAGTCCACCTGCCAGTCGAGGGCGAACCCCCACAACACGGCGCGGTTCGTGACCCGCAGTTCCGCCACATCCGACCACGGCGCGCTGAACGCCATGGCCATCGCGATGTTGCCGAACAGGGCACCGTCGAAGGGTGCACCGGAGAACAGTTCCGGGTGCCCGGCGGCGCATTTCTGCAGGTCGCGCTGCCCCCGGGCGGCCAGGGCACAGATCCGGCCCTGCTCGACGGCGTCCGAGGCTTGGGCGTTGAGGTCCATTCCGTCCGTTCCGCTCAGGCGACGGCCGAGGGCGCCGCACCGGTGAGGGTCAGTTCCACCCGGCGGCGGGGCCGCAACGCGGCCGCCAGCCGCAGCCCGGGCACCCCGGGCTGCCGGAGTTGGAAGCGGTACCGGCTCAGCATCGTGGCGACGATGAGCTGCGCCTCCAAGTAGAAGAGGTACATGCCGAGGCACTGGTGCGGGCCCCCGCCGAAGGGGAAGTGGGCGTAGCGGTGCCGGGCCCGGACCGGCTCGGGGCGGAACCGCTCCGGGTCGAACTCGTCGGGCCGGTCCCAGAACGCCGCCATCCGTTGGGTGATCAGCGGGCTGGCCACCACGGTCGCACCGGCCTCGATCTCCACTCCGCCGATGACGTCGGCGGCGACCGCGCGGCGGGGGATCAGCCACCCGATCGGGTACAGGCGCAGCAACTCGTCGAGGACCATCCGGGTGTAGCGCAGCTCGCCGAGGTGCTCCCGGCGGACCGGCTCGTCGCCCACCACCCGGTTGATCTCCTCGTAGAGCCGGTCGGCGACCTCGGGGTGCTCGTCGAGGTGCGGCCAGAGCCAGGTCAGCACGTTGATGGTGGTCTCGGTCGTGGCCGCGAACATCGCCACCGTGTCGTTGCGGACCTGCCGCTCGTCGAGCTGTCGGCCGTCGTCGGTGCGCGCCCGCCACAGCGTGGAGATGACGTCGTCGCCCTCCTCCGCCGTGGCCCGGGATTCCCGCACGATGGGTACGAGCACCTCGTCGACGACCCGGACCGCCCGGCGGAAGGTCCGGTCGCCGGGCATGGGCAGCGACAGCGGCGCGAAGGGCACCACGATCCGGGGGATCACCGCGCTGGCGATGGCGTCCTGCGCGTCGACGACCCGCATCGCGTCGGGCACCGAGATCTTGTCGGCGAAGAGCACCTTCATGATCGCCCGACAGACGATCCGGGCCTGCTCTTCGCCGATGTCGACCGGCCGTCCGGCCCGGGACGGGCTGTCCAGCTCGTCGACGGCGGCGGAGATCGCCTCGGCCATCCCGTCGATCATCGACTCGACCCGTTTGGCGGTGAACATCGGCTGGAGCATGCGACGGCTGGCCGACCAGATCTGCCCCTCGCCGAGGATCCCCTCCCCGAAGAGCCGCTTGACCGGCCGCCAGAACAGCCCGTCGCCGGCCCGCTCGTAGTTCTCCGCCCGCTCGCGGAGCACGTGCTGGACGTGGTCGGGATGGGTGACGAGATACGGGCGGAACGAGCCCAGGTTGATGCGGGCGAGCCGGCCTCCGGTCCGGTTGCCCGCCTCGATGAGCGCGCGGGCCGGATCACGGACCAGGGCGGGCAGCATCCGGCGCAGGGGGACCCTCGCGGGACGACTGGCATGCGCCGGGAAGGGGTGCGGCGTTCCCACCTTTTGGGCTCCTCCCGGTATCACCGCTGAGTCGCGGGACCGTCATTGCGAGTCACACAACCCGCTGAGCATGCCACCACGATGTCCGGTTCACCAGACGGGGGGCGAGAAATTTTCGTTGACAACATTTGCAGCGTCCAGAAAGGACGATCGTGCAGGTCGTCAGCGGAACAGCGTCCGCCGGTACCGCCACTCGGCGCCGACGGGGACGTACCCGAGCCGACGGTTGATCGTCAGCATCGCCTCGTTCCCCGCGTCGTTGCTGGTCAGCGCGGTCGTGAACCCCGCCTCGGCGGCCCGGTGCAGCGCGCTGCGCTTGACCACGCCGGCCAGCCCCCGCCCCCGGTACGACCGCCGGACGCCGGTCATCCCCGACTGGTAGCGATCTGAGCCATCAGTCAGCACAAAGGTGAACGCCGCCACCACCCCGTCACAGACCGCGACGGTCGTCAGTGTCCGGTCCAGGTCCGGACGGTCCCAGTAGGTGGTCCGCCAGTCGGCGAAGCCGGTCACGTCCATGCCCACGTCCCCCGGCTCGTCCCGGGAGGCGTCCAGGTCGGCCTCGTACAGCGGGCGCGGATCCGCGGCGAGCGTGGCCGCGGTGGTGATCCGCACCCCGGGCGGGGCCGGCACCGGGGGCAGCACCCCGGTGGTCAAATCCATCCGCAGGTGGCTGGTGCTCCGGCCGCGCTGGTAGCCGTGCCGCTCGGCGAAGCCCACCGCCGCCGGCTCGTCGGCCACCTTCGTGTACGCCACCCGCGCGCCGATCGCCCGCAGCCGCTGCTCGGCGGTGGCGAGCAGGGCGGAACCCACTCCCCCGCCCCGTCGCTCCGGCAGCACGTTCAGGTTGGCGTAGCCGAGCCCCGGCTCGGCGCTCTCGTGCAGCAGACCGGTCCGGGCGACCCCGACCACCTCGCCGTCGATCTCGGCGAGCAGCATCCGGTGCCGGGCGGCCGGCGCCCCGTGAGTCGACTGCCAGCGCAGCGCCTCCGCGCTGAACACCCAGTACGGCGCGGCGACCCGGAGCACCGCGGCCACCGCGGAAGCGTCCTCGGGCCGGAACCGGCGGATGGTGACGGTCATCGGCCAGCAACCTACCGAACCCTCGAAGACGCGCGGGAAGCCGGGCGGGGCCGGGCGGCCTGTGCCACGCTCGACACATGGACGACAAGACCATCCTGAACCGCATCGCCGAGCTGGTCGACGAGGAGCACCGGCTCCGGGCTGACGCGCAGTCCGCGCAGGCCGGCACCGATGACGACGCCCGCGCGCGGCTGCGTGAACTGGAGGAGGGGCTGGACCAGTGCTGGGATCTGCTCCGTCGCCGCCGGGCGGCCCGGCAGAACCACAACGACCCGGAGAGCCAGGGTGTCCGACCGGTCCCGGAGGTCGAACGCTACCTCCAGTGACCCGGCCCCGCTCCCGCCTCCCCGGCGAGGTGGTGGTGGAGCCCGCCGCGGCGCGCGGACGACCCTCGCGGCCGGCGGCGCGGGCCGGACCCGCCCAGTCAAGACGGGTCCGGCCCGGTCAGCCCGTCAGCGAAGTCCGGCCTCGCGCAGCAGTTGCCCGGTGAGCGCGGCCGGGTCGACCAGGTCGGCCGGCAGTCCCCGGGCGGCGAACCAGGTGGCCACCACCCGGACGTCCCGGGCGAGGAACTCCGCGCCCTGCGGGTTGGCCACCACGTCGACGGCCTGGGGCAGGTCGATGAGGACCAGCCGACCGTCGTGCACCAGGAGGTTGTACGGCGACAGGTCGCCGTGGGCGTGACCGGTGCGGGCCAGCACGACCAGGACGTCCACCAACTGTTCCCAGAGGCCGCGCAGCTCGTCCGGCTCGGGCCGCAACTGGGCGAGCCGGGGCGCGGCCTGTCCCTCGTCGGCGTCGCCGATGAACTCCAGCATCAGCTCGGTGCCGATCAGTTGCACCGGGTACGGCACCGCGACCGTACCGAGGGCGACCCCGATCTCCCAGAGCCGGGAGAGTACGGCGAACTCGGCTGCCGCCCACTGCCCGGCGATCATCTGCCGGCCGAAGGAGGTACGGCCGGCCATCGCCCGGGTCTCCCGGGAGCGCCGCACCCGGCGGCCCTCCAGGTAGCCGGCGTCCCGGTGGAACAGCCGGTGCTCCGGGGCCCGGTAGCGTTTGACCGCCAGCAGACAGGACCGGTCGGTGTCGGGCACCGCACGCCGGACGAGGTGGACGTCCGCCTCCTTGCCGGTCTTCAGCACCCCCAGCTCGGTGTCCTGGGCGGCGAGTTCGGTGACCACCCAGTCCGGGTACGGCTCGGGGCCGGGGGTCGCCTGGTCCCAGGTCGACCAGCGGTCACCGACCAGTGGATGGTCGGGGTCCCCGTCGTCCTCGACGGGGGTCGGCCGGGGCTGCCGGCCCTGCTTCAGGAACTGTGGTTCGTCGTCGTCGAAGCGGCGCTTGCCGCGCGGTCGGCGCTCACGCGCCGACGGGAAGTCGTTCTCACGCACTGGGTCGGTGATCCCTTGGTCGAGGCTGATGGAGGCAGGTGGATGGACCCTGCGAAGACGGCCATGACCGACCCCCTCTCCTCGACCCGGGCGACGCCCGGAGTGCGCTCTGCGCGGACCATGTTCGCCACCGGCCGTCCGACCCGCAACCGATTTACGGCTGCCGCAAGGACCGCAGTGTCCCGGGCCGGCCCGGCCGTGGCCTCAGCCGGTGACCCGGATCCGCTCGGGCCCCTGGTCGGGCAACCGGTCGGCGAGCATCGGGTGGTCGGCGCGGGTCCGGGCCAACTGCTCCGGGTCGAGCGTCGCGACCAGCACGTCCTCCCCGGTGTCCGCCCCGCGCACCAGGCACCGCCCCTCCGGGTCGTACACCGCCGCCCCGCCGTTGAACCGCCACGGGGCGACACCGTCGACGGAGTTGGCGAAGACGACGTACATCGTGTTGTCCAGCGCCCGGGCCGCGTAGTAGACGTCCCGTCGATGCGCGGACCCGACCACGTAGCCGCTCGGGCAGAGGTAGCCGTGTGCGCCGTCGTCCGCTGCGGCGCGACCGTGCTCCGGGAAGCAGCCGTCGTAGCAGATGCCGAGGCCGAACCGCCAGTCGTCGACCTCCAGCGTCGCCCCGCGCCGGCCCGGGGTGAACAGCTTCCGCTCCTCGCTCCAGAGCTGCTGCTTGTCGTAGCCGACGCGGACCGTCCCGGTCCGGTCGACGACCAGGGCGGAGATGGTCCGTCGCCGGTCCGGGTGCCGGACCGCCGCGCCGATGACCACCACGGTGCGCGTGTCCCGGGCCACCACCCGCACCGGGTCGAGCCGGGGATCGGCGACCAGGGCCTCCGCATCGGCCGCGACGTCGGTGCCGGCCGGGTCGGCGCCGAGGATCGGTGGATGGTACGCCGAGAGGAACAGCTCGGGCAGGACCACCAGCCGGGCGGCGGAGTCGACCGCCCGGCGCACCAGCCGGGCGGCGCTCGACGCGTTACCGGCCACGTCACCCGGTACGGGGTCGGCCTGGACGGCGGCCACGGTCACCGTGGCGGAGGGCAGGGACGTCATCCCGCGATCGTAGGGCGCATCCCCACGACCGGACAGGGTCGCAAGCCGTACGTACGGTTTGCATCAGACCGGGACACCTGGAACGATCGCAACGTGCCCAGAGTAAGCCAGGACCAGCTCGACGCGCGCCGCCAGGAGATCCTCGCCGCCGCGCGGGCCTGCTTCGCCCGGCACGGCTACGAGGGAGCCACCGTCCGCCGGCTGGAGGAGGCGACCGGCCTCTCCCGGGGCGCGATCTTCCACCACTTCCGGGACAAGGACTCCCTCTTCCTCGCCGTCGCCGAGGACGACGCGGCGGCGATGGTGGAGACGGTGGCCCGCAACGGCCTGGTGCAGGTCATGCGGGACCTGCTCGCCCGCGCGATGTCACCGGACACCACCGGCTGGCTCGGCAGCCAGCTGGAGGTCTCCCGCCGGCTGCGGACCGACCCCTCCTTCGCCCGCCGCTGGGCCGAGCGGTCCGCCGCCATCGCCGAGGCCACCCGGGAACGGCTGGCCCGCCAGCGCGAGGCCGGCGTGCTCCGCGAGGACGTGCCGATCGACGTGCTCGCGCGCTTCCTCGAACTGGCCTACGACGGCCTGGTCCTGCACCTGGCGATGGGCCGCCCGGCCGGTGACCTCGGCCCGGTGCTCGACCTGGTCGAGGAGGCGGTTCGCCGCCGCTGACCGCCCCGGCGCTCCCGCACGACACCCCCACGGCCCGCCCGGCGCTTCCGCACGACACCCCACGGCCCGCCCGGCGCACCGTCGCGCCCGGCGGCGGGATCACCCGGAGCAACGCAGCTCACCAGCGTTTCCCTCCCTGGCGGGCCTGCTCCACAATGAGGCCGCCACCCCTCGCGGACAGGAGCAGACGATGACCCTACTGGCGGCACCGGGCGACACCTGGGGCATCTCCGGCCCCACCTTCGTCACCGGCTACCTCATGCTGGCCGCGCTGGTGGCGCTCGGCTCGACCCTCCACCGCGCCTGGCTCTTCGACGGTCGCCGAACGCCCGGCTTCGACCACCTCGGGCCTCAGCAGGCGGCGTACCTCAACGGCGGCGCGCGGCTGGCCGTCTACAGCACCATCGGCGCCCTGCGCAGCGCCGGCGCGGTCGGGGCGGACCGGCGCAAACTGCTGCGGGCCACCGGTCCGCTGCCCGCTGGCGCCACCCCTCTGGACCAGGCGGTGCACCACGCGGCCGGCCGGGGCGTGCGCACCAGCGATCTGTCGCAGGACCACTGGGTGGCCACCGCGCTCGGTCAGCTGCGTCAGGACCTGGAGAGCCGGGGACTGGCCCTCGACGCCGACCGGCGGCGCGCCGCCCGGTTCGGTCCGGCGCTGCTCTTCCTGCTGCTCTTCGTCGGCGTCCTGCGTCTGTTCGCCGGGATCCGGAACGACCAGCCGGTGGGCTTCCTCGTCGCCACCATGGTCGTGCTCGCGGTGATCTTCGTGGTGCAGGTCGCCCGGGTCCCGTACCGGACCCGCGCCGGCCGGACCGCCCTGAACAACCTGCGGGCCCACTACCGTTACCTGACGCCCTCCGCCTCGCCCGCGTACGCCACCTACGGTGCGGCCGGAGCCGCGATGGGCGTCGCGCTGTTCGGCACGGCCACGCTCTGGGCGTTCGACCCCACCTTCGCCGACGCCGCCGAGATCCAGCGGACCTCGGCCACCAGCTCGGGGTCCAGTGGCGGCGGCGGTGGGGGCAGCGGCGGTGGGGACAGTGGCAGTGGTGGCGACGGTGGTGGTGGCGGCTGCGGTGGCGGTGGCTGCGGTGGCGGGTGCGGGGGATGACCACCCCGCCCCACCCGACCGGGCCCAGCGGCGTGAACCGGGCGGCTCCGCCGGCGGGTGTCGGCATCGGGTGGCGGCCGGAGATCGCCGGCTTCGTCGCCGACCTGCCCGGCCTGCGCTTCGTCGAGGTGATCGCGGAAAGCGTCGCCCCGGCCGGGCCGCCGCCGGACGGGCTCGCCGGGTTGCGGGCGGCCGGCGTCACCGTCGTACCGCACGGGGTGCGGCTCTCGCTCGGCGGCGCGGAACCGGTCGAGCCGGCCCGGGTCGCCCACCTGGCCACGGTCGCCGACCTGCTGGACGCGCCGCTGGTCAGCGAGCACATCGCCTTCGTCCGGGCCGGCGGGGTGGAGGCCGGTCACCTGCTGCCCCTGCCACGCACCCGGGAGGCGGTCGCGGCGGTCGCGGCCAACGTCCGGCGGGCGCAGGCGGAGCTGCCGGTGCCGATCGCGCTGGAACCCATCGCCGCCCTGTTCGACTGGCCCGACGACGAACTGGACGAGGGGGCGTTCGTCACCGAGATCCTCGAACGCACCGACGCCCTGCTGCTGCTCGACATCGCCAACGTGTACGCCAACGCCCGCAACCGGGGCACCGACCCGCTCGCGCTGCTCGACCGGCTGCCGCTGGAGCGGGTCGCGTACGTGCACGTCGCCGGGGGCGCCGAACACGACGGGCTCTACCACGACACGCACACCGACCCGGTGCCGCCGGAGGTCCTCGACCTGGTCGGCGCACTGTGCGCCCGGCACCGGCCACCCGCGCTGCTGCTCGAACGGGACGGTCGGTATCCCCCGGCGGCGACGCTCCGCGCCGAGCTGGACGCGCTGGCGACGGCGGCCGGCTGGCCGGTGGTCACATGAGCGGCGACCTGCCCGCCCCGACCGCTGCGCACCACCGCCCAACCCCGGCTGAGGTGGCTGAGGTGGTAGCAGGGGACCCTTGTTACCGCTTTCTGAGTAGCAGGGGTCCCCTGCAACCACCCGTACGCGGGGACCTCGCCGCTCGGCAGGCCGCGCTGGTCGCGGCGCTGGTCTCCGGGGCCGATCCGCCGCCCGGCTTCGACACCCACCGGCTCGCCGCGGCCCGAGACGCGCTGCTGCGCAAGCGCGCCGGCCACGTCGCCGGGCACTGGCCGCTGCTCGCCGCCGGACTCGGCGACGCCTGGCCGGCGACCTTCGCCCGCTGGGCGGCGACGCGTCCCACCCGGGGCGGGCTGCGCGACGGCTGGGACCTCGCCCGAGCACTGCGAGCCGGAGACGGGCTGCCCCGGCTCGCCGCCGGGGAACTCGCCGTGCGCGAGGCCACCAGCCACTACGACGGCGAACGGCCACCCCGCCCGCGCCGGCTGCCGGCCGTCGTCCGGATCGGTGACGCCGTCGCGGTACAGCTCGCCGGTCGGGTACGCCTACGCGCCACCCAGCGGTAGCAGTCGGCACGCCCGCGCCACCCAGCGGTAGCGGTCGGTACTCCTGCACGACACCGGCGGTGGCGGTCGGGTACGCCGGCGCGGGCAACCCGGCGGTAGCGGGCCCCACCCGGCTGGGGCAGGATCGACGGCATGGATCTCGGACTCACCGACCGGGTGTACGTGCTGACCGGCGCCTCCCGCGGGCTCGGGTACGCCACGGCCGAGTGCCTTGTCGCCGACGGGGCGAAGGTGGTGCTCGCCGCCCGGGACGCCGACGCGGTCTCCGCCGCCGCCGAGCGGCTCGGTGGCCCGGCACACGCCGTCGGGATCGCCGGTGACCTGGCCGACGCGGCCCTGCCGCAACGGCTGGTCGACACCGCCCGGCAGCGCTTCGGCCGGCTGGACGGCGCACTGGTCTCAGTCGGCGGACCGCCTCCGGGCACCGCCGCCGGGGTCAGCGACGAGCAGTGGCGGCAGTCCTTCGAGACGGTCTTCCTCGGCACCGTCCGCGCGGTCCGGACGGTCGCCGCCGCGCTCGGCCGCGACGGGGAGCCGGCAGACCGGGCGCGGGTCCCGGCCGGCGGTGCGATCGGGCTGGTGCTCTCCACCTCGGCGCGGTATCCGATCACCGGTCTCGGCATCTCCAACGGGCTGCGCCCCGGCCTGGCCGGGGTGGCCAAGGACGTCGCCGACGAGTACGGTCCCCGGGGCGTCCGGGTGGTCGGACTGCTGCCGGGGCGGATCATGACGGACCGCAACCGGCAGCTCCTCGCCGCGAGTGGCGACGCCGAACGGGCCCGCGCCGAGGCGGAGGCGGGCATCCCGCTGCGCCGCATCGGTGATCCGGCGGAGTTCGGCCGGGTCGCCGCGTTCGTCCTCTCCCCCGCCGCCGGCTACCTGACCGGGGTGACCATCCCGGTCGACGGCGGCGCGACCCGCGACCTGTGACCAGCGACCGCACCGGTCCCCGGACCCGGCGCAGCACGGCGACCGGCCGGCCGGTGCCGTCTCCCCGGCCGACCCGCGAACAGCTCGCCGCCGCGGCGGACCGGACCATCCCCGACGTGCTCGCCGACGGCTTGGACGTGCTCTTCGTCGGGATCAACCCGGGGCTGTGGTCGGCGGCGACCGGATGGCACTTCGCCCGCCCCGGCAACCGGTTCTGGCCCGCCCTGCACCGGGGTGGCTTCACCCCGCGCCAGCTGCACCCCAGCGAGCAGGACGCACTGACCGGCCTCGGCCTCGGCATCACCAACATGGTGGCCCGGGCCAGCGCCCGCGCCGACGAGCTGACGCCGGCCGAACTCGTGGCGGGAGCGCGGACCCTCACCGACAAGGTCGTCCGGCACAGGCCACGGTGGGTGGCGGTGGTCGGGGTGACCGCGTACCGGACCGGTTTCGCCCGGCCGAAGGCCACCTTCGGGCCGCAGCCGGAACGGCTCGGCGACGCGCGGCTGTGGGTGCTGCCGAACCCGAGCGGGCTGAACGCCCACTTCACCGCCGAAACGCTCGGCGCCGCCTTCGGCGAACTGCGCGCGGCGGTACGCGAACCGGCCTGACCGGCACCGGCCCGCCCCGCCCCGTCAGTTTGCGGCGGACGGCGGCAGGGCCTGCTCGGCGACGTACGCGGCCATCGGCACGGTGGTGACCACCGGCTCGGGGCCGGTCGCGTCGGCGTACGGGCTGGGCGAGTCGACCACCGCGAACTGGGTGCGGTACAGCTCGGCGTAGAGGCCACCGACCGCGACCAGCTCGTCGTGGCGGCCACGCTCGACGATCCGCCCCTCGTCGAGGACGAGGATCTGGTCGGCGTCCCGGACGGTGGAGAGGCGGTGCGCGATCACCAGCGCGGTACGCCCGGCCAGCGCCACCGACAGCGCCCGCTGCACCGCGGCCTCGCTCTCCGAGTCGAGGTGTGCGGTGGCCTCGTCGAGGATCACGATCGACGGGGCCTTCAGCAGCAGCCGGGCGATGGCGATGCGCTGCTTCTCGCCGCCGGAGAAGCGGTAGCCCCGCTCCCCCACCGTCGTCTCCAGCCCGTCGGGCAGGGCGCGCACCAGGTCGGCCACCTGCGCGCCGGCCAGCGCGGCCCAGAGTTCGTCGTCGGTGGCGTCGGCCTTGGCGTAGCGGAGGTTCTCGGCGATGGTCTCGTGGAACAGGTGGGAGTCCTGGGTGACCACGCCGATCTCGTCGCGGAGCGAGGCGAGCGTGGCGTCCCGGACGTCCACCCCGCCGATCAGCACCTGCCCCTCGGTAACGTCGTAGATCCGGGACATCAGCATCGACAGGGTCGACTTGCCGGCACCGGAGGGGCCGACCAGGGCCACCATCTGGCCCGGCTCGACGGCGAAGGAGACTCCCCGCAGCACCGGTTCGTTGGTCCTGCGGTCCAGCGCGGTGACCTCCTCCAGGGAGGCCAGCGACACATCGGCCGCACTCGGGTAGCGGAACCGCACGTCGCGGAACTCGACCCGGCCGTTGCCGCGCGGCACGGGCACCGCGTCCGGCTTCTCCTCGATGCCCGGCTTCAGGTCGAGCACCTCGAAGACCCGGTCGAAGGAGACCAGCGCGCTCATGACGTCGACCCGGACGTTGGAGAGCGCGGTCAGCGGCCCGTAGAGGCGGGTGAGCAGCAGGGCCAGGGTGACCACGGTGCCGGCGCTGACCGCGCCGGTGACCGCGAGCCAACCGCCGAGACCGTAGGTGAGCGCCTGGGCCAGCGAGGCGACCAGCAGCATCGCCACGAAGAACGTCCGCGAGTACATCGCCGACTGGATGCCGATGTCGCGGACCCGCTCGGCGCGGGCGGCGAAGCGCCGGGCCTCGACCTCGGGCGCACCGAAGAGCTTGACCAGCAGCGCCCCGGCCACCCCGAACCGCTCGGTCATGGTCGTGTTCATCTTGGCGTCGAGGTTGTACGACTCGCGGGTGATCTCGGCCAGCCGCTTACCGACCCGACGGGCCGGGATGATGAAGATCGGCAGCAGCACCAGCGACAGGACGGTGATCTGCCAGGAGAGGGTGAACATCACCGCGGCGGTGAGCACGAGCTGGATGACGTTGCTGACCACACCGGACAGGGTCGAGGTGAACGCCCGCTGGGCACCCAGCACGTCGTTGTTGAGCCGACTGACCAGCGCGCCGGTCTGGGTGCGGCTGAAGAACTGCAACGGCATCCGCTGGACGTGGTCGTAGACCCGGGTGCGCAGGTCGAGGATGATGCCCTCGCCGATGCGGGCGGAATACCAGCGCTGGGCCAGCGAGAGCAACGCGTCGGCCACGGCCAGGCCGGCGATGAACAGGGCGAGGCGCACCACGGTCGCGCCGGCCTCCGTGCCGCCTCCGGTGATCGCGTTGATGACGTCACCGGCGAGCACCGGTGTGGCGACCCCGATGATCGCGGCGAGGACCACGGTGACCAGGAAGACCACGATGTCCCGGCGGTACGGCCGGGCGAAGGCGACGATCCGCCGCCCGGTGCCCCGGCTCAGCCGGTGGGCGGAGATGTCGTCGGAGTTGCGCATCGACCGGAGCATGTTCCAGCCGCCCATGCCGCCGTTGGGATTCACGCGCCACCTCCGGGTCGTGCGGGACCGCCCGCGCCGTCAGGTCGATTGTCCCGACGCCTACGACAACCTTGGCGGTAATCCGATCCTTCCCGATCGGTCCTTACATCATTCCCCGCGTCCCGCCAGATCCCGCAACCGCCGTCCCTGTGCCTCACGCTCGGCGCGCTGCTGCTCCACCGGCGTCCGGCGCGCCGCACCGGCGAGCAGGGCCTTGATCTCGACGACCGCGTCCCGGCTGCCGGCCAACAGGGCGGCAGTCAGGTCCTCGGTCGTCCCGGCCAGCTCGGCGGTCGGCACCACGACGGTGGCCAGACCGATCCGGTCGGCCTCGGCGGCGTCGATCCGGCGGCCGGTGGCGCAGATCTCCAGGGCCCGGGAGTAGCCGACCAGGTCGACCAGGCGACCGGTGCCGGCCAGGTCGGGCACCAGCCCGAGGGTGACCTCGGCCATCGACAGTCGGGCGTCCTCGGCGAGCACCCGCAGGTCACAGGCGAGCGCGAGTTGGAAGCCCGCGCCGATGGCGTGCCCCTGCACCGCAGCGACCGAGACGACGTCCGGCCGGTGCAGCCAGGTGAACGCCGACTGGAACTCGGCGATCCGGTCGACGCACTCCTGCTCGGGCAGGGTGGCCAGCTCCGCGAAGGAACCCGGCCCGGACGCGTTGGCGACCGACAGGTCGAGCCCGGCGGAGAACGCCCGGCCCTCGCCGCGCACGACGACCACCCGGACGTCGCCGGGGAGACTTCGGGAGAAGTCGCTCATGGCGCGCCACATGGCCGGGGTCTGGGCGTTGAGCACGTCGGGACGGCACAACGTCACGGTGGCCACCGGGCCGGCGCACTCCAGCCGTACCCCGGGCCCGGTCGTCACCGGGCGGTCCGGGGCGTGGCGGGAAGGAACGACGTTGGCGGGCGGATCACGCCTTCTTGCGGCGGCGGGCGCCGCCGCGCTGCCGGAGCTGCACCCCGGATTCGGTGAGCACCCGGTGGATGAACCCGTAGGATCGGCCGGTCGAGGCCGCGAGGGCACGGATGCTCTCGCCCCCGGTGTACCGCTTTACGAGGTCCTTGGCGAGTGTCTGACGCTCGGCTCCGACGATCCGGCGACCCTTCTCAGTGCTGGTGGCTGTGCCAGTGGCTGCCATGCTGATTCCTCACGTCGCAGACTGTGCGGTTCGGATAACGGTCCAACCTATTAGACCGCCTCGAACGATCATGCGCCAGATATCAACTCTTCGCCAATCGACACGCTATGCAGTGTCAGCTTCCCGATAGAGTGATGACACGACCGGGTGACCTCGTGTCGATCGGCCGAGCCAACCCACGCTGACCAGGGCAGACGTCGGTGTGCAGCGGGACCGGGACGGAGCGCGTACCCTGCCCGCGTGACCGACCCCCTCGGCACCGCGGCCGGCGCGGCCGTGGTGTTCGCCGCGACCAACGTCGACGACATCGTGGTACTCACCGTGTTCTTCGTCGCGGCCCGCGCCACCGGTCGGCCCCGCCGATGGCAGATCGTCGCCGGCCAGTACGCCGGCATCGCCGCGCTGGTCGCCGTCGCCGCGATCGCCGCCGTCGGCCTGCTGGTGGTTCCCGATCCGTGGCCCGGCCTGCTCGGCCTGCTTCCCGTCGCGCTCGGCGTACGGGCACTGCTGCGCCGGGACGACGACGAGGCCCCGGCGGTGGTCGGCGGCATGGCGGGCGTGGCCGGCGTCACCATCGCCAACGGCGCCGACAACATCGCCGTCTACGTGCCGGTGTTCCGCGCCCTCTCACCCGCCGAGGCCCTGGTGTTCCTGCTGGTCTTCGTGGCCGGGGTCGGCCTGTGGTGCGTGGTGGGGGCCCGGCTCGGCGGGCACCCCCGGGTGGTCCGGCTGGTGGAGCGGACCGGACACTGGCTGGTGCCGGTGATCTTCATGGCCATCGGCGTGATGATCCTGGTCGGTTCCGGGGTGGTCGGCCACCTGGTCGACCTGCTCGGGTGAGAGGAGAGAAACGTGTTCGCCGTCCCGCTCACCGAGGACGCCCAGCTCCGCCCGCTCGAACCGTGGCAGGCGGCCGAGTTCCTCGCGCACATGGACCGGGCCCGGGAGTACGTCGACCCGTGGGTGCCGTTCGCCGGGCTGAGCACCGACCTGGAGTCGGCCCGCGCGGTGCTCCAACGACACGCCGACCGCCGGGCCGCCGACACCGGCGGAATCTACGGCATCTGGCGCGACGGCGTCCTGGTCGGCGGGACGCTCTTCGTCAGCCTCGACGCCCGGAGCGGCACCTGCGAGGTGGGCTGTTGGCTGGAACGCTCCGCCGAGGGGCACGGACTGGTCACCCGGGCGATCCGCCACATGATCGACTGGGCGTTCCACGAGCGCGGCCTGCACCGGGTGCAGTGGGTCAACGCCGCGCACAACGTGCGCAGCGCCGCCGTCGCCCAGCGGCTCGGCATGCGCCTCGACGGTGTGCTGCGTTCGGCGTTCCACTATCGGGGCCAGCGGCACGACCACCAGGTCTGGTCGGTGCTCGCCGACGAGTGGCCTCCTGTGGCGACGCCTGCCGGGCGTGGCGCGCCAGAGCCCACGCCGGCCTGACGAGCGGAACTCCGCAGAGCCAGGCCGGTCCGACGAGCACGCGACTCCGCAGAGCCCAGGCCGGCCTGACGCACGGCGGCGGCCGGGGCACGTGCCCCGGCCCCGGTCGCCGCTCAGGCCAGCTCGACCAGTTCGAGCAGGTCGTCGCTCCAGGCGTCCTCGTCACCGTCGGGCAGCAGGATCGCCCGGTCGGGCTTGAGCGCGGTGACCGCCCCCGGGTCGTGGGTGACCAGCACGATCGCCCCCGGGTAGCGGGCGATGGCGTCGAGCACCTGTTCCCGGCTGACCGGGTCGAGGTTGTTGGTGGGCTCGTCGAGCAGCAGCACGTTCGCCCCGGAGCAGACCAGGGTGGCCAGTGCCAGCCGGGTCTTCTCCCCGCCGGAGAGCACCCCGGCCGGCTTGTCGACGTCCTCGCCGGAGAAGAGGAACGCGCCGAGGATCTTGCGCAGGTCGGTGTCGGACTGCTCGAACGCGGCGCTGCGCATGTGCTCCAGCACCGTCCGGTCCACGTCGAGGGTCTCGTGCTCCTGCGCGTAGTATCCGAGCCGCAGCCCGTGGCCCGCGTCGACGCTGCCGGTATCCGGCTTCAGCAGGCCGCCGAGCATCCGCAGCAGGGTGGTCTTGCCGGCGCCGTTGAGCCCGAGGATGGCCACCCGGGAACCCCGGTCCACCGCCACGTTCACGTCGGTGAAGATTTCCAACGAGCCGTACGACTTCGACAGGCCGGTGGCGGTCAGCGGGGTCTTCCCGCACGGGGCCGGGGTGGGGAACCGCACCTTGGCCACCTTGTCGGAGACCCGGACCTCCTCCAGCCCGGAGAGCAGCCGCTCGGCGCGGCGGGCCATGTTCTGCGCGGCCACGGTCTTGGTGGCCTTTGCCCGCATCTTGTCGGCCTGCGCCATCAGCGCGCCGGCCTTCTTCTCGGCGTTGGCCCGCTCCCGGCGGCGGCGGCGCTCGTCGGTCTCCCGCGCCTCCAGGTACGCCTTCCAGCCCAGGTTGTAGACGTCGACCACGCTCCGGGTGGCGTCCAGGAACCAGACCTTGTTGACCACCGCCTCCAGCAGCGAGGCGTCGTGGCTGATCACGATCAGGCCGCCCTTGTGGTTGGCGAGGAAGCTGCGCAGCCAGGTGATCGAGTCGGCGTCGAGGTGGTTGGTCGGCTCGTCGAGCAGCAGGATGCCGCCGCCGTTCTCGCCCGCGTCCCGGAACAGGATCCGGGCCAGCTCGATCCGGCGACGCTGGCCGCCGGAGAGGGTGCCGATGGTCTGGGCGAGCGCCCGGTCGGGCAGGCCGAGGTTGGCGCAGATCCGCGCGGCCTCGGCTTCGGCGGCGTACCCGCCCAGGGAGGCGAACTGGTCCTCCAGCGCGCCGTACCGGCGGACCAGGCGCTCGTCGGCGCCGTCGGCGAGCTTGGCCTCGATCTCCTGCATCTGGGTCATCAGCACGTCCAGGCCGCGCGCGGAGAGCACCCGGTCCCGGCCGGTGACCTCCAGGTCGCCGGTACGCGGGTCCTGCGGGAGGTAGCCGATGTTGCTCCGCCGGTCGATCTGCCCGGCGTAGGGCTGGCCCTCCCCGGCGAGCACCTTGAGCGTGGTGGTCTTGCCGGCGCCGTTACGGCCGACCAGGCCGATCCGGTCCCCCGGCTGCACCCGCAGGGTGGTGTCGGACAGCAGGATCCGGGCGCCGGCGCGCAACTCCAGGCCGGTGGCAGTGATCATTGTGGCGAACTCGCTCTCAGGGGCCGAAAGGGCTGACTCAGGGCACGCGAAAGCGCCGGCGGGATCGATTCACCCGTCGGCGCGGGGCGGTTCAGCCTTCGCAGAGCAGCACGGTCCGAGTGTACCGGGCCGCCGGGGCGACCCGGTCCGGATTACCTCGCAAGATCATCGGGTACCGGAACGTCGTCCGACACCTCGTCCCGGAGCTGCAGAGATCGGGGTCACCATGGAGCTGAACGAGAACGCGCGCATCGACACCAGTCAGGTCGACGACCGGCGGGGGTCCGGCGGCGGAGGCGGCCTCGGCATCCCCATCCCGGTCGGCGGTGGCGGCCGGGGCGGGTTGATCGGTGTGATCATCGCCGTGGTGGTGGCGCTGGCGGGCGGTGGGTTCGGCCTCAACGCGGCTCTCGACGGCGGCGGGTCCGAGCCGGGCGACAACAGCTCGCTGGAACAGAAGTGCTCCGCCGAGAACGCCCTCGACCAGCTCGACTGTCGCAACACGCTCTACGTGAACTCGATCCAGGCGTACTGGCAGACAGCGTTGCCGGAGCGCTTCGGCGAGCGCTACCAGGCGGTGGACACGGTCTTCTTCAGCCGGGCCGTCTCCACCGCCTGCGGCAACGCCGACTCCGGCGTCGGCCCGTTCTACTGCCCCGGCGACCGGCAGGTCTACATCGACCTGACCTTCTACCAGGTCCTCGCCGACCAGCTCGGCGCGGCCGGCGAGTTCGCCCAGCCGTACGTGCTGGCCCACGAGTACGGCCACCACGTGCAGACCCTGCTCGGCACCGAGGCGCAGGTGCGCCGCCAGCAGCAACGTGACCCGGACAACGCCAACGCGCTGTCGGTGAAGATGGAGCTCCAGGCCGACTGCTACGCGGGGGCCTGGGCGAAGAACGCCACCGGCACCGCCGACGCCAGCGGCCAGAAGATCTTCACCAGCATCAGCGAGCAGGACATCAGCCAGGCCATCGACGCCGCCGAGAAGATCGGCGACGACGCCATCTCGGAGCGGGCCAACCGGCCGGTGAACCCGGACGAGTTCACCCACGGCACGTCCGAGCAGCGCCGCGAGTGGTTCACCCGGGGCTTCCAGACCGGCGACCCGAAGCAGTGCGACACCTTCAGCGGCAGCGTGTAGACGAGGCCAGCCTGACGGGCGCGGCGGGGCGCACGCCGTCCCCGCCGCGCCGGCGGCTCTGAGCGACGGCGGACGTCACCGACGCTCTTCCCAGGGGTTACCGGTGTCGGCCTGCTCCGAGAAGCACATCGGAATTCCGGGGTAGCGCCGGGGGAACTCGCGTTCCGCCCGCTGCGGATCGGGGGTGCCGACCTCGATGCAGGAACCGTCGTGTCGTACGCCCGAATACGCCACCGGCAGCCCCTGCTGCCGCCAGTGGCCATGCTCCCGCAGGATCCGCTGGAAGGTCGGTTCCAGGTCTACCGCAGCGTGCCGAGCCGGGTGCAGCCTCACCCGCTGCTGCCAGGGCAGCCCATCGATCGCCGCCTTGAACCGGGGCGGATCCGTCACCCACACGTCGACGCGGTCGTTCTCGACGTCGATGGCCAGGCCCGTGTAGACCGAGGCGAGTTCACCTTCGCCCAGCCGCCTGATCCTGTCCGCGATCTCATCCAGCTCGCCCTGGTTGGGAAAGGCGGAGGGGCTGTCGGTGGCGGGCTGGTCGGACATCGTTCCCGTCTCGACGCCTGGTGGGCTCCCATTGGCACACCCGGCCAGCAGGATCAGCATGAGGAACGAACCTGCGACCTTTGATTTCGGCGCCATGCGTCCTCCAGGTCCGCAGTCGCCATTACCCCGCAACGCTACTTACGGCTCCCTCATCCAGAGAGCCGGATCGTTGACGAAGACACCCTTGCCCTGGTGTCGCCAGATCACACGCAGGGCTTCGAGCCGGACGTAGACCTGCTTAACCGTCGATGGGCTGACCTTGTAGGTCACCGCAAGCTGCGTGATCGAGGGCAGCTTGTCACCCGGCTTGAGCTTCTTGGCTCGGATGTCGGCGACGATCTCGTCGGCGATACGGATGTAGTCAGCAGTGACTGGCATGACTCCCCCTGCGCGGCACGCCAATTCGATCACGCAAGGGCACACGCCGACAACTCTGCGTTTGACTCAGGTGACTGGGACAGCTAAGTTGAGCGGTGCCTCTTCCCCTTGCGTGGCAACGAGGAAGGAGAGGTTTCCCCTGGTCGGGGCGGGTCACGTGTGCTTGTCCCGGCCTCTGGACCGCTCTGTCGCCGTACCGCTGATCGGAGCTGCGGTGGCAGGGCCGGGGGGGGGGGGGGGGGGGGGGCGGGGGGGGGCCCCCCCCCCCCCCCCCCCCCCCCCCCCCCCCCCCCCCCCCCCCCCCCCCCCCCCCCGCGCGCCCCCGCGC